>SVMK01000056.1 GCA_015067465.1 Oscillospiraceae bacterium
CGGTCCGCCAACCATGAGCCAAAGCAACGGCGCAACCACACCATCGCCGGTGTTTTCCGCCACTGTTTCCACGGCGGCTTTCGCCACCTGCGCGGCATCCAGCCGCTGCGTGTCACGCCCCACCAGCATGGAAATTTGCCGACGCGCTTCGGACAGGTCTCCTTTTTCCAGCGTGCACTGCACTTTCATCGCCTCGGTTTTCAGGCATTTGGCAGCGATCACCTGCCAGCATAAAATGCACGCCAGTGCAAAAGCCAGGCAGCGGTTTATTTGTGCCGCTGCCCAGAGCGCAGCCGAGGTTCCGCCGGCGGTAAGCACAAGCACGCAAACCGCCATGGCAGCGCCTGCCACGCGCTCCCCCGCCGGAGTTTTCGGAAAAACGCTCCTGCATATTCTTTCAAGCGCGGAGATCATTCCTCCGATCAGCCGCACGGGATGGGGCAGCCACACCGGGTCGCCGATCAGGCAGTCTGTCAAAAATCCGATTGAAATTACCGCAACAAGCCACATAGCCTCACCTGTTTTTCCATAGTCTATTTCAGTTTTACAGGCAGTCCGCAAAAAATCCGGGTTACAGAGTCGGCCCGCGCCGCCAGCGCGGTGACCGTTCGCCCCGCAAGCTCACGCCACGCCCGTTCCTGCGCATCCGCCGAAACCACGCCGCAAAAAATATCCTGACAGATCACAACACTGTCGGCCGCAAAGCCGAGACGCGGTTTTATTCCGCTGTCGGCACAGGCGCGGAGATAGCACTCATAATGATCGACACAGCGCGCAGCCGCGTCCGGAGCGCCGTCCGAAGCGCAATCATGAATGTCTTCTGCTGCAAAGCCGAAGCGCCGCATGGCATAATCCCGTTTTCCCTGCCATGCCCCGCCGATAATCAAATGCATAATAACCCCTCATAATGTTTTGTTTCCGCAATATCTTTGTGAACCGTCGGGATTCCGCCGCAGATTTCGACGACGCGCTCACATTTTTGCGCCAGAAAGCTGTCGATTTCTGCCAGCGCCCTGCCGAAAGCCCGCGTTGTTTCGCTGTAGCCCATACCGTCGGAATAGATATAGTCGCTGACAACAACCGCATGCCGCACCGAGTTTAAAAACCGTTCAAGGTCGCGTATCACCCGGCTTGGCGCATCGGCATCCATGGCGCCGTCCGAAGCGAACATCTCGTTGTTCAGCAGCGCCGTAACGCTGTCGAGCAGAAAAACGCCGCGGGTGTCCCTGCCGTCCGCCACATTCGCCACTCCGGTCGGACATTCAAGCGTTGCAAAGCCCATCCCGCATCTGGCTGCGCGATGGTTTTGAACGCATTTCCATTGTTCGTCGTCTCCCGGCACAAGGGTTGCGATATAATACCGCAGCCCTTGCGCGCTCAGTGCGGCGGCTTGTCGGAGAGCATATGTCGATTTCCCGTTTTTACAGCCGCCGGTCACAAAAACTGTCATTGCCGTTCCTTTCAGCGATAGATGCCGTATTTGAGTTTGATACGCTCAAGCTTCTGAATCAGCTTTTCTCCGAAGATGAAGTTGAAAATCGCCGCCGTTCCCGCATGAGCAAAGTCGTACGGAACGCCGGAGATGTAGTAAATCTTCAGCGCATCCCAACTCACCTCCGGGTTACCCGGGATGCTTGCCGCGCTGATGAGGGTAAACACATTCATAAGCCCGCCGTAAAGGATAAAGGTGGTAAAAAATGTAAACAGCGTCAGGGTAACATCATCAACCGGCAGGCGCTTGCGCTGCACCAAAACGCCCAGAAGCAGGCCAACGGCGCCAAAGATATAAAGCCTCCAGCCCAGAAACGTCGCGCCGTCCTCCGGCGGAAACAGAAGATAGCTCAAATATGCAACCACGATCATAACGATCACGCATATGACCGGCCCCATAACCGCGCTGATGGTTCTGGATTTTTTCTTCTCCAGGTTGGCGCGGTTAAATGCAAGTCCCGCCAAAAAGCCAAGCAGTCCCCAGCAAAACATTTGCCACGGACTCCACGGCCCCTGTCCCGCATAAAAGTTCAGCACAAATCGGCCCAGCGCGCCAATCAGAAATCCGGCCTCCGGCCCGAGCGCGATGCCGCAGGCGATGATGATTGCCGTTCCCGCGCGCAGCGGAACGGTCACGCCGCAGATCAGCTGCGCACACACCGTGATTGCGCACATCATGGCAATCAGAACGATTTCCCGCGCTTTCGGCTTGCGGCGTTCAAACACCATAAAAAACGGCAGCATGGTGAGTGCCAGAACCATAAGGCTGATCACGATATAGTTTCTGTCGTTAAACAGCGTGACGCCAAGCGAAATCACCGCAGGAATCGCAAGAAAGATCAGCGCTGCGGAAACAGCCGTCCGCTTGCGGTGGGCGGCTATGATCTGACTTTCGTCATAGCCTCTTCGCACGCTTTGGCCACCTCCCCCCACGTAATTGCGTCCGGGAACCACGCTCCGGCCAGCCGGTTCGCAGCCGTGGTGTAGAAACTGTTTCCCGCAAAAAACTCCTTCGGCTCCGCAACCGCAACAATCTCACCGTCGAAGAACATGGCACACCGGTCTGCATATTCCGCGCAAAACTCAATGTCGTGCGTCACCATCAAAATTGTAACACTCTGCGCGCAGAGATTTTTGAAAATCCCCGCCAGCGTGCGCTTGAAAAACGGATCAAGTCCTTTCGTCGGCTCGTCCAGCAGCAAAATTGCGGGTTCAAGCAGCAGCAGCTTGCCCAAAGCAAGCCGTTGCTGCTCGCCGCCGGAAAGATCATACGGATGCGTTTCAAGAAGGTGCTCCAGTTCCATTTGCTTCAGCATATCGCGAACGCGCCTGTCCTTTTCGTCGTCGGAGAGTTTTTCGTAGCAGAACGCTTCCATCAGTTCTTCATATACGGTGATTTCTGTAAACAGCGCCTGCGGATTCTGCGGAAGGAAGGACAGTCCGTGATGAAACAACTCCGAATCAGAGAGTTTCTCCAGCTTTCTCCCGCCAATCTCCACGCTGCCTCGGTCCGTCTTCACGGTTTTTGTCAGCACTTTCAGCGTTGTGGTTTTCCCCACGCCGTTTCCGCCGAGCACAGCGCACAGTTCGCCCTGCTTCACCTCAAGATTCACCCCGCGCAGAATGTCCGCACCGCCCTTGTCATAGCGAAACCAGACTTCCCGGAGCGAAATCGCCGGAGTTTCTTTTTCCTGCGCCCGTTTTCCGAAAAACGGCTTTGTCCGCAGCGGCGGACGCTTTTCTTCCGCCGCGCCCGACTGCGCTTCACCAAGCTGCCGTGCAAGCCAAAGCCGACCTTCCCGCACGGTAAGCGGACAGTTATCCCGAACGCCGGCGGCGCAGGCGATTTTAACAACCGCTGGCAGGCCGGGAAACATATCCCCGCATTCGCCGCCGTAGATTCGCTGCGCCGCTGCGCGCGGCGTATCGTTGATCACCAGCCTGCCTCCGTCCATCACAAGCACACGGTCCGCCATCGGAAACAGTTCTTCCAGACGGTGCTCCGAGATGAGGATTGTGGTGCCAAGTTCGGAATTGATTTTTTTCAGCGTTGCGAGAAATTCCGAGGCCGCAATGGGGTCAAGCTGGCTGGTCGGTTCGTCAAGCACAAGCAGTTTCGGTTTCATCGCCATAACGGATGCCAGATTGAGCAGCTGTTTCTGTCCGCCGGAAAGTTCACAAACGCTTTTTCGAAACCATGTCTGAATTCCGAAAAAACTGGCCATCTCCGCCACGCGGCGCTTAATGGTCAGATTGTCAAGGCCCAGGCTCTCCAATCCAAACGCAAGTTCGTGCCACACCTTGTCCGTAACGATCTGGTTATCCGGGTTTTGCTGCACAAACCCGATTTCCGAAGCGCACAAGCGCTTCGGCAGTTCCTCGATTTCCTGTCCCTGATACAAAATGCTGCCTTCCAGCCGACCGTAAGGCATCAGATTCTTTTTCAGATGCCGCAGCAGGGTGCTTTTCCCGCAGCCGGATTTTCCGCAGAGAACCACAAATTCCGACCGTTCGACGGAAAAGCTGATATCACGCAGCGCGGGAACCTCGCAGCCCGGATATGTGAAATTCAAGTGTTTGCAGGTGATCAGTTCCATTTTCGCATACCTCTGATGTCCATTGCAATCGCCGAAAGCATAAACGTGCTCATCGCAAGCAGACTTGCGCCCTGCAGAAAAGAAACAGGCGGCAATAATATAAGCGGATAATAATAGATGTTTGTATGCCCCAGAGCGCACACCGCGATGCAAACGCCGCCCAGCAGCATCATCATCAGCAGCATCCACCGCTCCGCCCCGGCCAGTCTGAAAAGATGAAAGCTTGTTCTGCCGCGCAGCCCATAGCCTCGCGCTTCCATGGAGTCGGCGCTCTCGATGGAGGCCTCCAGCGACCATGCGATCAGAATAGACACTTCTTTGCCAAGCTGGCGAATGCGGGCAAGCAAGCCTCTGTCTCGCCCGCCGCGCCCCATACAGCGCTGGGCCGTCGCCACCTCGCGGAATCGGTTTTTCAGCATGGGAACAAAGCGCAGAATCATGGACAGCGTCAAGGCGATCACCGGGGCGCAGCGCCCGAAAAGATAGATAAACTTATCCGCGGTCACAATGGTACTGAAGCAGCTGAACCAGATAATTACGCTGCTGAGCATAACGGCTGTGGCGCAGCCGTAAACAATGGCTTCCAGCGTGATGCGGTTTCCGTTCAGATAAAGCAGCACCGTTACGCCGTTGTGCACATTCAGCGTGTTGAGCAGCACGGTAAGCAGCATTGTGGGCAGCAGAACAAAGCAGTTGAAGCGGATCGCCTTCACGCCCCGCAGCAAAACAGAGTAAGCCCAGGCCATGACAAACGAAAGGGCAAGGAATGCGGGATGATTTGAAAACATCGTAACGCCAACAATAACGGCAAAATACACAAAGTTCAGCAACGGGTGACTCCGGAAAAAAGCCGAGCTTTCTCCAAGTCCTGTGTGCAGAATTCTTTTTCGCTCATTCACCATGTGGAATTATCTCCGACATCCATCCCCAGATCGCAGGTATACATCCACACAATGGCATCGCCGTCGTTCACCAGGTAAGCAGCGCAGCCATAGTTCGGAAACAGTCCGTTCACCTTATACATCCAGCCGCTCAGCGGGCCGCCATCGGTTTCATACAGGTAATTGATACCTTCAATGTACTTGCCGCTGTAGAGATTGTCGTCACGAAACTCCATATGGATATTTCTGTCCCGTGTAGCACGCAGGAGAATGTCAAACACGCTCTCACCGGGTGTAAACTCCACTTCCGTCGTGCCCAGAATCACACCGCTGGACGGCACAAAGGGCGCTACAGCCTGGTTTTCCAGTTTTGTAGTGTCCACAACCGTGTCGCAGCGAATCTCAATGGTGCATACATGCCGTTGCGGCAGCACAGGCACAGGTTCCGGCAAAGGACCTGCTTCGGGAATGTTCGGTGCTTCAGGTGCTTGCTCCGGTGCCGGGGTTGCTGTCGGTTCCGTGGGCTGCGTTGCCACCGGAATCTGCGTTGCCACCGGACTCTGCGTTGTCTCCGGCGTCTGCGTTGCTGCGGGTGCCTCGGTTTCCGGAACTTGCGAAGGCAGGGGCGCAGAATTTGTTTCCGGTGTTGCAGTCGGGGATACCGGCCGCTCTGTCGCTGTCGCGGTCTCTCCTGCAGCCGGCGCAGCCGTCGGCGTCTGCTGGCTTACAGGCTGGGGTGTGATCGCATCTGCCAATGCCGGCCGCTCCGCCGGCTCAATGTTGATCCGCAGCATCGCCGCAACCGCCAGCAGCAAAACCAGCGCGGCAATTATAATGGTTCTTATTTGTTTTTTCTTCATGGAATCGCTCCTGTCAGTTCAGCGCCTCGTAAAAGCGCGCAATCATGGCCGCAGCCTGTGCGCGGGTTGCCTGCTGCTGCGGCGCAAAGCGGAATCCGTCGGCATCCGCAATGCCGTTGATGATGCCGCCTCGCTGCATAACAGCCACCGCTTCCGCCGCTCCCGCCGCAATCGTGCCGGAATCGGTGAATGCAATCGCCTCATTGACAGCCGGCAGCTGCTTTTTCGCCACGGTTGTCACATAGCGATAGAGCATCAGCGCCATATCCTCGCGGGTAATGGGGTCATTGGGTCTGAACGCGGTGTCGGCAATATCCGCAATGCCCTTTTGCGCAGCCCACGCAACCGCCGGAGCAAACCATGCCGTGCCGACATCGCTGAACGCATCCGTGGTGCAGCCAGAAATATCCTCGCCGGACATATTGGCAAGAATCTGAACGAACTGCGCGCGGGTGATTGTTCCCTCCGGGCCGAAAAGATTGTTGCCGATGCCGTTGACAATTTTGCGTCGGGCAATAAAAGCCACATTTTCCCTGGCCCAGTGATTTTTTGTATCTTCAAAAATTCCGTTTACGTTCTCGTAGCAATAAATGGTTCCGCCGTCGTTGTACCAAACCAACGCGCCGTCGGATGCCACAATCACGCTTTGCGAGCAATACTGTCCGCGGCCGATGTTTTCAACAATTTCATATTCGGCGCTTGTTTGTCCCTGATGATCCGAAATAATCCACATTTCGGACGCACCCTTTGCATTGGGCGCAAAGGGAACCATATAGATGTAAACCTGCCAGCCGTTCTCCTCCGTGGCATAGGCAACCGAAACGCCCGCGCTGCCCTTGCTCAGAACCGGCACAGAATAGATTTCCTTCAGCGTTACCGCATCCAGAACATGAAACGGCTCGTTGGAGCCCATGGTGTGCCCTCCGCCGCCAAGATACAAGCGGCCTTTGTACACCACGGGCGAAGACTGCGTTCCGCCGCTTTCCACCGTCGATACCCATTCGCGGGCCGAAGATGCAATCGGCATGCCGTCTCCCGCCAGTTCGTAGGAAAACACCGCGGCATGGTTTGCGGCATGGTTTGCCGCAACATACAGGCGTTTGGTTTCGCTGCTGTAGGTCACGGTGGAGCGAATATAATAATCGGCGTCAATGGCAAAGGTGCGGCAATCGCCGGTTTCGCAATTGACAACATAGAGGAGATTGTCGCAGCCAAAGTAGCAATAGTCGCCGACAAACGCCGCGCCGTTGAAGCTGAAGCCGTATTTGCTGTCCGGGTCCACCGTCCAGCTGATTTTTTTAATCTCATCCGGACGCGCGGGGTCTTCATCCTCGGCGGTGAAGCCGGCATAAACGCCGTTTCGTCCGTAAAGCCCGGTGACAAAATATCCGTTGTGGTACATCACCGGGGACTGCGGCTGCCCGCTTCCCATAGATTCCGTTATATAAAGCTGTTCAAGCGTTTCCGCATCGTATACGCGCAGGAAGCAGCCCTTGATGTCCAGTCCGTCGTCCAGATTATCCTTCTGGCAGGGAACAAAAATCTTTCCTTCGCCGTAGGCAATGTTGATAAAAAACTGATTGACCGGCGCACCGTAAACCGCAGCCGCGGC
Organism: Oscillospiraceae bacterium; assembly: GCA_015067465.1. Lineage (GTDB taxonomy): Bacteria > Bacillota > Clostridia > Oscillospirales > Oscillospiraceae > SVKR01. Next base: position 7,442 of record SVMK01000056.1, read on the forward strand.
AACTTCCCGGCCGGTTGCCAGTTCCAGCTTGCGCAAATACTGCGAGCTGTAATAATAAACGTATTTCCCAACCACAATAGGCGTTCCGGGAACATCGCACCAGCTGTTTCCCGTATTCTTTTCCCAACGGAGCGCCAAATCGCTTCCCGCCGCCGCGCCGTCGCCGCCGGAAATACCCTGCGCAGCCGGATCACCCAGAAACTGCGGCCAATCGGCTGCCGCGGCGGGCACGGATACCACACCCGTCAGCAGCACAAGCGCAAGCAGCAGCGCTGTCAGTTTCCCGAAAGACTTCATGTCGTTTCCTCCAATCAATTTCTTTTTCTTGTTGTTTTCGGCTCGCGCAGTCCTGCGGCGCAGAGGGCTTTTACCCAGTTTCCGAATCGCCTTCGGATAAATTCCCTGTATACGCAAAAAACTTCACGCTGCGCCGGAGTCCGGCCCAAAGCAACGGCTTCCCGCCGGATAATATTAAGCAGTTCTTCGTCCGAAAAGCTCAAATAGAGCGTTTCCCCCGCGGGGCCCGTATATCTGCTCCATTTTTGTGGCTCAACCCACCCCTGCGTCAGTTCGGGGCAAAACGCCGTTTTTGCCTTTTCGGCATCCCGCCGCAGCTGCTCGCGCTGCTGCATAACCTCGCTTTTTGAAATTTGATCCATGTTTTTCTCCATAAAACAAAGGTCCTCTCAATTGTGTGAGAGGACCTTCTGATTTTCAGGTGCTGATCCTCACCCAGGATGAAGCATGGTTTGCTTGCCGGCTGTACGGCGGGGGTAAGCCCGCGACGAAATTGCATCGTCTTGCCTTATTTGATTGTGAATGCGTCGGAAGCTTCCCGGAGGAAGGGAGAAGTCCCCGGAAAGACTTCCGCCGCATTTCAGGGAGAACTGAGTTTTGCTGTTTGCAGCTTATCCCGCAAGATAGCGGTAAAGGAAGGTGACCATCTGGCCGCGGGTGCAGTCGGCATCCGGGCTGAAAGCAGTGTCGGAAGTGCCGTTGGTAATCTTCTGTTCGGCTGCCCAGATAACAGCATTGTTGTAGTACGCATCGGCTTTCACATCGGTGAAAGCATGACCGCCGCTTACCGCAGGCGTTTTTGCATTGCGGTAAAGGAACGTTGCCATCTGGCCGCGGCTGCATACCGCATTGGGACTGAACGTGGTATCGCTTGTGCCGTTGGTAATCCCGTTTTCAACCGCCCAGAGCAGTGCCTCATAGTAGTAGGCGTCCTTGTCCACATCGGTGAATGCGCAGGTGGCGGCAGTTGCCTTGGGGCTGCCGGAAGCACGCCAGAGGAAGGTAACCATCTGCGCGCGCGTGCAGCTTGCTGCGGGGCTGAACGTGGTGTCGCCGGTGCCGTTGGTGATGCCTGCATCAAGCGCCCACAAAACGGCGTCGAAATAATAAGCGTCCTCGGCAACATCGGTGAAGGGATTGTTCGCCAGCGTTTCATCGTAGTCGATCATGTAAAGCGACAGGTGATCCGTCTTCCAGTTGACACGCTTTTTGATCGAATCATAGCGCGTTTCGCAGCGCTCTTTGTGTCCCTGATTGTCCACATACCAGACCACAAGGCCACGGGCCTTCTCGCCGGACTTCAGTTCATAGGGCGCATGAATCGAGATTTTGCTGCCCATGTCGCTGATATTCTTTCCGCCGGAAGTAACGTTGATGTCAAAGGCGGGACGGTTGCCGAGGGATTGCTTTTGTGCATCCGTCAGCTGAACATCTTCGTGCTTTTCGATGGAAACGGTAATGTCCGCAGCTTCGGTCTGAGAAATCTTTTCGCTCAGCGCCGCGGCGTCAAACTCAATGGCTGCGCCGTTGGAGAGAACGATTTCCAGGCTCTTGGTTTCATTGCCGGGATTCTCGGGATTTGCGGGCTTGCTGATCGCCTCGGCAATCTTCTTGATGGCTTCGGCGGGAAGTTCCACCTTGGTAATGGGCGCATCACTCTCGAGATTGGAGAAGTCGATGGTCACGGTGGTTGCAGGCGCATCGCCGCTGCCGCCGACAACCGCATCCAGTTCCGGCAGCTCAATGTTTTCAACAATGGCCTTGCCGCCCTCAACTTTGGCCTCCATTTCGATGACGGTTTCACCACCGGAAACGGTTATTTTATTTCCCTCACCCTCGGGTTTATTAAAGGTTTCACCGCTCACGTGAACTGTGCAGCGGGACGGGGCGACGGGTGCTGCATCATAGCTGCCCCACACTGCGCTGCCGCTGACTTCCACGGTGTAAGTGTCGGTTTCCAAAAACTTCAGCGTAAAGTTTCCGTTTTCGTCAACAACCGTGCGCATTTTGGCGATCTCGCCGCCGTTTGCGCCGTAAACTTTTACCGTGGCGCCGGCCGGTGCGTGCAGCGCATCGTAAGAAGCATCGCTGCCCATCAGGTTCAAACCCTTAACCGTAAAGCTGATTTCTTCATTCGTCTTTGCGTAGCGAACGCTGCTGTCAAACCATGTGAACAGGTCGGAGTAGAAATCTTCATCCACGCCGTTGATTGCATCTACCTGATCGCCGTCGAAAATCGTTTCCTGCGTGGATTTGACCCAGCTGCGGTTGCACGAATAGGAAAACGTGCTGTCGCTGCCGCCCCAGAAGCGGGAAACCCATCCGCTGACTCCGTTTCCGGAGGTTTCCGCATAACCGGATTCTCCGCCGACGTAATAATCGCGGTGCAGCGCGCGGAATGCGTCGCCGATTCGATATTCGCCGTCTTCGTCTTCGTCATAGACCACCACAGGCGCATCCTGCACAACGATGCTGCCGCGATCAACAAAGGTCATGTAAACCGTAATGGATTCCGGTTGGGGCTTGTTGGCTCCCGCGTTTTCCTTTTCTGCCACCGTGATGTTCACGCTCACGGGCTGCAGACTGTCTGCACCCTCGTCGCCGTAATAGCTCACGGTGACAACGCTGTCCGATGCACTGAGCTGGCTTGCGGGAGTCCAGATATAATCATTGCTTCCAATGGTT
>SVMK01000057.1 GCA_015067465.1 Oscillospiraceae bacterium
CATCAGGAAATAGTTCCAGCGGCAGAGCTGGGCGCAGGTGCCGCTGTTGCCGTCGCGTCCCGTCAGATAGTTGCTCAGCAGGCAGCGTCCGGAAAAGCTGACGCACATGGCGCCGTGAACAAACGCTTCCAGCTCCAGTTCCCGCGGCGTGTTGGCACGCAGGGCGGCAATTTCGTCCATGTGCATCTCACGCGCAAGCACCACGCGGGATGCACCCATATCATACAGCATGCGCGCGGTTTCGGAGTTCACCACACCCAGCTGCGTGCTGACATGCAGGGCCATATTCGGCGCATACTTTTTCGCCATCGCCATCACGCCGAGGTCGGCAATGATAAAGGCGTCCGCGCCGCTGTCGTTCACCTGCTCAAAGTAGGCCGGCAGCGCAGCCAGCTGCGGCTCATGGGGCAAAACGTTTGCCGTAACATACACTTTTGCCCCCGCGGCATGGCTCATTGCCACAGCTTCCCGCATCTCCTTCGGGGTGAAATTCCCCGCAAAAGCGCGCAGACCGAATGCCTTGCCCGCAAGATATACCGCGTCGGCGCCGTAGTGCAGCGCCATTTCAAGCTTTTCTCTGTCTCCCGCTGGGGCAAGCAGCTCCGGCGCGTTTGCTTTATTCATCACCATAATCCTGCTTTGCGACAAACGCCGCGAAATCGTCATATTTTGCAAAGAACTGATGCTCGCCGGTTTCCGCATTGAGCGCGTAGTAATAATAGCCGCTGTTCGGCGTGGGATTGAGCGCCGCCGTAATGGATGCCATACTGGGGTTGCAGATGGGCGTGGGCGGTAATCCGGCGTAAATGCGGGTGTTGTAAGGGCTGTCCTCCTCAAGGATGCTCACGGGCAGATTCACGCCGCCGTTGTAGTCCTGATGAAGATAAAGAATCGTGGAGTCCACCCCGAGCGGCATTCCCGCCGCGAGACGGTTGTAGATTACCGAAGCGATCAGCGGGCGTTCGGCATCGTTGGCAGCTTCCTTCTCGATCATGGAAGCCACGGTAACGGCATCGCGGAACGTGATACCGCGGTTTTCAACCTGCTTCCACATATCCGCCGTAATGCGGGCGTGGAGCGCGTTGAGGAGCTTGTTAATCACGGAGCTTGCCTGTTCGCCCTGATAGAAGTCGTAAGTGTTCGGGAACAAGAAGCCTTCCAGCCGCTTGCTGTCGCCCGTTTCGGCGTTTTCAAGGAAACGGAAGCTGTAGTTGAAGTCAGCCGCTGCCTTGTAGAGATCCTCTGCAGAGCAAATGTCTTCCGCTTCCAGCTTTTTGAACATGCGGTCCATCGTCCAGCCTTCCGGGAAGGTGATGGTTGTCACCTGCATGGAAGCCGTGCCCACCTGCATGCTCTTCACCAGCGCGCGATAGTCCAGTTCCGTGTGGAGATTGTAGGTGCCGGGATCCAGCTTCACATCTGCGCGGGATACTTTTGCAAAGAGCTTAAACAGCGCTTTGTATTCGATAATGCCCGCATCCTTCAGTGCGCCGGCAACATACTCAATGTCCGCCGCGGTAACGGTACGCGTGCCGGTCACCTTGCCGCTGTCGTCCTTGATTTCCTGCTCCTTCTCGGAGAAAATGTCCTTCGGCAGCACAATCGTGGCGTTTGCCGGCTCTTTGTTCAGCGCAAGAACATCGCAGGCCGCCATCCATGCTCCGCAGGCCAGAATAATGGAAATGCAGATGACAAACGTGGCATACATAATGCCGCCCAAACAACCTACACGACCGGTACGGCGGAATCGGATGGGGTAATAATCGCGCGTTTCGATGCGGTAGTCCTCGCCGTCATGCGCAGCGGGCTGCGCGCTCTGCGCCTGAAAGCGGCGTGTTTCCTCTGCGTCAAAAATATCAACGAGGCCCTTGTCGGGCTCGCTGCTCTTTGCGCGGGATGCGTCGCTTTTTTTCATATGTCTGTCACGGTTTTGCTCGCTCATGCTTTTCTCCTTTCAAAAGAGAAGTCACCGTCCGCGCGGTGAATGCATAATATAGTGCAGACGGAGCAAACGGCGCGCCGCTCCGCCGAACACATTCAAGACACGGGTTGTGTACATAGTTTGCCGCACGCGTATACAACGGGGAATCGATTATCAATCTGTGCGGAGAAAGGGTTTCATATATATGTGCGGAACTAACAGCAGTCTTTGGATCATCATCATTCTCATCATTCTGTTCTGCGGCTGCGGCGGCAGCAACTGGGGCTGCGGCAACATCTGCGGCGGCAACGGCGGCTGCGAGAACAACTGCAACTGCGCCTGCACCTGCTGAGATAACGGCCAAACAAAAGACGCTGCGTTTGCGGGGCTCCCGAAAGGGAGTCCCGCTTTGTTATTTCACCACAGCCGAAACCGCGGCATAAATCTCCTCATGGATCGCCTCAACGGAGCGCATTGCGCCGTTTTCCACGCAGCATATGCGTTTCCAGCCGTAGTGGTCGGCAGCATAGTGCCCCGCCGCGAGACATTCGGCGAGATAGCGGAAGTCCTTTTCGTGGATATCCGCCTGCGTGTTTGTTTGTTCCTGCCGCCGTTCCATCTGACGGCGCGAGGTTTCGATGTCGATATCCAGATACAGCACCAGGTCGGGCTTCGGCAGTTCCATCAAGCAAAACTCAAAGTTGTAAAGCCAGTCCAGAAACTGCTGGTGCTCGCCTTCCGCAACCTTGCTGCCCTGATGGCAGGCGTTGGAGGTTGTGTAGCGGTCGGCAAGAACAAGCCCTCCCGCATTATAATACGCGCCCCAGTCTGTCTTAAACGAAGCAAATCGGTCGACAGCGTAAAATGTGGAGGCGGCATAGGCATTCACATCGCCGGGCCGATCGCCGAACTGTCCGCCGAGGTAGGCGCGGATGAGGGCGCTGCTTTCCTCGCTGTAGCGCGGGAATACGATCTTTTTATATGCGGTGCCTTCGGCGGTCAGTCGCTCGCACAGCTTTTTATACTGCGTGGATTTTCCGCTGCCGTCGATGCCCTCCATGACGATAAGCTTCCCTTGCATCATTTTTTCCTCACAAACAAAACTTTCAGCATGAATTTCGGAATATTCATCATGCGCCCGATGCGCTTGGGTTCTTTCAGGACACGGTAAAGCCATTCCAGCCCCGCTCTCTGCCACGCCTCCGGCGCACGTTCCACCACACCGGCAAAAACGTCCAGACTTCCGCCGGCGCCGATCATCACGCCGACATGGAGCTGCGGCGCATTTCGATGCATCCAGATTTCCTGCTTCGGTGCACCAAGGCACACCAGCAGCAGATCGGGCGACGCAGCGTTGATTTTTTCGATCACTGGTGCATCGTCGCGGAAATATCCGTCGTTCGTTCCGGCAATGCGAAGCTGCGGAAAGCGTGCCGCAAGATTCTCCGCGGCCTGCTCTGCCACACCCGGCTTTGCGCCGAGCAAAAACACACTGCGGCCTTCGCTCTGCATTCTGTCCATCAGTTTCAGCGCAAAATCGCAGCCGGGGATTTTTTCTTTCAGCGGCGTTTTCAAAATTTTCGCGCCGTAAATCACGCCGATTCCGTCCGGAATGGTGAGCGCGGCGGCTTCCACCGCTTTCGCCGCGTCGGGATTTTCCCGGCAGATCATCACAATCTCCGGATTCGGCGTTACCACATAGGCGGCGCGACGCTCCCGCTGCAGATTATAGGCGGTTTCAACCGCCTCGTCCATCGTCAGATTGTCAAACCCGACGCCGAGCACATCAATTCGTTCACTCATAGCTGAGAAAATACCTCTCCGATTTTTTCGCGGATCACAAGGTTTGCATAGCTGTCCTGCGAGGTTTCGCCTTTGTTCACCAAAACGAGCTTATCGCCGCGGTAATAGTTGATCAGTCCCGCTGCGGGATACACCACAAGGCTCGTGCCGCCGATGATCAGCATATCCGCCTCGCGGATGTAGTGCACCGCGGCAGCCAGGTCGTCCTCGTTCAGCGCTTCTTCGTAAAAAACGATGTCCGGACGGATTACGCCGCCGCAGCCGCAGCGTGGCACACCCGTGCCGTCGTTGATGATCTCATAGGGATATTCCTTGCGGCAGCGCGCGCAGTAACTGCGCAGCAGCGTTCCGTGCAGTTCTATCACGTTCCGGCTGCCCGCCGCCTGATGGAGACCGTCGATATTTTGGGTGATCACCGCTTTCAGCTTTCCCTGACGCTCCCATTCCGCCAGCTTGAGATGGGCGGCATTGGGCTTTGCGCCGGTCAGACGAAGCTTGTCGTGATGAAACCGGTAGTATTCCTCAGGATTGCGTTCAAAAAAAGAATGGGACAAAATCCGCTCCGGCGGATAGGCATATTTTTGGTTGTAAAGCCCGTCCACACTGCGAAAATCGGGAATTCCCGACTCTGTGCTTACGCCTGCGCCGCCAAAAAACACGATATTGTCGCTGGCTTCAACAAGTTCTTTCAGTTGCCGAATGCTTTCGTTCATATGCGCCGCGGCCGTCCTCTCCTCTTTGGATTCCAAAGCAAATTTTGGTTTGCATGTTTTGAAAAAATATTATACAATAATTCGGTAAATTTTTCAAGCACGGGAGAGATGGAAATGACCGAAATTACCCTTTCAAACGACAGACCGGAAGCGGGAACACGCCCCGCTGTTGAGGAGGCCTGCTATGCGCTGCTCGACCAACTCGGCATCGCGTATATCCGCGCCGATCACGAAGCGCTTTTCACGATGGAGGCGCTCGCGCCCGTGGAAGCAGCCCTTGGCTGCGGCGTTGCGAAAAATCTGTTTCTCACCAACCGCCAGCAGACGGATTTTTATCTTCTCATTATGCCCGGCGACAAGCCTTTCAAAACCAAGTTTCTCTCCGCCCAGCTCGGCTGCAGCCGCCTCAGCTTCGGCAGCGAAGAACATCTGCTTGAATACATCGGCACCGCCCACGGCTCGGCCAGCGTGCTCGGTCTGCTCAACGACAGTGGCCGCCGCGTTCGCCTGATCGCAGATGCGGATCTTCGAAGCGACGCATATTTTGCCTGCCACCCCTGCCGCAACACCTCCACGCTGCGCTTTGCCTTTTCGGATCTGACGGACAAGATTCTCCCCGCGCTCGGCTATGAACCGACCTGGGTTACGCTTCCGCGCAATCCGGATGCCGAATAAAGGCATCGCCCTCCATAAAATCAAAACACCCCGCACCGGAAAAACCGGTGCGGGGTGTTTTGATGATGCGCTTGACCCGCTTTCAGCGGACAACGCCCTTGATAAACGGCACATCCGCCGGCGCTTCGTCCGTGATAACATAGCACGCGCGCAGCAGCTTTGCAGCTTCCGCCGCCTTTTCTTCGCTCGCTGCGTGGATCACGGCAAGCCGTTCGCCGCACGCAACACGGTCGCCCGCTTTTTTGTCCAACACAACGCCCACCGCGGGGTCGATCACGCTCTCTTTCGTCGCACGTCCGCCGCCAAGGTGCAAGCTTACAAGACCAATGCCTTCGGCGTTCATCCGGTTTACATAACCAGATACGTCGCTGCATACATCGTACTGCACCGGCGCCGTAGGCAGCAGCGAGGGATCGTACACTGCGGCACTGTCGCCGCCCTGGGCATCGACAAATTCCGCCAACTTGCGCAGGGCGCTGCCGTCTTCAATCGTATGCCGGAGCATGGTGCGCGCTTCCGCCTCGCTGCCGGCAATGCCGCCCTGCAGCAGAATATTGCTGCCGATGGATATGCAAAGTTCCAGCAGGTCGCCGGCATATTCGCCCTTGAGCGCGCTGATCGCTTCGCGAACTTCCAGCGCATTGCCCACGGCGTTGCCCAACGGCTTATCCATGTCGGTGATCACGGCAGCGGTTTTTCTGCCCGCCGCATTGCCCACTTCCACCATCTCCTGCGCCAACAGACGCGCTTCCTCTTCTGTCTTCATGAAGCTGCCGGAGCCGCACTTGACATCCAGCACGATGGTATCCGCGCCTGCTGCCAGCTTTTTGCTCATAATGGAGCTTACGATCAGACCGCGAACCGCAACCGTGCCCGTCACATCGCGCAGCGCATAAAGCTTCTTGTCGGCAGGATCGATTTCAGCGGTCTGCGCAGCGATCGCGAAGCCTACGGTGTTGACGTTTTCAAAAAACCGCTCCGTGGTCATATCGCAGGAAAAGCCGGGGAAGCTCTCGAGCTTGTCGATCGTGCCGCCGGTGTGGCCCAAACCGCGGCCGGACATTTTCGCCATCTTAACGCCGCAGGCAGCCAGCATCGGGCACAGCACCAGACTTGTCTTGTCGCCAACGCCGCCGGTGGAATGTTTATCCGCTTTCACGCCCGTCACCGCAGAAAGGTCGATCGTGTCGCCAGAGTGCATCATCGCCATGGTCATTGCCACGGTTTCGTCATGGTCAAGACCGCGGAAATACATCGCCATCAGCATGGCGGACATCTGATAGTCGGGGATTTCGCCGCGGGTGTAGCCGTCGATCATAAAGCGGATTTCTTCCTCGCTCAAAACCCCGCCATCGCGCTTTTTCGCAATCAGTTCGGTCATCAGCATAGTTAAGTCATCTCCTGTTGTGCAAGCTTTCTTCCCATCAAAACGCCCATTACGGACGCCATCATAAGGCCTCGCGTCCAGCCCGAAGAATCGCCCAGACAGTGCAGCCCCGGAACGCTTGTGTTAAAGTCTGTATCCATCTTCACACGGTTGGAATAGAACTTCAGTTCCGGCGAATACAGCAGCGTTTCATAGCTGGCAAAGCCGGGAACAACCTGGTCCATAGCCTGAATAAAATTAATGATATTCAGCATGCTGCGGTAAGGCATCGCAGCCGTGATATCGCCGGCAACGGCATCCGGCAGCGTGGGCTTCACATTGGACTGTGCCAGTTCCTTCTCCCATGTGCGCTTCCCGTCCAGAATATCGCCGTAACGCTGAACCAGAATGTGGCCCGCACCAAGCATATTTGTCAGTTCGCCAACCTTTTTTGCATACTCGATCGGACGGTTGAACGGAACGGAAAAATTGTGGGAGCAGAGAATGGCAAGGTTCGTGTTGTCGCTTTTCAACTCCTTAAAGCTGTGGCCGTTTACCACAGCGAGATCGTTGTCATAGTTTTCCTGCGCAACAAAGCCGCCGGGATTCTGGCAGAATGTGCGCACCTTGTTTTTAAACGGTGCGGGATAGCCGATAAGCTTGCTCTCATAGAGCACTTCGTTCACCGTTTCCATGATTTCGTTGCGAACTTCCACGCGCACGCCGATATCCACCGTGCCGGGCTCATGGTCGATGCCATGGGCAACACAGAGTCCGTCAAGCCAGTCCGCGCCGCGGCGTCCCGTGGCGATCACGGTATGCTCCGCAAAAATCTCCGTCTGCACGCCGCCGCTTGTGACATAAGCGCCGAGGCATCGTCCGTCCCGCATAATCAGGTCGCTGCATTCGCTGCCAAACAGAATCTCAACGCCGTTTTGAATAAGATACTGCTCAATGGCGTAGTAGATTTCCTGCGCTTTTTCCGTGCCCATATGACGGATGGGGCAATCCACCAGACGCAGTCCGGCGCGAATGGCGCGCTTGCGGATTTCTTTTGTCTTTTCGGGGTTGCTGACACCCTCAACATGGCGGTCCGCGCCAAACTCGAGATAAATCCCGTCCACATAGCCGATCGTGCTCTGCACCGTGTCCTCGCCGATCAGGCGCGGCAGATCTCCGCCGACTTCCGCACTGAGCGAGAGTTTTCCGTCCGAAAAAGCGCCGGCGCCGGAAAAGCCCGTCGTGATATGGCAGTTGGGCTTGCAGTTAACGCATTTTCCCGTCACAGCTTTCGGGCAGCGGCGGTTTTCGACAGACGCGCCCTTTTCTGCCAGAACAATCTTTTTTGCTCCGGATTTTCGGATCAGCTCCACCGCCGTGAAAATACCCGCAGGACCGGCACCGATAATCAAGATATCAGTTTTCATTTGTTTTTCCTCCGAAAGACAAAAACGGCCGCCCTTGTAAGGCGACCGTCGCTGTGTTAATTATGAAACCTTACGCTTTATTATATTGTAAGCGCACTGTTTTGTCAAGACACAGCGTCCCCCCCTTGCGGCCGCATTACGACTCTTTCACCAGTTTTCCGCAGATATGCTCCGGCGTCAGCGCCAGCAGCAGCGTTCTGTGCGCATGCTGCTCAATCTCGGCTTTGATATACGCTTCGTCCTGCGTGAATTTATGGCTGAGTTTTGTCGTAATATCAACGATGCTGTCCGGATCGTCCAAAATTTCTATCGTTCCGAACACAATCACGCTTTTCACATGCAGGGGCCACTGTCCGGGATTGCGATATCCCTCGTCATAAGCGCAAAAAGAAACTTTGCTGCTTTTTTTCAGTGCGTCCAGCCTGTGTCCTTCGTTTCCGCAGTGGAAATAGATCTTCCCGTCCTCTGCGTTATACCAGTGATTCATCGGCATTCCGTACGGGTAATTGTCATCGCCGTTGACCGACAAAACGCCGCGCTTCTCCGTTTCAAGAAGACGGATGCATTCTTCCCTGGATAATTCTTTGTTTTTTCTGATCAATTCTCTAAACATTGTTACTCACACTCGGCAATTCCGTTTTTGGGGGATCGTTGAGTGCACTTTATCATTTTTTCCGCCCCATATCAAGCCTTGCTGAACCTGCCGGAATTTTTTTACCGCCGTGCTCAGTCTCGAACCAGCTTGCCGTTTTTGGTGCGAAACACCATATACTCGCGCCCTTCCACATTGCGGAGCACCCCGGAAAATGCATCCGACGCAGGAATGCGCTCATCCCCGAGCGGCAGGGCGATCAAACTGCGCGTTCCGTCAAAACACACCAGCGCACCGTCCGGTGAAGCATACCAGAAAAGGTCATCCTCCCCCGCATCGGCTTCGGGGCACACCGGCGCACCGCTTGCTTCGTCCTCCCGCGCATCTCCGCACAAAAATCCGCAGCCCGCCGCACAGTCCGGCAGCGGCCCGTCTTGCCGCATTTCCGTCCCCTCGCACTTATCCGGCAAACACACGCAGCAGCAATCCGCTTTTTCGCAATTTGCACCGCACGCTGCCTCCGGCACCTCCTGCGGGGCCGAGCGCTCCTCCACCGCATCCTGCGGTGCAATCGGCAGCCGTTCCGCCGCCATCCCCGCCGGTTCAACCGACTCTATGCTTTGCGGAAAGCCGCGCAGCGCATTTCGGCTGAATGTTTTATGTAAACCAAGTCCGTCCTCCTCGGGCGCCAGCACACCGAGGTAGCCTTCGCAGCCGCCGCCGTACACCGAAAGCCGGACGATCCCCGGCACGGCGCGGCAGCGAACATCGAACGCCGTCAGCGCGCCCTGCCGCGAAACGGTGAGGCGTCCCGCCAGGACACCGTCGATGAGCACAGGATACGTTCCTTCCATAATCGCTCCACTCCTCCGTAAAAAAATAAAGATGACTCCACCAAATGGTATGCGTCATCTTTTGGTTTTATTCGGATTTGTGCGCGGTTTATCCAAGCGAGTAAGCACCCGAAACCAGAATTTTTGCGCCGCCGCTGCCGGCAGTCAGCCCTGCGGAATCGGATGCGGAAATATACAGATGGTTTGCCGAGAGGGCGCTGCCGCTGCCAACGCTGCCACCGGCTGTGGTGTCCACCAGATCGCCCAGCGCGGAAGCACTGCCGGAGCACAGCAAAACCTCGCAGCCCGTACTGCAAAGCAGCGTTTGTCCGCCGCTGAGCGAAAGCTCGGCAAATTCGCCGGGGGCGGTGCTGCGCATCTGCTTCTCCGCTTCGGCAAGCTGCTGCTTCAGCTCCGATTCCATCTGCGGCTGAACCACGCTGTCAAGATAGCTTTTCGTAATCAGAGGATCGGTTTTGGAACCGTAATTCCCCGCGGCATAACCAACCGCGCCGGCAAACAGCATCACTGCCGCCGCGATACCAATAATCGTAAGTCTGCGTTTGCTCATATGTAACCCTCCCGGGCGCAGGCGCGCCCGTTTTTTCTTTTGTGCGCTTATAATCCGAAGCTGACCGAGATGGCATTGTTCACCGCTTTCATGGTGCTCTCGTCCAGTCTGCCCATGCGCTCGCGCAGGCGCGACTTGTCAATGGTGCGGATCTGTTCGAGCAGGATCACGCTGTCGCGGGACAGTCCGCAGCCCTGTGCACACAGCTCAATGTGCGTGGGAAGCCGGGCTTTTCCGGTTTGGCTTGTGATAGCGGCTGCGATCACGGTCGGGGAATGGCGATTTCCGGTGTCGTTCTGAACGATCAGAACAGGACGCATCCCGCCCTGCTCGCTGCCGACCACCGGGCTGAGGTCGGCATAGTAGATATCGCCTCGCTTGACCAAATTCATGTGTACTCACGCTCCGATGCTGAGAAAAAGTCGCCCACATCTTATGTAGGGCCGTACTCTT
>SVMK01000058.1 GCA_015067465.1 Oscillospiraceae bacterium
ATTTCGGCCTCATCGTGCACGCCGCCGAGAGAAACGCGTGCCAGCGCGCGGTTGGTTGCGCGGGCAATGCTGATTGCAACGCTGGTTTTTCCAACGCCCGGAGGTCCGACAAGGCACAGCACGCCGCCTTTCGCTTCCGGTGCAATCTGGCGAACGGCAAGGTATTCCAGAATGCGCTCTTTCACCTTATCCAGGCCGTAATGGTCCTCATCCAGACACTTTTTCGCCTTTTTGATGTCCGCAGTGTCGTTCGTGCGGGTATTCCATGGCAGTTCGATGCAAATATCCAGATAGTTGCGGATCACAGCGCTCTCGCTGCTGCCAAACGGCTGCTTTGCCAAACGGCTTACTTCCTTCAGCAGCTTTTCCTCCGTTGCCTTTTCAAGGTTCAGCGCGCGGATTTTGCGGCGGTATTCGTCCAGTTCCTCCGGGGCATCGTCCTCGCCTTCGCCGAGTTCGTAGCGAATCACCTTCAGCTGCTCGCGAAGATAATAGTCGCGCTGCGAGCGCTCCATCTCCTGCTTGGTAACCTCTTCCAGTTCGCGCTCGAGCGTGAGCACATTGATCTCGCGGTTAACCAGGCGCATCACAAGGTCCAAACGGCGCTTTGCGCTCATTTGTTCGAGCACGCGCTGTTTCTCCGTGTGCTTGAGCACAACGTTCTGGGCAACAAAATCTGCCACAAAACCGAGATCGTTCGAATCAGCGGCCTGCAGGCAGACATCCGGCGAAACGCTGTCGGACACGGAGCAATATTCGTCCAGCAGTGTCAGACAGCGGCGAAGCTTCGCTTCAAGATTCGGCGTGGTCGCCGGGCAGGGCTCGGTTTCGATCTTTTCAAGCACTGCGGAATAGTTCGGCAGGCTTTCGTTGAGGCTGACAATGCGGGCGCGGTATTCGCCCTCCACCATCACCTTGACAAGGCCCGTTCCGGGGATGCGCAGGATCTGACGGATCATACACACCGTGCCGATATGATAAAGATGCTCCGCGGTGGGAATCTCAGTGGAGATATCTTTCTGCGAAACAAGAAAAATCCGCTGATCGGTGCCAAGCGCAGCATTCAGCGCGGCAACGGACATAGGCCGTTCCACATCAAATTTCATGGTTGCGCCGGGAAACGCGGTGAGACCGCGCAGGGGCAGCAGCGGCAGCGTGGTCAGTTCGTTCAGGGTTTCGGATTCCATGTTTTTCCCCCTTTGCGTGGTTGGGTTATCTGAAAAAAGGCGGAGGCGATTTGTGCCTCCGCCTTGGCTGTTCACTTTGTCAGTTCCGGATAATCTCCGGGTCGGTTCCGTTTTTGATGCAGTCCGCCGTGATAATCACCTTGCGGATTTCGTCATCGGACGGCACCTCATACATCACTTTGGTCATGGCCTTTTCCATCACGCTGCGCAAGCCGCGCGCGCCGATTTCCATCTCAATGGCCTTGTCGGCAATGGCTTCGAGCGCTTCCGGCTCATAAACCAGCTCAACATTGTCCAGCGCAAGCAGCGCTTTATACTGCTTCGTCAGAGCGTTTTTCGGCTCGGTGAGGATGCGGACGAGGTCCTCGCGTCCCAGGCTGGCCAGCGGTGTTATCACGGGCAAACGGCCGATCAGCTCGGGAATAATGCCAAAGCGCAGAATATCGTGCTGCTGCACATGCTGCAGCGCTTCTCCAACATTGCGCTCGCGGCTGCTCTTGATCTCCGCTTCAAAGCCCATGCTCTTTTTGTCCAGGCGCTGCTCAATGATCTTGTCGAGTCCGTCAAACGCGCCGCCGCAGATAAACATGATGTTTGTGGTGTCGATATGAATAAACTCCTGATGCGGGTGCTTGCGTCCGCCCTGCGGGGGAACGGCTGCAACCGTGCCCTCCAGGATTTTCAAAAGCGCCTGCTGCACACCCTCGCCGGAAACGTCGCGGGTGATGGAGGTGTTTTCGCTCTTTCGTGAAATTTTGTCCAGTTCGTCGATGTAGATGATGCCGTGCTGCGCCCGCTCCACATCGAAGTCCGCCGCCTGCAGCAAGCGCAGCAGAATGTTCTCCACATCTTCGCCGACATAGCCGGCTTCCGTCAGGGTGGTGGCGTCGGCAATGGCAAACGGAACGTCCAGCATACGCGCCATCGTCTGGGCAAAAAGCGTTTTTCCGCTGCCGGTCGGACCAACAAGCAGAATATTGCTCTTTTGCAGTTCAACGTCGCTGTCCTTGCTGCCGTAGAAGATGCGCTTGTAGTGGTTGTAAACCGCCACGGAAAGCGCAATTTTTGCGCGTTCCTGACCGATGATGTAATCGTCGAGAACCTGACGGATTTCTGCCGGCTTGGGCAGCTTTTCCATGCGCTGATATGTTCCCGAAACGGGGGCGGGCTCACCGTATTCGGCGTCAGGATCGTAATTTTCGTCAATGATGCCCATGCAAAGGCGCACGCACTCATCGCAGATGTAAGAACCGTTGCCGGCAATCAGGCGGTTCACGTCCGTCTGGGGCTTGCCGCAGAAAGAGCAGCGGATAGATCTTGTTCCTTCGTTTCTTGCCATTGTTTCCATCCAATCCTTTTGCCGTTAAGTGTGCAAGATAGGGGGTAAAAAGAATTTTACCCCCTATTGCCTGTTATCGCTTAAAGATAACCTTATCGATCAGACCGTAGTCACGCGCTTGTTCGGCGCTCATAAAGTTGTCGCGCTCGCAGTCCGCGCGCAGAACTTCCTGCGGCTTGCCGCAGTTTTCCGCGAGGATGCGCGTCAGCTTATCCTTGATCTTCAGGATCTGCTGGGCGTGGATTTCAATATCCGTCGCCTGACCCTGAAAACCGCCGAGCGGCTGGTGGATCATGATCTCCGCATTCGGCAGCGCAATGCGCTTGCCCTTGGCGCCGGAGGACAGCAGAAATGCGCCCATGCTCGCCGCCATGCCGATGCAGATGGTGCTGACATCGCACTTGATATACTGCATCGTGTCGTAGATCGCCATACCGGCGGTTACGGAACCGCCGGGGCTGTTAATGTAGAACTGAATGTCCTTGTCGGGATCCTGCGCCTCCAGATACAGAAGCTGCGCCACGATCAGGGACGCGGTGGTGTCGTTGACTTCTTCGCTGAGCATAATGATGCGGTCGTTGAGCAAACGCGAGAAAATATCATAGCTGCGTTCGCCGCGGGAAGTCTGTTCAACAACATAAGGTACTAAGCTCATAGGTGATTAACTCTCCTTCCTTCGTGTTTGCTTATCCAAGAGAGCATACCCGGGCTGCCGGAAAATTATTCCTCGGTTTTCTTTGCTGCGGCCTTTTTGGTGGCAGTTTTCTTTGCAGCGGGCTTTTCCTCCGCAGAAGCTTCAGCTTTCTTGGTGGTCTTCTTTGCTGCAGGCTTTTCCTCTGCGGTCGCTTCGGCCTTCTTGGTGGTCTTCTTCGCTGCGGTTTTCTTTGCAGCGGGCTTTTCCTCGGCGGCTGCTTCGCTCTCTTCTTCCTTATCCAGCGCAACGCCGGTGGAGAAAATCAGCTCGGAAGCCTTTCTCATCTTCAGATCGTCCGCAATCACCTCAGCGGCGACAGTGGCCTTGATCTTCTCGACGTCCATATTATACATCTCGGCTGCGGTCTTGTATTCGCTCTCGATGTCTTCTTCCGCGATGGTGAAGTTTTCAACCTCTGCAACCTTTTCAAGCAGCAGTTCCACCTTGACATCGTTTTCGCAGTTGGGACGGATGTAGGTGCGGAAAGCGTTTTCGTCCAGGCCCATCATGCCGAGATACTGCTCCAGAGTGAAGCCCTGTGCGGTGCAGTTGCGGGTGTAGTCGGCAACCACGCGGTCAACGCGCTCATCCACCATGGCGGCGGGAACGGTGACGGTCATGTTCTCAACGGCCTTGGCCATCAGCTTGTTGCGATACTCGCTGTCGGCTGCGTCCTTCTTCTTGGTTTCGAGATCCTTCTTGATGCTGGCCTTGTATTCCTTGAGCGTGTCGAACTCGGACACATCCTTGGCAAACTCGTCGTCGAGGGCGGGCAACTGGGATTCCTTAACCTCGTTGACCTTCACCTTGAAGACAACGGCTGCGCCTGCGAGGTCTGCGTGGTAGTTCTCGGGGAAGGTGATGTCGATATCTTTCTCCTCGCCGGCTTTCATGCCGACAATCTGATCTTCAAAACCGGGCACAAATGCGCCGGAGCCGAGCACGAGATCGTGGCCCTCGGCCTTGCCGCCGTCGAAGCGGACGCCGTCTTTGTAGCCGTCAAAGTCGATGTTGACGGTGTCGCCGTCCTTGGCAGCGCGCTCCACGGCAACAATGCGTGCGTTGCGCTTCTGAATGGTTTCAAGTTCCTTGTTGACATCGGCAGCCATGATCTTGACAGGTGCCTTATAAGCCTGCAGACCCTTGTACTCGCCCAGAGTCACTTCGGGGTAGAGAGCAGTTTCAAAGTCGATGGTCAGAGTTTTGTCGTCTGCGACATTGTAGTTGGTAATCATGGGATCGCCGACAGTGCGGTCCTTGACCTCTTCCATGCCGGCCTTGAAAGCGTCCAGCGCCAGTTCGTTCACGGCATCCTCATAAAAAACATCGGCACCGTACATGCCTTCGATGATCATGCGGGGAGCCTTACCCTTGCGAAAACCGGGGATGGCAATGTTTTTCTTTGCCTTCAGATAGGCCTTGTTGACAGCCGCTTCAAAGCTTGCAGCATCCACTGCAGTCTGGAAGCTGAGCTTTCCGTCTTCTCTTTTGACGTTCTTGATGTCCATTGGGGTGTTTTCCTCCTATCAATCAATCAGACTGCTCTGATTTTCTACGGTAAAACTGCATTGCGGGCGCTCGTCCGCCCAATAATGCCATGATAGTATATCAGATACTTTCCCGAATTGCAAACATTTTTACGGGATTTTACTGATATTTCAGAATATTTTCTGCGGGATAAACTGCACATGGTCCGCCGAAATCAGATGAAAGCGTATGCCGCGCGCCACGCCTTCAAACGCAAGTGCCCTGCCGCCGGAATGAAGATGTCCGTACCAGCAGTTTTTCACGCCGTAAGCTTCCATCAGATCAAGCAGTTCCGTCCGCTCATAGTTGACAAGTTTCGGGGGATAATGCAAAAACACAAGTTTTTCTCGGTCCTGCGCCGCTTTCAGGCTTGTTTCCAGCCGCATCAGTTCGCGGGCGAGGATTTTTTTGTCGTGCTCCTCGCTCTTGCTCTCTTCGTAAAACCAGCCGCGCGTTCCGCAAATGGCATAATTTTCATAAGCAAAGCAGTTGTTATTCAGAATTTCGATGCTGTCGATGCCGTTTTCGGCGAAAAAGCGGTAGGCCTGGCTCGCCGTTGTCCACCAGTAATCGTGGTTGCCTTTCAGAATAATTTTTTTGCCCGGCAGGCGGTGGATGAAAAGAAAGTCCTCTTTCGCGCCCTCCAGACTCATCCCCCAGCTGAGATCGCCGCAGATCACCGTTGTGTCGTCGCTGCCTACGGTGGAAAATCCCTCCAGCAGTTTGTCGGTATAATTTTCCCAGCGTCCGCCGAACACATCCATCGGCTTGTCGCAACCAAAGGAAAGGTGGAGATCGCCAATCACATAAAGAGACATATGAATAAACTCCAAAAAAAGTGTGAATACTGTAGTGTACCGGCGCTTCACGCCGGAAAATACTATTTCATCCGGAGGAAATCATCATGGCAAACGGCAAAAACGGCTGCAGCTGCGTTCAGGGCGTCGGCTGCGATGTTTACAACTGCAAGTACAATGACACCACCTGCAAGTGCTGCACCGCTTCGCACATCAACGTTCAGAACAAAACCGCAATGAAGAAGGGCGAAACCTTCTGCGATACTTTCACTCCCAAAACCTCATTCTGAGCAGGCATGACAGGCAATTCCGGCAGCTGAACGCTGCCGGAATTTTTATGCGTGAATCACTTCAGAAATGCATTTACCGTTTCCGGCATGGCCTGCTTTTCCACAACGCCGTCGAAGCGCACAGCGCGTGCATCCAGACCGCTGAGGGGGCGGGGAATATTCAGCGCGCAGCGCGCAGCCAGCGCCGCCAGAGGATCGGCAGCATCGTTCTCGCCGAGGGCGCTGCAAACATCGGCCGCAAACTTAAACGGGCTTGCGGTGGACACCACAACCGTAGGTGCATTGTCACCGCTTGCCGCACGATACTGCGCAAGTGAAGCCGCGGCAACGGCGGTGTGGGTGTCGATAAGATAGCCGCTCTTTTCCCAAACGTCCGCGATCTCGGCCTTGGTCTTGTCATCGTCGCAGCATTCCGCGGCAAACAGCGCGCGCACACGCTCAAGCGTTTCGGAGCCCACGTCGTAGCGGCCTTCCTCGGACAGCTGCGCCATGTAGCCCGCGGTTTTTTCCGCACCGCAGAGCATATAAAGCAGGCGTTCCAGATTGCTGGAAACCAGAATATCCATACTCGGAGAGATCGTCATGCGGAAATCGCGGTTTTTGTTGTAAATTCCAGTGTTGAAAAAGTCCGTGAGGACATTGTTGGCATTGGAAGCGCAAAGGAAGCGCTTCACAGGCAGGCCCATCTCTCTTGCAAACCAGCCGGCGAGAATGTTGCCGAAGTTGCCCGTGGGAACGCAGAAATTGATCTCGTCGCCCATTGCGATCTTTCCGCTGTTTACATAGTCGCAGTAAGCGGAGAAATAATAGACGATCTGCGGCAGAAGTCTGCCCCAGTTGATAGAGTTTGCCGAGGAGAGGAACCAGCCGCGTTCGGACAGTTCCGCAGCAAACTGCGCATTGCCGAATATTTTCTTCACGCCGGTCTGCGCATCGTCAAAGTTGCCTTTCACCGCGCAAACGCCAACATTTTCACCCTCCTGCGTAACCATCTGCAGGCGCTGAATTCTGGACACGCCGCCATCCGGGTAAAAAACAAAAATCTTTGTGCCGGGAACGTCTTTGAAGCCTTCCAGTGCGGCCTTGCCCGTGTCGCCGGAGGTGGCAACCAGAATGCAGACCCGGCGCTGTTCGCCCGTCTTTTTCAGAGAGGCCGTCAGCAGATACGGCAGCATCTGCAGCGCCATATCCTTGAACGCGCAGGTAGGACCGTGCCACAGTTCAAGATATGCCGTTGCGTCATCGGTAAAGCGCAGGGGCGCGATAGCGGCATCGTCATAATTGTCCGCATAGGC
The DNA here is from genome assembly GCA_015067465.1 of Oscillospiraceae bacterium. Taxonomy (GTDB): domain Bacteria; phylum Bacillota; class Clostridia; order Oscillospirales; family Oscillospiraceae; genus SVKR01. Next base: position 7,130 of record SVMK01000058.1, read on the forward strand.
GTGCGCAACATACTCTCTCAGCTCCGCCTCGGTGAAATCTTCAAGGAAGCGGTGCATGATGTTCACGGCTCTGCCGCGGTAATCCTGTTTGCACAGTTCCGCCAGTTCCTCCGCAGTCACCGCAGGAATCGTTTCGGGAACAAACAAGCCGCCGTCCGGGGCCAGTCCCATGGCGATCGCCTGTGCGGAAGTGTACTTAACGCTGTCGTTTCTCGTGCTGAAATACTTCATAATTATTCTCCCAAATTCTTTTCAGAATGCGTTTTCTATATGGTTGATCCGTTTGGCCGCGCCGTGCGCGCCGTAGATCTCGATCACGTCGAATCGCGGCTGTTTTTCCGTCGGATTGCTCTGCAGCCAAAGCTGCGCCGTTGCTGCAATGCGCCGCTGCTTCGCCGCCGTGACAAATTCCCTCGCCTCGGCAAATTCTGCGTTTTTGCGGGTTTTCACCTCCGCAAACACAACATATTCGCGGTTTTCGGCAATCACGTCGATTTCTCCGAAGCGGCAGGAATAGTTCATGCCGACAATGCGGTAGCCCTCCGATTTCAAAAAGTCCGCCGCTGCCGCTTCGCCGCGGCGTCCGGTCAGTTTTTTGTTTTCCATCAGTGCATCTTTTTCAAAAAGCTCATACGGTGAATGTCGCTCGGCCCATGCTCGCGCAGGGCGGCATAGTGCGCCGCGGTACCGTAGCCTTTATGCTTTTCGAATCCGTATTGCGTATAGCGCTCCGCCATCTCGTACATATAGCGGTCTCGGGTCACTTTGGCAAGAATGCTCGCTGCCGCGATGGAAGCGCAGCGGCTGTCGCCTTTCACAACGCATTGGCTGGCAAGGCGGATGCCGGCGTTGCGGTTGCCGTCGATCAGTGCAAAGGCCGCCGGCGTCGGCAGCTGCTCGATCGCGCGGTTCATGGCAAGATAGGTTGCACCCAGAATGTTCAGCTGCTCAATCTCCTCCACGGTGGCGAAGGCAATGCCGAACGCCGTCGCTTCGGCGCAAATCACATCGAAAAGCGCATCGCGCTTTTTCTCGCTGAGCTTTTTTGAATCGTCCAGCCCATCGATCACAAGGCCGCGCGGCAGAATCACCGCCGCTGCGCACACCGGTCCGGCCAGCGGACCGCGCCCTGCCTCATCCACGCCGCAAACGGGTGTCAGCCCCTTTTCGTACGCTTCGTTTTCGATTTCCCACAAATCCATCGTTGTTGTCCGTCCCTGTTCGATCCGTTTGAGAGCCCGCTGTCAGTCCTGCGCCGCGGGCGGCGCCTCCAGCGAGATGCGCCCGAGCTTTCCGTCGTGATATTCGCTGAGTAAAACGCTGGCCATACGCTCAATGTCCACCTCGCCGCGCGAGATCAGAAAGCCGCGTTTGCGTCCCGCGTCTTCCAAAAGTTCAAAGCCGTTTTTCTCCGGGTCAGGCGTGAATTTATAGCGCTGCTCAATCGCACCGGGATACATCGCGCGCAGGCGCAGCATAAAGTTAGCCGCGAGCGTTTCCTTGTCCAGCACGTCCGCCTTGATGGCATTGGTCAGCGCCAGCGATTCCCCAACCTCCTGCGAATCGAATTTCGGCCACAGGATGCCGGGCGTATCCAGCAGGTCAAGTCCGCGGTCGATGCTGATCCACTGCTTGCCGCGCGTCACGCCGGGCTTGTCCCCCGCGATGGCGGCCTTGCGGCCCGCAACCTTGTTGATGAAGGTGCTCTTTCCAACGTTGGGTATGCCGAGAATCATCACGCGCAGCGGGCGGTTGCCCTGCCCTTTCGCCTCCAGCGCCGCGATTTTTTCTTTCAAAACGCTGCGCACGGCGGCGGGAAATTCCCGAACGCCCTTACCCGTTTTGGCATCGGTTTCCAAAACGGCAATCCCCTGCCGTTTGAAATGTTCGCGCCACTTCGCCGTCACTTCGGGGTCGGCAAGGTCAATGCGGTTGAGGATCAAAAGGCGCGGCTTGTCCCCCGCGAGACGGTCAATATCCGGATTTCGACTGGAATGCGGTATGCGTGCATCAACCAGTTCGCACACCATATCCACCTGCTTCATGTTCTCGTCGATCATTCGCTGGGCTTTGGTCATATGACCGGGAAACCACTGGATCGCGAGCTGCGTGTATTGTTCGTTCATAGTGCTCCGTAAAATGTGTCAGTAAAGATATCCGAATTTATTCAGCGGCAGCATGCGCACATACGCCTTGCCGAGAATCAGCCGCTCGTCAACGCAGCCGATGCTCTCCGTACGGCTGTCCGTTGAGCGGTTGCGGTTGTCGCCCATCACGAAAACGCAGCCCTCCGGCACAGTGACCGGCTCTGTAAAGTCCTCGGGATCGGTGGTGAGGGAATTGGTATACGGCTCATCAAGCGCAACGCCGTCCACATACACGATGCCTTCCGTGAAGTCGATGTCCACGGTCTGCCCCTCGGTGGCAATCACGCGCTTGACAATCGGCTCTGCCATAAAACTTTCCTTGCGCAGCACAACGATGTCGCCGTAGTGGGGCTCATAAAACAACTTGCTTACAATCAGGCGGTCTCCCTGCTCCAGCGTCGGCACCATGCTGGAACCGATCACACCGACGGTTCTGCCGATGAAGGTGAAAAACAGAATGCAAAACACCAGCGCAGAAACGATGCACTGCAGCCAGTCAAACAGATCTGAATTTTTCTTCCGGTCGTTTTCCGGTTTCTGCTGATCGTTCAGCAGTTCCTGCTTTTCGTCCATTGCAGCTCCTCCGCATAAAAAAACTTGATTTTATATTATACAACCATTGCACACCATTGCGCAATAAAAAAATCGGCGCGATATAAAAAACGCACCGATTTTTTCTGAACTTGTAAAGCGATGGCTTACAGGCGCTCCTTGACCTTGGCTGCCTTGCCGACGCGATTGCGCAGGTAATACAGCTTTGCTCTGCGAACCTTACCTCTGCGGACGGTTTCAACAGAAACGATGGTGGGAGAATGCACGGGGAAAACCTTCTCGCAGCCGACATTGTAGGAAATGCGGCGAACGGTGATGGTTTCGTTGATGCCGCCATGCTTCTTGGCAATGATGGTGCCTTCGAAAGCCTGGGTGCGCTCACGGTTGCCTTCCTTGACACGAACGGTAACACGGACGGTGTCGCCAACGTTCATCTCGGGCAGAGAAGCCTTCATGTACTTCTCGGTAAGAGTTTGGATCAGATCTGCCATTTTTATTGTTCCTTC
>SVMK01000059.1 GCA_015067465.1 Oscillospiraceae bacterium
CGGCATCATTTCGCCCGCGACGATGGTGAAGCGCAGCGCATTTGCAACAGCGGCAAAGGCACTGTTGCCCAGACACATCTGCAGACGTGAAGGGGTGAACTGCGCGATGCGGGGGCTGTGGGCGCTGATGAGCTCGGCAAGCTTCCAGGGCAGAAGCATTTCCTCTTCGTCTGCGAGCACAACGGTGAGTCCCTGCGCGAGGGCGAGCAGGCTTTCGGTGATGAAGATGTCAAACACCGCGTTGGTTGTGCAAAGCACGGGACCGGATTCGCCGGCGAGCCAGCCGCGGATGGATTCCAGCAGGTTGCTGATCGCACGGTGGGGGAGCATAACGCCCTTGGGCTTTCCGGTGGAGCCGGAGGTGAAGAGAATATACATCGGGTCGCTGCCGCTGACCGGGGCGATGTCCGTGCAGGGCGAAGCGGGCGTGCGGGTGGAAACCACGGGGCACACGCGGGCCTCTTCCGGCAGCGCGGCGGCGGAATCGTCGTCGCACAGGATCAGGCGGGCGTTTGCCGTTTGCATCATGTAGGCAATGCGGGCGGCGGGGAATTCGTAAAGGAAGGGAACATAGGCACAGCCGCAGCGCAGCACAGCCAGCAGGGATGCCAGCAGCTCGGGCGAGCGGCGGCACACCAGACCGACAGCGTCACCGGGGCGGACGCCGTTTGCACGCAGAACGCCTGCGATCTCGCATGCGCGCTGCTCCAGCGCGGCGTAGGAGGTGGACTCGCCGTGCCAGATGACGGCGGTGGCCTCCGGGCAGCGGGCGGCTGCTTCGGCGATGTGGGCATGCAGCGGCAGGTCGGAGTAAGGCACGATGGCGTTTTGCGGTTTGGTGATGAACGCTTCGCGGTCAGAATCGGAGAGCGGATCAAGCGTGCGCAGGGCAGCGGCGGGATCGGCTGCGGCAAGGGAACACACCAGCGCGTCCACGCAGCGGGCGTAGTAAGCGATGGTTTCGCGGTCGAACAGATCGGAAGCATACTCAAACCAAAGCTCATAGCGGTCGCCGGTTCGGGCCGCTTCGACGGTGAGGTCGAGCTTGGCGGTGCCGGTGGGGATGGGGATATATTCCAGCGTGCTGTCGCCGAGCCGGAAGGCGTTGACATCCAGAGGACGCACCTGGAACAGCACCTGATAAAGCGGATTGCGCTCTAAGGAGCGGGGGATATTCAATGCGGAAACAATGTCCTCCAGCGGGCAGTCGGCATGGTCGATCATGGCGACTGCGCTCTCGCGGACGCGGCGGAAATATTCCTTGGTGCTCATGTGTGCCGCGGGCTGCAGGCGCAGCGGCAGCGTGGACATCAGCGGACCGCAGACATTTTGCAGCTCCGGTCTGGTGCGGCCGGAGACGGGCGAGCCGATGACAATATCCTCCTGACCGGAAAGGCGGGAGAACAGGATGCCGAGCACGCCGGAGAAGAACATGTAGGGCGTGAGCTCATGGTCGGCGCAGAATTTGTCCGCGCAGGCTGTGGCTTTGGCGGAGAGCAGCGCCGATTCAACGCCGCCGCGGAAGCTGAACATCTGCGGACGGACGCGGTCCGTAGGCAGGGCGAGGGTGGTGGAACAGTCGGCAAGGGCGCGCTTCCAATAGCCGAGGGAGGCACCGGTGTCCGTGCTGCCGAAGCTTTCGCAATAGCAGGCGTAGTCGTGCAGCGTGAGGTGGGACGCAAGCTCGCCGCCGCCGTAGAGCGTGCCGAGACGGTTGAGAATCATGGGGGTGCTCTGACCGTCGCCGATGATGTGGTGGATATCCACCATCAAAACGGTTTTGCCGTCGGGATCCGTCCACAGCGCGGCGTGAATGAGCGGAGCGCTGCCGAGGTCGAAAGGCTGCAGGAATGCGGAAAACGCACTGTCGAGGTCGGCGGCGGAGATTTCGGAAAGGCAGAAAGCCACGGAGGGTTCCACGATCGCGGCGGGTACGCCGGCGCGCAGTTCAAAGCGCGTGCGCAGCAGAGGTTCGTCCGCGATGAGGTCGCGGAAGGCTTTTTCCAGCCGCGCGTGGTCGGGCGCTTTGCTGAAGCGGAACGCGCAGGGCATATGATAGGCAAATCCGCTGTCGTTGAGGCATGACTGCAGATAAATGCTTTTCTGCGTTGCGGAAAGGGGATAGCTGTCGCGCGCGGGTGCGGCGGTGATGGAGGCCATGGCCTGCGAGGCCTTGCCCAGCGCGAGGAATTCGCTCAGCTCGCGCGCAGTGCGGCAGGCGTAGAGGTCGGAAACCATCAGACGCACGCCGAAGCGCTCTTCCAGACGGCTGATTGTCTCCAGCGCGTTGAGGGAGTTGCCGCCGGCGAGAAAATAGTTTGTGTTGACATACAGCTCGTCGGCGTGGAGCACACTGCGGAAAATATCAAGGATTTCCGCTTCGCGGCTGCCGGGCACGGCGGGCAGATTTTCCTCATCCGCAGGGGGCGGAGGCAGGAGATTGGTGTCCAGCTTGCCGTTGCGGGTGAGGGGGATTTCGTCGATGCGCAGGATGCGTGCGGGCACCATATAGCCCGGGAGGTATGCCGCGGCGAACGAAAGCAGCTCCACCTCGGGAACGGCCTGCTCGGAAACATAGTATGCAACCAGCACCTGCTGACCGTAAAGGCGCATGGTGGTGACGGCTGCGGAGACCACGGACGGATGGCGGCACAGGCACTGGGAGATTTCCTGCGGCTCGATGCGCAGACCGCGCAGCTTCAGCTGGTGGTCCTTGCGGCCGGAAAGTTCCAGCTCGCCGGCTTCGTTCCAGCAGGCGGTGTCGCCGGTTTTGTAAAGAATTTCACCGCTGACGAAGGGGCTGGGGACAAAGCTCTCGGCGGTGAGCTCGGGGGCGTTGCGGTAGCCGCGGCCGACACAGTCGCCGCCGATGTAGAGTTCGCCGTTGATATTGACGGGCAGCGGCTGGAGGTCGCTGTCGAGAACGTAGAGATGGCAGTTTTCCATCGGCTTGCCGATGGTGATATGGCTGGTTTGGTTCAGCTGCGCCATGCTGACGGCAACGGTGGTTTCCGAAGGGCCGTACTGGTTGTAGATGCAGGCATCCGTGCTGCTTCTCAGGCGCTGCAGCAGGTCGCCGGGGAAGGCTTCACCGCCGCAGATGATGCACTTGAGCCACTGCACGGCGGCGGCAAAGCGCGGGGAATTCATCAGCGCAGACAGGCGCGAGGGTGTGGTGGACAGGAAGCCCAGACCGTAGTTGACAATCAGGTCCGCGAGCACGTCGGGGTGCTCTTTTTCCTGGTCGTTTGCCAGCAGAATGGTGCGGCCGCAAAGCAGGGCGACAGCGCTTTCGAGCAGAAATGCGTCGAATCCCACGCTGCACAGCGACAGAACGGCGCTGTCCTGATACACGGGCTCCATCGCCATGGCAAGGTTGACCAGACTGCTCTGACGGATTTCAACGCCTTTGGGCACGCCGGTGGAGCCGGAGGTGTAGACCACATAGGCCAGATCGTCCGGCTTGCCGCGCAGCACGGGTGCATTGGGGCACTCCGGCAGCGCGTCCACGTCGAGGCACGTTACGCCCTCAAGATTCAGACCGGCGGAAAATGCGGGCGTGGAGAGCAGATATTCCGTTCCGCTTTGGCGGAGAATTTCTTCGATGCGAAGCGGCGGCTGGTCCGGAGAGAGCAGCAGCCAGATGCAGTTTGCCTGCATGATGCCGACAAGGCAGGCAAACAGGCGCGGGTCGCGCGGCAGCAGCACCGCAACGAGCTTTTGCTGCTCCACCAGCGCGGCGGCGATACCGGCGGCGCGGTCCATCAGACTTTGATAGGTGGTGCGCTCGCCGTTGTGGATTACTGCGACGCGGCGGGGCTGGCGGCGGACAACGTTTTGCAGCATTTCGTAGGGCGTGCGGTCAAAGCGCGGGGCGTAGCTGCGGTTGAAGTGGTAGAGCACGCGCTCGCGTTCCTCCGCGTCGAGCATGGGCAGGGCGCGGATGGGCGTGTCCGGACGCTGAAGGCCGGAAGAGAGAATATGGCACAGGGAATGGTGGAGCTCTTCAATGTCGCGGTCGGAGAACATTTGCGAGAGATAGTCGTAGTCCACGGCATAGATGCGGTTGTCCTCCAGGTTGGTGAGGTGGATGCAAAGCTGCTCCATCTGGTAGCCGCTGTAGTACCAGTTGCCGGAAATGCGCACGGAGGCATTCGAACTTTCGAGAATCTGGCTGTCCTGATAAGAGAGCATCACACGAAACAGCGGGTCGCCGCCGGGCACCATCTTTTCCATATGGCTGTAAGGGAAACGCTGGTGGCGCAGCAGGTTGAACCACTGCTTGGAAAAATGCTCGTTGAAGATGTTGAAACTCCACTCGTCGGAGATTTCGCTCGGGAAGGGCATCGTGCTGACGAACATGCCCGTGGTTTGCTTGTAGCGGTAAGTGGTGCGGTTGAACACCGGAACGCCGATGGTGAAGCGGTCGCTGCCGCCGGAGCGCTTGAGATAGGCGGCGAAGGCCATGTAGAAAACGGCGAAGGGTGCAACACGGTGCTCGCGGCAGAAAGAGTAGATCGCGTGGTTGAGCTGCTGGGAGAAGCGGAAGCTCTTTCTGCGGCCGACATGGCTGACGGAGGAGCCGCGGTTGCCCTTGAGCGCGGCGGCCTCGCCGGCTTCGCTCAGCGCCTGCTGCCAGAAGGCCTTGTCCTTCTGGTAGGTTTTGGATTCGAGATAGGCGTTTTCCGATTCGATATAGTCGGCATAATCGGGGAGGGAATCCCAGTCCGGCGTGCGGCGCTCAAGCAGGGCAATGTATGCCTCGCCGATGCGGTTGCACAGCATGATCTCGGACCAGCCGTCGGAAATGATGTGGTGGGTTTGCACGAAAACGGCGGCGGATTCCTCGCTGAGACGGCACATGGAAAAGCGGTAAAGCGGCGCGTCCGTTGCGAAAATGGGCATGCGGCTGCTCATCGCCGCCCAGTGCTCAAAGCTGTCGTCGTCAGAGTCGGAAAAATCCAGCAGCTGGAGGGTGATGTCCTCATAAGGTGCGTGATACTGCATGGGCGTGCCGTCGCGCAGCGTGATCTGCGAGCGGAGCGAGGCATCCATCTTCAGAACAAAGCGGACAGCCTCCTGCAGCTTGATGAAATCCACGCGGCCCTGAATGCGCATAGTGGCGCTGATGTTGTTGATCGAGGTGCCGGGAAGGGAACGCTCCAGCGCCCAGATATTCATCTGGTTGAGCGAGAGCGGGAAAAGTCGGCGCTGGTTTTCGGAGAAATCGGCCATATTCGGTGTACCCTTTTCGTTTAGTTTCAAAATTATTGTTTTATGTAAATCTATATACGGAAGTAATGTATCACAGTTTCGGCGGATACACAAGGCACAAAATGGACATAAATGTAAAAAATGACGGGAAAATGTATTACCGGAGGAGAAAAACGAGCAAATTTTTGACTCTTTTTGCGATGAAGTCAAAATGATGCGTAAAAATAACGAAACCGCCGGGAAAACGGCGGCGGGAGAATGGGGCAGCACGTGGAATGCGTTGGAATTCGCGCGGTTGCGGCGGCGGACGGACAGCGGCATGCGTGCGGCGGCGCAGGGGGGGCGGAAGGGGGAAAACAAATAATACCGACCGCCGTGCCGGGCAATCGGTATTTTGACCAATGCGGGAGGAACGGGCGGCGGCGAACGATGCGGCGACGGTTACGGGTCGAAGCCGCCGGCGTGGTTGATTACAGTCAGCTTTTTGCGTCCGGACCAGTCGAGACGCTGACCGCAGCGGTCACAAAAACGCTGATAGTCGCGCTCAAGCGTGACGTGGCATCTGGGGCAAAAGCAGTAGCTTCCGTCCGGCAGACAAAGCGCTTCGGTGATGCGCATTTTATGCCGGTAATCTGCGGGTGCGCACGGTGGTTCTGCCTGCAATTCCGGCGGTGCGGGCGTGGATTTCGGTTTCTTCACGGCCGGTTTTCCCCCAACGCGTCAGTCGGCGCTTTGACTTTCCTGAATGAGTTGGATCAGGGCGTACATATGGTCGCGCACCGCTTCCTGCTTGTGGCTCGGAAGCTGGTCGTACCAGTTCAGCCGCAGTATCAGACCGTCGAGAATTTTGAACTGCGTTACGGAAAGCGTTTCGCTTGTGAGGGCATCCACCGGTATTCCCAGCCGTTCGGAGATGCGGATTGCGGTGTTCAGCGTTGTTTGCCCGTCCTCCAGAATGGATTGCAGGGTGGATTTTGGAAGGCCCAGCTCTTTCGAAAATTCGGAAAGAGAGAGCCCGCGGGCTTTCCGCAGATTGTTCAGACTGTTCGCCAGATTCTTGTGTTTTTGGGGTATCATTACTGATTTTTCCTCCTTCATGTTAACTATCATAAGGATAAAGGAAAATGTCGTTTTGTGGCGGTCGGGATTTCGTATGTTTGTACCGGGTTTTCGCTTGACGGCGCGGCGGGAGACGATTGAAAAATCGGAGAAATAATAAAAAATCCTCCGCACGTTTTGTGCGAAGGATTTCTGTAAAGCGGGGAGGGGAAACGGCTTATTTTTTTGCGATGAGGAGCGGCTGATAATAGCCGGTTTCTTCAGGGAATTCCCACACCGCTTCCGAGCAGCCGTTTGCCAGAAGCAGCCGGGTCAGCTCCGCTCTGCGCGTGGCGCGGTATTCGCAGGAAAATTTGCTGACTTGCAGGGTGGATTCATCGGCGATGATATACTGCGTCAGTTTGTAAAGGTCGCCGTTCCAGTCCCATGTCTGGAACGACACGCGCTGACCGCGTTCGGTTTTGTGGATGTAGGGCGGGGAATAGGGCGGACGGGTTTCGAGCAGCGTGTCGTAATCGCGGATGCTGGCAACGAAGATGCCGCCGGGGACAAGCCGGTCGACGATGCTTGCGACGGCGGACTCCAGCGCGGATATCGAGCGCATGTGCGGCAGCGCGTTGTCCATGGCGATGATGATATCAAACTGCCGGGAGAACACATCGGACAATGCGCAGAAATCGGCACGCTCAAAGCGGATTTGCACATTGTGTTCATCTGCGCGTGTTTTGGCCTCGGCGAGTGCGCCGCTGCTGAAGTCGGAGGCGGTTACACGATAGCCGAGCGCAGCCAGCCCGACGGATTGCGTTCCGATGCCGCAGGCACAATCGAGCACCTGCGCGGCGTTGCTGAAGCCGCGGCTTTTGAAAAGCGTGTCGAGCACGGCGGCCTGCTCGCGGACGGAGGCGTTCCAATCCTGAAAGAGCATATCGTACTGCGGCGCTAAATTGTCGTAAAAGGTTTGCGTAATGTCCATGCGTGGCCTCCTTGATTCATTTTGTCTTTATTTTGATCTTTTCTTGAAATATACCAGAATCGTGCCAAGCACCTCTACACAGTAGACGACTCCGAAAAGCATATGGCGGACTGCAGCTGTCTGCCTGGCTTCCAGAAGATTATCTTCTGTAAATACAGTGATTGGGAGGATCGTTCCATCGTTGGACGTGTATTGCACAGAAACAACACTCTCGTTCCGGTCGATGTATTCGCAGACCACATTTCCATTGCTGTCTTCCAGCCTACGGGTCAAGGCTTCTTCCTCACTGATTTCATTGCCATACTGGTCGTAATAAGTAGTTGGCCCAACCTGCGATTCGGGTATAGGCGCGGTTACTGTGCCATTTAAGCTCACATCGTATCTTGGTACCGCAGGAACATCCTGCTCCATATATTCAATGAAACTATCGTAATCCTCGAATGTTGTGCCTTTCATAATGCTGTATGGACCCCAAATTGAGGTCGCAAAGTGATGACCGATGAAAGTTATTGCCAGAAGAACGACCAATACAATGGCACAGGTGCGCTTTAGCTTGTGGTTATACTGATAAATGGCAGACTCCTTCTCGGACAAACTATATGTTCCTTTTTTCAGAAGGGCCGCATTGAGGAAATACAGCACAATGGCATAGATCAGCAGGAATGCCGCAGCACCCATCGCGCCCCAGATCAGCAGGCTGTCAGAGCCGAGTCCCATATAGGCATCCACCAAAATCAAGGGGAATGTGAAGCCGATAAAAGCCACCGTCAATCCAATGGATTTCTCTGCAAGTCCGATGACTTTACGCTTATAGTCAGAAAGGACATCGGCATCCAGTCCCGCATCTTCCACGCTAAAAAACGCCTTGTTCACGAACACTGCTTGGCATACGATGCTGGCCGCAAAGAAGATAGCACCCAGGAAGAAACCCAGAATTGCTTTCAGGAAAGCCAAGTTACAAACCAGCGCCACGATCATTCCAATCACAGAAACACCCATGGCAATATAGGTGCGGTTTTTATATTGGGACAGTGTGGACTTCAGCAGACGCTGGCGCTGTTTTTCAGCTTTGGGTGTAGTCTCGGTTTCTTCCGTTACCTCGGCACGCTCGGTGGGCGACTTTCGCTCACCCCGAAGCAGCTCGTCACAGGTCACACCGAAGATTTCAGCGATAGCAGGGATAGCCGCCAGATCCGGCGCACCATCATCTCGTTCCCAACGGCTGACGGTCTTATCCGATACATTCAGCCGTTCCGCCAGTTCCTTCTGGGTCATGCCGTTTGCTTTTCGTAATGCGGCAATGAAGCCGCCGATCGTTTTCTTTTCCATAGTTGTCCTCCTCTTGGATGGGCGGGGTGGATTGCTTTCTTCGCCTTAATTCTACGGTTTAGAGGACGAGAATACCACCCAAGAGACTCAGAATTACTCTCGAAATCCGAGAAAAGATAATTTAATTATAGCAAATTACTTCTTGCTTATTACTTTACCATCAATCCTTTGTGTAGGCAACAGATGTGTAGGCAACAGAAAATGAAAAAAGCGACTTGCTTTCGAAAGTCGCTTTGGTGGGAGCGGGTGGATTCGCTTTTCTGCGGAAAAGCCACGGCGGTTGCGGCGTGCCGCCGGCACCCCGCCAAGAGCCGCCTTTCGAATCCCCGTCAAAAGAAAAAATACCGTCACACCTGGCGGTGCAGCGGTATTTTTGGTGGGAGCGGGTGGATTCGAACCACCGAAGTCACTGACAACAGATTTACAGTCTGCCCCCTTTGGCCACTCGGGAACGCTCCCATATTCACTTGGAGCTGGTAGACGGACTCGAACCCCCGACCTGCTGATTACAAATCAGCTGCTCTACCAACTGAGCTATACCAGCAAATAAGGTTTTACAACCAGCGACGTTTATGATAGCAAAACGGAAACGATTTGTCAACACAATTTTTTCTTTTTTAAAATTCGACAGGAGATGCACCGTTATGGAACTGAAAGAACTTGCCGCGCAATATCGCGAAAGCGCGGAGAAATGCCGCGCGCGGGTGAAGCAATTGCGCGCAAAACTCAACAGCGAGGCCTGCGGCGGGCAGGAGATGCTTTTGCTGCGGCGCAGAATCAATATGCTCATTGAGATGGCGGGCGACACCGCGACCATTGCGAAATATCTTGAAACCTATTATCAAAACGGAGGGCAAAATGATGTTCAGAACAACGCCGGAGCAGGAAACGGAGTATCAGAGCATGCGGCGGCTGATGCGCGTTACGGAAGCGGATGCGCCCGGGGCGCGGATGGTTGCCGGGGCAATTTACGAGGAATTGACGCTGCGCCAGGCGCAGATGGTGAGATTATATTATATGGAGCAGCACAGCATGCAGGAGATTGCGGATATGCTGGGTATCAACGTTTCCACCGTGAGCAGAACGCTGAAATCCGCCCGCACGCGCCTGCGGCGCTGCCTGCGCTACAGCAGCAGGGCGTTGCTGCACGCGGACGAATGAGCAGCTGAAGGCACGGCGCGGGAAGCATATCCCGCCGCGGCGGCGCATATCATGAACCGATACTGTAAGAAGGCGGTGAGGTTGATGAAAAAGCGAGTTGCGGGCATGCTGCTTGCAGGCGTGCTTCTGCGCCTTGCCATGGTGGCCGGCGCGGGCGACGCCGTGGGGGAATGGGTGCGGGAACTGACCGATGACGGACGGCTGGTGACGGCTACGCTGAATATTGAACTGGGCGGCGCGGTGGCGCAGCAGGCGCAGACAACGCCGGAACCGACGCC
>SVMK01000060.1 GCA_015067465.1 Oscillospiraceae bacterium
ACCCCGCGCTCTGAGATGCTCTGGCGTGCGCCCGGCACGGTTTACGTTTATCTTTGCTACGGAATGCACTGGATGCTCAACGCCATCACCGGGCGTGAGGGCGAAGCCGAAGGCGTACTCATTCGTGCCTGCGAAGCTTATAACGGTCCGGGAAAGCTGACGAAATATCTGCAAATCGACAAGCGCTTCAACGGCGGAAGCTTCGTTGAAAGTGACCTGCTTTGGCTGGCTGATGACGGCTACAGGCCAAGCATTCGCACAGATAAACGAGTCGGCATCAATTATGCCGACCAGCGGGACATTGACCGTCCGTGGCGGTTTATTGATGCCGAGAAGATTAAAGCAAAATGAGATACAGCATAATCGGAACGGTTGCCAGAGAAAAAAGCGTTGTGATAAACACACAGCTGCTGGCAAACTGCGTGTTGCCGCCGTATTCTCCGCAAAGCACCGGCGCCATCGTTGCCGAAGGCATGCACGACAAGATGACAAAAACGCCGTAAAAGAGCGGATCGTGCACAAGAAAGCGGAAGCACGCGGCAAGTCCCAGGGGCAAAACTATCAGCTTGCAGAGGGAAACTATGTAGCAGCGCTTATCAAGCAGCACTGCGCGCGGCGACATCCGGCTCAGTGATGTTCCGATCAGGAGCATGGAGAGAGGAATCACCATACCCGCAATACCGCCGATCGCTTCCTCCACCGGCGCGGGAAAAGAGATATCCAGAAGAAAAATGACAAATGAAACAGCCGTTGCAATCAGCGATGGATTTGTAATGACCTTCCTGATGGGAAGGCCATTTTTCTTTTTTCCGACTATGAGCAGGGCACCCACGGAGAAAATCAGAATGTTAAACGGTATGGTGCAAACAGAGCCGAGAAACACCGCGCCGCTTCCGTACATCGCCGTGATCACGGGAAAGCCCATAAATGCAACATTGCCGAAGGAGATGACGAGATTCATCAGCCCCCTCTCCTCTGCCTTGCAGCGGAAAAGCCGCGTGCAGACAAACCCGAACAGCAGCATCAGCAGCATAAACACCAGGCCAAACAGAAGAAGGTATAAAATGTCGGCAACGGAGTAAGTCAGCTCGGAATCGAGCACAGCGTGCAGAATCAGCGCAGGCGAGCAGATAAACAGTACCAGTTTGTTAAGCAGCCTGCTCCCCTCTTCGTTGACGATTCCGGTTTTGCCGCAAAGCAGACCGATGCAGATATACAGAAACAGAACTGACATTTTGGAAATCAGCGCGGAAAAGCTCATGATATCGGAACCTCTTTATATGTGGAGCAGCAGCTTTGCAATCGCGAAATAAATCAGCAGCGAGATCGCGTCGGTCAGCGTGGAGATCAGCGGCGCTGCCATAACAGCGGGGTCGATGCCCACTTTTTCCGCAACGATCGGCAGCGTGCATCCGACGGCTTTTGCAAAGACAATGACAAAAAAGATTGTGACGCAAACGGTGAGAGCAATCGTGATTGTAACGCCGTCGTTGCCGAGCAGCAAACGGTCGACCAGAAACAGCTTGCCGAAATTGATAACAGCAAGCGTAAAACCGCACAGGGCCGCAACGCGGATTTCTTTCCAGATGACAAGAAACACGTCGCCCGGCTCAATATCACCCAGAGAAAGGCTGCGGATCACAGCGGTTGAGGCCTGGCTTCCGGAATTGCCGCCCGTGCCCATGAGCATCGGGATGAAAGCAATCAGTGCCGCCTGAACCGCGAGGGCGTCTTCAAAACTTGTGAGAATCATGCTCGTAAAAGTTGCGGAGAGCATGAGCAGCAGCAGCCAGGGGAAACGGTTTTTCCAGATATCAAACACGCCGGTGCGGGAATACGGCTTGTCCGACGGCGTGATAGCCGCCATGATTTCGATATCTTCCGTGGCCTCCTGCTCCATGACGTCCATGACGTCGTCAACCGTGACGATGCCGACAAGGCGGTTTTCCTTGTCAACAACCGGAACAGCAAGCAGATTATAGTCCGTAAACAGGCCGGAAACGTCTTCCTGGTCATCCGTTGTGGTGCAGAAAACAACGTTTTCGTCCATGATGTCGCCGATTACGGCATCCTCATTTGCAAGAAGAAGGTCTTTGACGGAAACAATGCCTTCCAGTTTGCGGTCCGCGCTCGTGACAAAGCAGGTATAGATGGTTTCCTTGTCTGCGCCGATGCGTCGGATGCGGGCAAAGGATTCCTTCACGTTCATGTATTTTTTCAGATCGACAAACTCTGCGGTCATAATCGAGCCGGCAGAGTTTTCAGGGTATCTGAGATACTGATTCACCAGCTTTCGGGTTTCCGGTGTGGCAATGCGCATCACGCGCTTGACAACGTTGGCCGGCAGCTCTTCCATCATATCAACGGTATCGTCAAGATATAGTTCATCAAGAATTCCGCCAAGTTCTTTGTCGGTGATGGAGTTGATGATATACTCCTGCTCTTCCGGATCGAGCTCCGCAAAAACAGCGGCGGCCTGTTCTTTCGAGAGCATACGAAACACCATGGCCATCTGATTGTCCGGAAGCTCAGTAAGAAATTCGGCAACTTCAAATTCGTCGTTTTCGTCGAGGACGAGGCGAAGCTGCTTCATTTTCTTCTCTTCAAGCAGCACGGTCATTTCGTCAATTCGCCTGTCGCGCTGCACTTCGAAGTCAACGGTTTCTTCCGCTACGGGAATTATGCGGTTTTTCATATCATCCATCGGATTCACTCCCGTCGCGTCGGTCAGGGGTTAACACTCCCGACGGGACGCAAAATTTTCATTCGCCGAGATAATCAAGCTGCTTTTTTGTCAGGGTATCAATTGAAACGCCGAGCGTTTCCAGCTTTTTGAATGCAACGGAACGGTCGATTTCGTACGGGACGTTGAGCACGCCGGGGCAAAGCTGCGTACGGTTTTCAACCAGATACTTTGCTGAAAGCGCCTGAATCGCAAAACTCATGTCCATAATCTCGGCAGGATGTCCGTCGCCGGCGGCAATGTTGACAAGTCTGCCCTCAGCAAGGACAAAGACCTGCCTGCCGTTGGACAGAACGTAGCCGACGATGTTGCGTCTGGCATCATACTGCTGCTCCGCGAGTTCACGCAGACCGGCAATATCAACTTCCACGTCGAAATGGCCGGCGTTGCAGAGGATGGCGCCGTCTTTCATCACAAGGAAATGTTCTTTCGTGATGATGTCGCAGCAGCCGGTAACGGTGACGAAAATATCGCCGAGCGGCGCGGCTTTTTCCATGCTCATAACTTCAAAGCCGTCCATATGCGCTTCAATCGCGCGAACAGGGTCTACTTCCGTGACGATCACCTTTGCGCCGAGCCCTTTTGCACGCATGGCAACACCCTTGCCGCACCAGCCGTAACCGGAAACAACAACATACTTTCCGGCTACAATCAGATTCGTTGTGCGGTTAATGCCGTCCCAGACGCTCTGACCGGTGCCGTAGCGATTGTCAAAAAGGTGCTTGCAATCCGCCTCGTTCACCATCACCATCGGGAAACGCAGCTCTCCTCTTGCATCCATGGCCTTCAGACGGTTGATGCCGGTGGTGGTTTCCTCGCAGCCGCCGATCACATTGGGCAGAAGGTCGGTCATTTCGGTGTGCAGGAGGTGGACAAGATCGCCGCCGTCGTCAATAACGATGTTCGGACCGCAGCTGAGCGCAGCGCGCAGATCTGCCTCATACTCCTCCATCGTGCAGCCGTGATGGGCAAAAACTTCCAGACCGCCGGTGGCAAGCGCTGCCGCAACGTCATCCTGTGTGGAGAGCGGGTTGGAGCCGGTCACATACATCTCGGCGCCGCCGGCTGCGAGAACGCGGCAGAGGTACGCTGTTTTTGCTTCCAGATGAACGGAAAGCGTAACCTTGATGCCCTTGAACGGCTTGGTTTCTTCAAAGCTTTTGCAAATTGCGCTGAGAATTGGCATATTTCGCGCAGCCCAGTTGATTTTTTTTTCACCTTCGGCCGCGAGATTTATATCAAGAATATTGCTCATAAAATCACTTGCTCCCTTTTTCGGCATTTTTGTGTAGTTTACCACTTTTTGCCCCCGATTACAATAATATAAAAAAATAAAAGTCTCCCGCCTTTGGCAAAGCAAGAGACTTTCGAAACCGGTTTTTGATTCAGAGGAAATAGATCAGCATGCCGATGCCGCCGGCCAGCACGGCCCCCGCCGCTGCCCATAGAGCCGGCGGAATGCGGGAAAAAATCCGGTCGCGCGGTGTGGCAACGGCGGAGCGAATATACTCATCCGCAACCTGCTGCGCCTCTTTCAGTGCATTCGCGCGCCCTGTTCTTCCGATAAAGTCCTCCCGAACAATAAAAATTGCCTGTTCAAACACCGTTGGATCGGGTGATTTTACCACCACAACCCGTTTGCTTGTTCCTTTCACCACTTTCCTGCCCTCCTTCGGCGGTCTTGCTTCTATTTGTTCCCAGTTTAACCGTTTCGGAAGGGACTTATACATTCCGGGGACATATGCCTTCGTTCTGCGTAATCGCTCATAAAATCTTAGTTTTCGCAAGGCGTCGTCCCTCACTCACGCTTGTCCACACGCACTGCAAGCACGGTCATATCATCGCTGCAGCCGTATTGTTTCAGCGATGTTTGCAGCATCTCGCGCGCAAGAGATTTTGTGTCCAGATTAGCGCACTCTGTCAGCAGCGTTCGCACCCATGCATCGTTTGTTTCCGGAATCACACCGTCGCTTGCGATCAGCGCGAGCGCACCGGGGCGCAGATGCATCTTTACGATATCCGGCTCCGCCGCCGAAACGCTGCTGAGACCGGCAGCGAGCGTTTCGCTGCGAATTCTGCGGATTTGTTTCCCTGTTCTGACATAGCTTGGCGCCGCGCCGTATTTATAAAATGCCGCATCGCCGCTGAACAGATCAATGCAGAGCAGATCAACCGTGGCAAACCCCCAATCGTCATCGTTTTTCAGAAGCATAACGGAGTTGAGCATCCGCATCGCAAGCGCAGGTTCCGTGCCGGCACGGAGAAAACGCTCAAGAATACGAACGGCCGCCACGCTCTCTTTCGCCGCATTTTCACCGCTGCCCATGCCGTCGGAAAGCAAAATGCAAAGCATCCCCTGCTCCGTTTTGAAATATGTTCCCCTGTCGCCGGAAACAGCCTCGCCGGTTTTTTTCATGGAAGCAACGCCGACCGAAACCGTGAGCGGCTCTGCCTCCATCAGTGTGATGCGCCCTTCCACATTTTCATCACTGCCGTTCGGTCTGCACAATCGCACGCCAACGGCGTCGGAAAGTCGGTCCAGATACCCCGGTTCCCGCAGCAGACGCTTGAGCTTCACGCTCTCCACCAGAATATGCAGCCGCCCGGAGCGGTCGCGAAATACGGAGGTATCCGCATCCAGATCAAGTCCGTTCAAAAATCGCGTTAATCGCCGCTGCGCAAGCATGTCCGGGCCGTATGCGTTCTCCAGTTCGTCAGAAACGCCGTCAAGGATCTGCGATAAATCCAGATACTGCTGATAAGCCGCTGTGCGGTTTTCACTCAGCCGGGTATAAAACTGCCTGCGATACATCTGCCCGCGCAGTTCGCCGTTTACAGCGCTCACCAGCTCGTCGGCACGGTGGCATTGTTCCAGAAAATGTTGGGGCAGATCCGCTTTATGCAGCAGCCCGCTTGTGCGTATGAGCAGGCTCACATCATTGAATGCGCTGACAGTGTCAATATAGTTGCTGTTCCAGCACTGCGACTTTTTCTTGCAGCGTGCGCAAACCTGCTCGGAGGCACGGTCGAACACCTGCGAGATATCCTCATCGTTGTGCGTTCCCGAAAGTGTGCTGTCAACCGTCACAAACAGGTCGTTAAAAGCCCCCGCCATATGCCGCAGCCGCCGTGCCGTAAATTTCCTCAGCCCCGTTTCGCCGCTTGTCAGCTGACTGCTTCGCAACAGCGTGCCCATGCGGCTGAGCACATTGTTCGGCAGCACCATAAGCACAACGGAAGCAATGAAGTTTTCGTAAAGCAGCTCAAGGTGCACGCCAAACTTTGCGCAGCAGATAACGGAAAGCGCGCCGCAAAGGATATAGCTGAGCAAAAACGTCAGCCTCCCCCGCCGGTGAAAAACGCCGGAAACAAGCGCTGAGAAGCTGTATGCCATCTCATAAAATGCCGCGCCGTCGGATGAAACATCCATTGCAATGCCGAGCACAATCCCGGTTGCCGCCCCTGCAAGCGGCCCGCCGCGCAGCGCGATCGTTTGCACCAATAAAACCGCAAAAACACGCCCGATCGAAATACTCCCGAACAGATGCACGCGCGTGAGTGCCATGAGAACCGATGCAAAAAGAATAATCAGCGATATCCCGTGGCGCAGTTCCGCCGCCTCTGTTGTAAATTCCTCGCGAGAAAGCGCCTCGTTATAGAAATATGTGCAGCCGAATGAAAGGAGCGTTTCGGAAAATATCGGAAACAGCAGCATGTTTCCGCCATCGGATGTATACCAGCCGAGCAATCCGGTCAGCAGCGAAAAAAATGCCGCGATTCCCGGCATAAAAAACGTTCGCTTATATATTTTCAAATCCTGAAAAATATATCCCGCCGTGAAAATCAATATCACTGCCGCCACATACTGCATCCCGAGTTCAAAACGAAACACCGTCAGATACCCGAGCGCTGCCCCGAATGCACACATCAGCCCGGAAAGTCCCCCGCCGGCCTGCGCCACGACGGCAAGCCCAAACGGTCCGCAGCGCTCAAAAAGCGGCACGGACGCAAGCAGAATGCCGAGAACAAAATTCAGCGTCCAGCTCAGCATCAGCGCCAGCTGCGGCTGCGATTGCACCAGCGCGCCGCTTGCAAGCTGCTTTCTGAATTCAAGAAACTTCAATTTCACTTTCACCTTCGTGGCCTCCCGATAAACAGTTTACATAAATTATAGTTATTGCGTTATGGGAAACCTGTCAAAGCGCGCTGTTGATATGGCTTGCTTTTGCGTCGGAAATGGCGGGAAATAGGAATCACAAAGACGATTGCTAATTTTGGAAAAGTGTGGTAAGCTACAACTAACTAAAATATGGACAAGGAGCAAGAACAATGACCACAAAGGTTTACCGGATCACCGGCATGCACTGCGCTGCCTGCAGCACCGGTATAGAAAAATATCTGTCGCGCCAGTCAGGAATCTCTTCGGTTGCTGTCAATCTGATCACGGAAAAAATGACTGTAACCTTTGATGAAGCTGTGATTTCGTCCGACGAGATCATTGCACTGGTTGTCAGGATCATGTATGGCTGCGAGGAATATGTTCCCGCGGCGAGCGCGGCAGAGGAAAACAGAAAGAAGGCCGAGGAAAGCCGTAAGGAGCTTGCGCTGCAAAAGCGGCGCGTAATCCTCTCATTGTTTTTCGCGGCTGCGCTTTTATATGTCTCCATGCTGCATATGCTCGGCGCGCCGCTGCCTGCCGCCCTTGCCATGCGCACGGCCCCGCTGGCGCACGCGCTCTTGCAGTTTGTGCTCACAGTGCCGATTCTCATTCTTGGCAGACAGTTTTATGTCAGCGGCTTACCTGCGCTCCTGCGCGGCAGACCGAATATGGATTCCCTCGTTGCCGTCGGAACTGCCGCCGCTTTTTTCTACAGCATTTATGTCACGGTCAGCGTTGCGCGCGGCAACGTCGAAATGATTCATTCCATTTGCTTTGAATCTTCGTCGATCGTCGTGGCGCTTGTGATGCTCGGCAAATTCCTGGAATCGCGCAGCAAGCAGCACACCTCTGACGCAATCGACAAGCTGGTGCAGCTCGCACCCGAAACCGCTCGCGTTACCCGCTATGGTGAAACGGCGGAAATCCCTGCGTCGGAGCTGCGTGAGGGCGATATTGTCACCGTTTTACCCGGTGAGCGCTTTCCCTGCGACGGCGTGGTAACGTCGGGAACATCCAGCGTGGACCTTTCCATGCTCACGGGCGAGAGCGTGCCCGTTGCTGTCGGCACGGACAGCGCGGTAACAGGCGGCAGCATCAACCTTGAAGGTATGATCGTGTTTACCGCCACAAAAACCGGCGCCGACACAGCATTGAGCCAGATTATCCGCATGGTGGAAGATGCGCAGGGCAAAAAAGCACCCATATCCCGTCTTGCCGACAAGGTTGCAACCTATTTTGTGCCCGCTGTGATTGCCATTGCGCTGATTGCCGCCGCGATCTGGGCTCTTTGCGGCGAAAGCTTTGCTTTTGTACTGAATATATTTGTTTCTGTGCTTGTAATCGCATGTCCCTGCTCGCTTGGCCTTGCCACGCCGACAGCCATCATGGTTGGAACCGGGCGCGGCGCGGAGCTGAAGGTGCTTTTCAAAAGCGGCGAAGCGTTGCAGGCGCTCTCCGGTGTTTCCACCGCGCTGCTCGACAAAACCGGCACGGTTACGGAAGGAAAACTGACCGTGCAGGCTGTGATGGCGGCTGAGGACAGTGATGCTGAAATGCTGCTTGCATATGCCGCCGCTGCGGAAACCGGCTCCCCCCACCCCATTGCGGATGCAATTATTGCGCACGCTGCGGCGCAGAATATCAGTCTCCCCGCCGTTTCCGACGTGCAAACCCTGCCCGGGCGCGGTATCAGCGCAGAAATTGAGGGCAAGCGGGTTTTGTGCGGCAATGCAGCGCTGCTGAAAGAGCACGGCATTGCCTGCATAGACGCCGACACCGAGGACGCAACGGTTATCTATGTTGCGCTTGAAGGCAACTGCATCGGCTGCATCACGGCGCGCGACACCATTAAGGCCGACAGCGCCGCTTCCGTTGCATCTCTCGCTGCGCTCGGCATCCAAAGCGTTATGATCACCGGTGACAACGAGCGAACCGCTGCGGCGATTTGCCGGGAGGCCGGGATTGCAAACTACAAAGCCGGAGTTATGCCGGACGAAAAAGCAGATGCAGTCGCTTCGTATCGCAGCGCCGCGAACGGCGGTGTTTGCATGGTTGGCGACGGTATCAACGACGCCCCGGCACTGGCTGCTGCCGACGTTGGTATTGCGATCGGAACGGGAACGGACGTTGCCATCGAGAGCGCGGATGTTGTGCTTATCGGCGGTGAGCTGACCGGCCTTGTCACCGCTGTCCGCCTGTCAAAAGCCGTGATCCGCAACATCCGGCAAAATCTCTTCTGGGCGTTTTTCTACAACTGCTGCGGAATCCCCTTTGCCGCAGGCGTGTTCTATGCCCTCGGCGGCCCGCTGCTGCCGGCAATGTTCGCAGGCGCCTGCATGGCGCTCAGCTCCATCACCGTGGTTACCAACGCACTGCGCCTGAAGCGCTTCAAATGAGATGAAAAAAACATCCGCAGCACGATTGCTGCGGATGTTTTTTTCTAATTATAATTAAAAATCAGGCTTTGCCGTTGCAGCCGAGAACGTTGATCAGCTTGTGAGCAACCATGTCCTTGATGGCAATGCGTGCGGGTTTGAGATACTGGCGGGGATCGAAGTGTGCAGGGTTCTCGTTGAAGTATTCGCGGATGGAAGCAGTCATTGCAAGACGCAGGTCGGAGTCGATGTTGATCTTGCAAACAGCCATGGAAGCAGCTTTGCGCAGCTGCTCCTCGGGAATGCCGACAGCGTCGGGCATTTTTCCGCCGTTTTCATTGATAATCTTAACAAATTCCTGAGGAACGCTGGAAGAACCGTGCAGAACGATCGGGAAACCGGGCAGGCGCTTGGAAACCTCTTCCAGAACGTCGAAACGCAGGGGAGGCGGAACGAGGATGCCCTTTTCGTTGCGGGTGCACTGCTCGGGGGTGAACTTGTAAGCGCCGTGGCTGGTGCCGATGGCGATGGCGAGAGAGTCGCATCCGGTTCTGGAAACGAATTCTTCAACTTCCTCGGGACGGGTGTAGGAAGAATCCTCAGCGGAAACGCAAACTTCGTCCTCAACGCCGGCAAGGGTGCCAAGCTCTGCTTCAACGAC
>SVMK01000003.1 GCA_015067465.1 Oscillospiraceae bacterium
TGATACGGAATATGGTTCTAAAAGAAGCAATACTCCCGTGACAAATAAGCTCAAAAATAATATCCATCCTAAAAAAACAGCTATAGGTGCTTTTTTACTTGTATTCTTCCACATGACTTTTTTCCCTTTACTTTAAATCTGTTCTCTATTTAATCTCTCTTTTACTTAATCCCGCACATCCTAAGATTGCAAATATCAATGTCAATATCACACCTCCTTTTTGTTTTCTATTACTTAGACTGACAATAATCGCTTTTGTTACAAAAAATTTTAATATTTTTTATCAACACTTCAATACCAGAAGTATAGCGCACGCAGCGGAAATTTTAAATTCCTAAATCGGTGGATTTATCTCCGCTGCGGGAACTAATCATCCCATTTCCGTTCCAAAACGGAAATGCATCTCCGAAAATGGATTTGATTGCGTCGGCAGCGCATGCTATGATTTTACCAACAACAAAACTTGTGAAAAGGAGCCGAAAAAATGGGTTCTTCCTACAAACATGTTTTCACCCCCATGACCATCAAAGGCGTTGAATTCAAAAACCGCATCGAAAGCGCCCCCATGTCGCCCAAGCTGACCACCGCGGACGGCTGTATCACCACGGAGTTTCTGGAATTTTTCCGCCCCATCGCCCGTGGCGGCCCCGCCGTTGTCACAATCGGCAACTCCGCCGTGGACCTCAGCGAATCTCAGGATGAAACGCGCCATGCCGATCTCGGGCATGACGATGTGATGCTGGGGCTCAGCCGCTATGTGGACATGTGCGAAAACTACGGTGCGCTGGCCTCCATCGAGGTCAACCATTCCGGCATGGACGCCGTGTACGAATTCACCCATCGCGCTCCTTACGGCCCCAGCGCCTGCTATACCGCCGATGAACTGCGCCGCGCAAAGGAAAACGGCCGCGAGCCCGTTCAGGTCATTGAGATGGACCATGAAAAGATTCAGCAAACCGTTGACAAATTCGCCGAAGCCGTGCTGCGCTGCAAAAAAGCCGGCTTCAAAATGGTTTTGCTCCACGGCGGTCACGGCAATCTGATCCCCCAGTTTCTGAGTCCGTTTTCCAACAAACGCAGCGACTGCTACGGCGGCAGTCTTGAAAACCGCGCACGTTTCCCGCTGGAAGTATTGGACGCCATCCGGAAAAAGGTCGGCCCCGATTTCATCATCGAATATCGCATCTCCGCAACCGAATTTGTGGAAGACGGCATGGGCGTTGAAGAAACGCTTGAGTTTGCAAAGATGATTCAAGATAAAATCGACATTCTCCACGTTTCCGCCGGCATGCGCGCCGTTGTCAGCAAAATCCCCTACATGATGCAGCCGATGTATCTACCTCATCGTTTCAATGTTCACTTTGCGGAGCGCTTCCGCAAAGAGCTGAACATCCCCATCACCGCCGTTGGTTCCATTATGAATCTGCAAAACGCCGAGGACATTCTGGCAAACGGCCTTGCCGACATGGTTGCCATCGCCCGTCCCTTCCTCGCCGATCCCGAACTGGTGCGCAAGGCCGCGCAGGGGCGCGATGACGAAATCTGCCCCTGCATCCGCTGCAACTACCACGGCCGCGTTACCCGCGGCAAAGGCATTGCCTGCGCTGTAAACCCCCTTTGCGGACGCGAAATGCAGTTCCCCCGCGGGGTGGAAAAAGCCCCGGAGAAGAAAAAAGTGGTCGTTGTGGGCGGCGGCCCTGCCGGTATGCAGGCTGCCTGCACCGCCCGCGAGCGCGGGCACGACGTTGTGCTGTTTGAAAGCGCAGCGCAACTGGGCGGCAATCTTATCCCCGCGAGCGCGCTGGACTTCAAGCACGACGTTCGCTCTTATATGAACTGGGCCGTTCGCCGCACGGAAAAAAGCGGCGCGGACATCCGCCTTTCCACCCCCGCCACGCCCGAGCTGATCGCCGCGGAAAAGCC
The DNA here is from genome assembly GCA_015067465.1 of Oscillospiraceae bacterium. Taxonomy (GTDB): domain Bacteria; phylum Bacillota; class Clostridia; order Oscillospirales; family Oscillospiraceae; genus SVKR01. Next base: position 1,924 of record SVMK01000003.1, read on the forward strand.
CGACGCACTCATCATCGCCGCCGGCGCCCGCCCCTTCGTTCCGCCCGTTCGCGGCATCGATGCCCCGCACGTCATGTGGGCGCCCGAGGCTGACATGGGAACGAAAGCGGTTGGAGAACATGTGGTGGTGCTCGGCGCCGGCGTTGTCGGCTACGAATCCGCCGCGGCACTGGGAAAAAAAGGCCACAAGGTCACCATCATCGAGATGCAGCCGAGCGCCGTCGGTCTCATGGCAGCGGGCGCAGCGCGCTTCACGCTCATGGACATGGCTGACCAAGCAGGCGTTTCCCTGCGCCTTTCCACCGCACTGAGAGAAGTGCACGAAAAGAGCATTGTGTGCTGCGACCTGACCACCGGCGAGGAATTTGAGCTGCCCTGCGACAGCCTGCTTCTGGCAGCCGGACTCCGCCCCAGAAAGGATGTGGTGGACGCGCTGCGCCACTGCATCGCCGAGCCCGACGTCTACATTGTCGGCGACGCCCGCGCCCCCCAGAGCATCGCCACCGCCGTCAATCAGGCTTTCGGCGCCGCTTCCGAAATATAACCGCTGAAAAAAGACTGTCCGCCTCCGGCTGCAAAGCCAAAGGCGGACAGTTTATTATTTTTCGGCACTGCGGGCCGCAATCGCGGCCTTGAAGCGCTTTAACGCGGGACTTGGGTTCTTTTTCATGCACACGAAATATGACGACACACAGCCGCTCCAGTCGGTCAGGCGGACATAGCCCACCCCGGGATAGCTGCGGTCACAGCGCGGCGACGGAATCGCCAGCTTCAGCTGCGTGGCAAGCCGGTAAACGCCTGCGTCATTGGTATCCAGAAATGTGGAGCGCAGTTCAAAGCCGTATTTGCGACTGAGTTCCACAAAGGGCATCATGTTGTTGCCACAGGCAAGGGATAGACGGTCGGAATTGAATGCGATGTCAAACTCCGCAAACTCGCGGAATGTTGCCCCTTCCGGATAGTTTGCGGCATACTCCTGCGCAACCGCAAGATACATTTCCTCCTGCCGTTCCACCGGAATAAACTCGCATTCCCGCTCCTGCCGGAATTCCCGGATAAAGCCGATATCGTCCAGCTCGCCCTGCACCACCAGAAACGCACCGTCGAGCCGGCCTGCCCCCACCTGCCGCAAAAATTCGCTGGCATAGCCGTGGATCTGCTCCAAACCGGTTTCCGGATTTTCCAGAATATAGTCGGTGATGATGTCCTCCTCGCCGTAGCTCCAGCGCTTGTTCGGCGTGCCGATTTTCAGCGGACCCGGTTTATCCCGGAGCATGCTGAGCGTTCCGTTGAGCTTATCCCACGCCTCCTGCATGGCAATCAGCTCATAAATCACCGCCCGGCCTTCCGCCGTCATTTCCGCACCGCTGGCCTTGTTGCCCCGCACAAAGAGCTTCACGCCCAGTTCCTTCTCCACGGAGGCGATATGCTTCGACACCACCGCAGGGGTATAGTTGAGCTGATACGCCGCCTCGGCAAAATTTGAGCATTGGGCAACGGTTACTATGGTTTTTATCAGGTGAACATTCATGGGCGCTCCCCTTCAACTGCCGAAATTATGCCATGAAGCTGGTGTTGCCGTCTTTATCCATAATCATGGCCATATCCTTGCTGATTACAATTTCACCTTCCATATCGCGCACTCTGGCCCAGTAGCCTTTCAGCGGCTCATCCAGCGGCACGCCCTGGCTTTTTTGCATCTCACGCACCTTTCTGCCGTCGAGCTGCGCGGGCAAAACACCTTCACGGACGCACAGCGCCGCAGCGTTGCCCGCCGCCTGTCCGGTGGTCATGGAGGTTGCGATAATGCGAACAGCGCCGATTGCATCCCAGTCGGCGGACAGGCAACGTCCGGCGGAAAGCAGATTATCCACGCCGCTGGCCACCAGCGCGCGGTAAGGCACCTCGGCAAAATTTCTGGGGTTGGGACGGGCTTCGCAGCCGCCCATGGGCACGAAAGGATGCATATAGAGATCAGCATCGTCAGGGGACGGGCGGCACACACCGTTGGGCACCGGTTCGGGCAGATGGATGTGGCGCTTGGCGTCGCCCTTGCTGCTGGTGGGATGGTGGGCGTCGAGCACCTCCGGGAAGATGGCAATGCCGTCCGGGAATTTCTCTGCGTTGCAGATATCCTTTGCCGTGTAGATATATTCGCCGACAATTCTGCGGCTCTCTCGCGTGCCGTTCATCTCGGCAAAATGCGTGAGGGCACAGTTTTCAAAGCCGGGCATATATTTCTTCATAAAGTCCACCAGCAGAAGCACTTTGCGGTGCTGGTCCACGATCTGACGGGAGAGGTCCTCCACGCTGTCGTTGCGGCAATAGTGGGAATGCGTGGCGTCGAGCGTAACATCCATGCACTCTTCGTTGTCGCTGCCCACCACGGGATACACAAGCGCACCGGGTGCCACGATAAAAGGCAGATCGCCGTTGGCGATGGCTTCGTTCTGCTTATAGACAAGATAGTTCAATCGCTGTTCTGCGGGTTTGTTTTTGATCTCCTGCTTATATTCTTCCCATGCCTCTTTGTACTTTTTGTAATTGACATAGGAAAGGCGGAAGCCCATGGAGGTGGACTCGTTCAGTCCCATAAACTCCGCGTTGCCGATCTCGCAGGGCACGCCTGCGGCGTTGGCAACAATGGCGTCGCCGGTGGTGTCGATGATGATTTTGGCTTTAATCTCGATTTTTCCGCCGGCGCCGTAGGCAATCACGGAATCAATGTGGCCGCTGTTCACCACGCAATCCGCCACGTGAACGCCGTAAAGCACGCGGCATCCCGCCTGCAGAAGCATGTGCTCCAGCTCCACCTTGCCGCTTTCCGGCTCAATGGCGGGCAGATGCGGTCGAATCACCGCTTTCCCCTGATTTGCAAGACGGTTTACCCATTCTTCGCAGATGCCGTCCACATGCCCGGCGATGCCGGTGATGTAGCCGTTGGTGCAAAGTCCGCCGAGGGACTCGCGCTTTTCTATGAGCAGCGTGCGCATGCCGTTTCTGGCCGCCGCAATGCCGGCAGACGCGCCGGCGACGCCGCCGCCGCAAATGAGAACATCCACATTGTAGTTGGTGTTAGTGTTCATTTTTCATACCCTCCGCTGTATTTTTCGAAGCTGTAACGGTAAAGTTCTTCTTCCATCAGGTAATACTTATCCCGGAAGCTGCTCTGCAGATTCAGCGCCACGCCCGCGCCGGGGCTGCAATGTGCGCCGTAAGTGTCCACAATGCTCCGGATGTGCGCTTTCATGGTTTCCCCGTCCACTTCGTCGTCATGCACGATTTCCGGATTTGCCTTGTATTCGATCAAAACCCTGTCGCCATAGCGGGAAAGAATGCCCGGAATATCGTTGAGATCCTGAATCTCAAGTCCGTCCACACCGATTTCCTCAACGAGATAGGGAATAAAGTCATCCACCTTGCCGCAGCAATGCGCGATAAATTTGGTTCCTCTTGCCTGCACGGCCTTCGCAAAGCGCCGCGTGGGCTCCAGAAGCGTCTGTTCAAAAAGCTTCGTTGAAAAAAACGGTCCGCGCGCCGTGCCGTAGTCGTCGGCTGCCACGATATAGTCCAGCGGGAAAACATCGCGCAAACAGTTGAAAAGCTCAATTTTATAGTCGGCAATGCGCTCAAACAGCGCTCTGCACTCTTCCGGCTCGGTGATAAGGTCCACCATAGCCTGCTCAAAATCTTCAAAACCGTGAAGCCGCTCAAAAATTCCGTTGGAAAAGCGCATATACAAAGCCCGGTTTTCGTCCCGGACAAAGCCTTCGGCGTCCTTGCTCCAGTCAATTGCCTGCAGGTCCGGCCACTTCACCTTCTCCCGCCACTCGGTCACCTCATCAAACACGCCGCCGCGGGGCATGTTGATGCCAACCTCGGGAGAATATTCATACCATGCGCCAAACCAATCATAGCCCTCCCGGTCCTTGGGAACGCCGTCGCGGTTGCTGCGGGCAACCACCACCTGAGAGTCGGCATAAAGATTGGGCATCCACATGGGCTTTTTGTGCTCAAGTGCCAGCAGCAGGTTTTCTCTGGGGCTGATCGGCGTTTCGCGCTCAACCGGCGGCCACGTCGGACTCATCATCGGAATATTCAATGCCATAGCGAATTTTCTCCATCAATCGTTATTTTCAATGCTGATCGCTTCAAAGGGGCAGGCCGCAGCGCAGGCTCCGCAGGCGCTGCAGCCGGGTGCCACCTCAGCTGTTTTCGTAAAAATGATAATGCCGCCCGGACAAGCCCGCACACAGCAGCCGCAGCTGCGGCATTTTTCCGGATCAATCACAGCTTTTGCCATGTTCTCATGCCTCCGCCAGCGCGCGCCCGAGCAGATATCCGAACGTCAGCGCGGTGCCGTGGCTGTTTCCGGGCAGGAGCATGGGATAGTCCACACCGTAGCGCCCGCCGGCGGTGTTCCCGATTGCATACAGTCCGGGAATGGCGCTGCCATCTTCTTTGAGCACGCGCATTGCGGTGTCCACCTTCACGCCGCCAACCACGGAAAGCAGCGCGGGGCCGTACTGCCGGGCAATATAGGGCGGCTTGTCAATGGGGATCAGCAGCTCCGGGCGCTTGCCAAACTCGGTGTCGCGGCCTTCGGCGCACATGCGGTTGTAATTGCTGAGCGTTTCCGCAAAGCCCTTGGGGTCCACGCCCATTTTTTCCGCAAGTTCCTCCGGCGTATCGGCCGTAACCGCGCAGCCTGTTTTGAAGCCCCAGTCCAGCCGACCTTCTTCATACTCAAGCTGAAATTCTTCCTTTTTCCCGATGGCAAAATCGTTGCCCCAGTAAATCCCGCCGCCGTAGGGCAGCGTTGCAGGCACTTTGCTGCGCCACTCGGAATCGAAAACAGCCCATGCGTATCTCAGCCCGGCTTTGATCACGCCGTAGGCTCTGGCCTGCAGGTAGTTGTCTTCGTTCATAAAGCGCTTCCCGTCAGGCTTGACGAACAGGAAGCAGAAGTTTGCATGGCGATGGGCCTGCGGATGCATAATGGTCGGGAACTCCCCGTCCTCGAACGCCGCGCCCGCCCAAAGCGCCGCGCGGTGACCGTCGCCGTTGTCGCAGCCTTTGGGGCCACAGATTTTGGCTGCAACCTTGTTTGCCACCGGGCACAGGTCTTCGCACATCTCGTCATTGCCGCCGATGCCGCCCGTGGCAAGCACCACGCCGCGGCGTCCCTCCACGGCGATGAGCCGTCCGTCCGCCGCGCGTGCAATCGCGCCGCGCACATGCTCCCCGTCCATGCTCAGCTGCAGCATGGGCGTGGAAAACAGAAATCGCACGCCTTTTTTCACGCACTCGCGATACACCGGTTCGAGCACATCGTTCAGCCCGCCAAACTTTCCTTCCCGGGAAACGGGACCGTCATAAAACATATGCGCGCCGTGAATCTCGCGGTAGGTTTCGCCTTTATACAAACAGCCCTGCAGTTCCGGCCGCACACCATATTCCGGCCTTGTAACCAGTTCCACCAGCCAGTCCATCGCTTCCGGACTTTTATAGGCAAACAATCGCACCAGCGACTCGTCGCAGCGGTTGCAGCAGCGCTTGATCCACTCTCTTACCACCGCGTCGGGATCGTTCACATAGCCCCGCTCCGCCATAAGCGAAGAGTTTACAACGCCGATATTAAAGCCTCTCGCGGTGTATTTTCCGAATTTTTCGAGCACCAGAACGTCGGCGCCCTTTTCCGCGGCACTAAGCGCGCAGCAAAGCCCGGCGATGCCGGCGCCAATCACCAGAACATCGCAGGAATACCTCTCGCTGCATGCGGCAGGGTCAATTGTTTCGGGAGCCTGCGCCCAGCTTCCCCATCGTTTTCTTGCTGTCATAAAAGGCACCTCTTATCCCTTTATGTAGTCTTCCGGCTTAAACGCGCTGAATCCGGTGTCGGCAAAGCGCGCTTTCCAGCCGCCCACGGGGCAATAGATCAGGCAGCGCTCGCAGAGATAGCGGGGGTAATGCTCAATGGAAAGGCCGTTCACGGGCTTTTTCTCAAACGCAGCAGCCAGCGCATCCTCGCCGGGATCGTTGTCCATAATCAGATCCGGCACCGGCACACGGCCCTGAAACTCTTTTCGCATACCCAGCGCAGCCACCGCGCAGGCGTTGGCCTTGATCGCGCCGACCTCCACGCTTTTCCCTGCCACGGACTTTTCCGAAGTGCAGCCGCCGCAGGGCTGCGCAATCGCACCCACGGGACACACCGCGGCGCAGATGCCGCACGAAGCCGGGTTGCAGAGCTTTTCACCCGCATAGGGCACATCAGACTCCAGTTCCAGCGTGGTCAGCACCGCGCAGAGCATCTGCCGGGGACCGTATTCGGGTGTGAGAAAGCGGTTGCTCCAGCCAAATTCGCCCAACCCGGCCGCCATCGCGGCTTTCCATATATCCAGCGGCATTCCCTGACCGTAGGGATCGGCAAAATACTTTCCCGGATAGCGGTCGGGCACCATGCTCTGCTGCACGTTAAACGGCAGCGGCATGGCAACGGCGCCGTAAGTCTGCTCAATGTAGTTGCAGATATTGAAGCAGTCGTTCACCAGCAAAAAATTCGGCGCCAGATCGTCGCAGTAAGCCGCGTAGGAACTCTGCGCCTGAATTTTTTTGTTTTCATGCGCCCGAAACATTGCCTGCATCGCGCCGTCGGAAAGCGCCCTGCCAAAAACGATGATGCTCTTCGCGCCGGGCAGCAGATCGCCGCAGCGGTGGCCTTCCGGCTCCCCATCCAGCGCTGCCGCGGAAGCGATACCCACCAGATCGAGATCGCAGCGGTCTTTTATATAGTTTTTCAGTGTTTGTGCCATATTCATAGCTTCACCCTCCCGTTAAAGGAGCCCTTTGGAACGGTCCACACGCAGAACAACAAAGCCGAGATTGCGGGAAGAAAGCACCTCGCCGCTTTCGGAAAGTTCCTGCTCCTCCACTCTGCCCCAGCGCTCCTCGGAGCACCAGTCGGTTTCATACTTTTCGTTCCCGAGATCCTTGATCCACGCGCCGTTGTCGAGGCCGTAGAAGCTGGCCTCATCGTTCAGCTTCGTTCCGGTATGGTAGTCGCGCCCGACGATTCCGCCGCGGCTTTTTACCACCTTGTAGATATGCTCGCCGTGATATTCCCGCTGCACTTCCGGATGGAAACCTGCGTGCACAATCAGCTTTTTCATCGCTTCTCCACCTCCCCGGAAAAATCGGAAAGTCCCCTGTCGGCAAAGCGTTCTTTCCATCCGCCCACGGGACAGTAGAGCGTGCAAAGATCGCAGAAATAGCCGGGGTAATGGCCGAGAGCAAAATGGTTCAGCGGCTTTTTGGCATAAGCCTCCGCGAGTTCCTCATCGGTGGGCGCATTATGCATGATCTGATCCGGCACCTTCAGTTTTCCGGAAAACTCGCTGCGAAAGGCCATGGAGGCTACGGCGCATGCGTTTGTGTTGATCTTTGCCACAGCGCAGCCGCGGCCACAAACGCCAATATTCTCGCTCTCGCCGCCCGGCGCGGGGATCGCACCCACAGGGCAGAGTTTTGCGCAGATGCCGCACGAAGCCGGATCGCAGAGTTTCTCTCCGGCATAGGGCGCATCAGTCTCCAGTTCCATGCGCGTCAGCACCAATCCGATGGCCTGACGCGGACCGTATTCTTTCGTCAAAAACGCATTGTTCCAGCCAACTTCGCCAAGTCCCGCAGCCATGGCGGCGCGCTCGGAATTGAGCACATACGCCACCCGCTTTGCGCCTACGAAAGCCGGCAGCGCGGTATTGGAGCTCGTCACATTCTGCATGGGACCGGAGGGAATGGGCACCGCGGCAAAACCAAAGCTGCGCTCAATATACTGGCCCAGACGAAACTGCATAAAAAACAGATTCATATTGGGGGTGAGTTCCCTTGCATAGGCGGCATAGGCGCTGAATGCATCGGCGTTGCCGTCCTCTTTTGCTCTGAACGCGGCCTGCACGGCACCGTCAGGGATTCTGCGCAAAAAGACAATGATGCTCTTCGCGCCGGGCAGAATATCCTCCGGACGCTTCCCCGCCGGCTCGTCCGCCAGCGCCGAGGCGGGGGCAATGCCCACAGCATCCATACCAAGACGATTCAGAACATAGTCCTTGATTTTTTCTGTGTTTGTCATGCCCGCACCTCCTTTATTCGTCCATAAATCTGCCCGTATTCACATGGCTGATTCCGGTGTCGGCAAAGCGCTCTTTCCAGGACCCCACGGGGCAGTAGGCAAGACAGTTTCCGCACTTCCACGAAGGGGAATGCTGGTGGAAATTCTGTCTGGGATTTTGGTTGAAGTATTTGTTGATGCCATCGAGATCCTCATCAAGAGGATCGGTGAGGTCGCGGGGAATAATATCGCCGCCGCTCTCGTTGAATTCTTCTCTGGTGCCGTGGCACATAATGCGGCATTTTGCCCAGTTGGTCTGACCGTAGCTCACTTCCTTGCCGCCGGCGCAGACAATTCTTCCCGCGCCTTCCTCATAAGGTGAGATCGCCCCGGTGGGGCACATTTGCACGCAAATGCGGCACTTTGCCGGGTCGCAGAGCCTCGGTCCGCTGTACATGGGGTCGGGCTCCAGTTCCGCCGTGGTCAAAACCGCACCGAAGCGGTTTCTCGGGCCAAACTCCGGCGTGAGCATCAGCGAATTCCAGCCGAATTCGCCCAGTCCCGCAGCATAGGCGCAATGGCGCATGCTCATCATCTTTGCGCCGTGGGTAGGGCCTGCCGTGTTGGGCATGGCGGCGCAGCCGGTAAGCTTTTCCACCAAGCGTGCCAGCTTATAGTTGGCAAACAGCAGCTCGTAGTTCGGCGCGCCCACATAGCCGTAAGCGCCGTAGATGCCGTGGAGATCATACATCCGGTCTTCAAAGGTTCGGAACGTGGCATTTACCGCGCCGTCCGGCAGGCGAACGCAAAACGCGATCACCGACTTGCAGCCCGGGAGAAAGTCCGTAGGGTGCAGCCCTTCGGGGGATTCGTTGAAGCGGTCGATTCCTGCAATCCCAACTTTGTCCATCCCGCATTCGTTTATGACAAAATCTTTGATCTGCTGTGTAATGCTTGAAGTCATTTCCGGGTCCTCCCGTCTGGATTATTGTTCGGCATTCTCCGTTGTATCGGATGCACCCGCCGCCTTTTCGGTCAGGTCGGCACACAATTTCTCTTTTATCATTTTATTGAATACCGTGCGCGCTTTGAAGTCCTTAAATGCTTTCATGGGTGTAAAAAAATTAATATATACCTCTATAATAAATATAAAAATCCGGCGGCACAGATACTCTGCGCCGCCGAAGGCTTTGATTCAGTTTGTTCCGCCAAAATTCTTTCTTGCAAAATCCAAAAATTCGAAAAACACTTTCTTGTGGCGGATCTCTTTGTTCCAGATAATGCGCAGATAGATTTTTTCCGATTCGTCAATCGGCACCACAGCAATTTCCGGATCGTCCTCCATGCTCTGACTGGGCTGAACGCTGCAGCAAAGATTTTCGCGGATCATCTGCTTCACGGAGGAAGCATACTTGGTTTCCTGCACGATGTTGGGCTTCAGCCCGTGGCGGGCATAAAGCCGGATCATCTGATTATTTCTCGGAACAAGGCCGCTCAGGCCGACCATAGGCTCGTCCTGAATATCGAATATCGAAACGCTCTTCCGGTCCGCAAGGGGGTGCATTTTGCTGCAGCAGAATGCAAAGCGGGATTCCTCAACGTCGATATAGTCCATTCCCTCAATCTCGCCGCTGTCACACAAGGTGATGATAACGTCCAATTCCGGGTCGAGCGTTTTCCCGTCGAGAAACGACTCGCTGATATCCGACATTTTCACCCGCGCGTGGGGACACTGCTTGCTGAAGCTGCGGAGAAACGGAAGCATGCGGCAGCGCGCGGTAAAGGTGAGGCCAACGTGCAGCCAGTTATCCTTTTCCTCGCTGTAGGATTCTTTGATTGCTTCCATCTCGGTTTTCAGCTTGTTCACAAGCTTTTCGATTTTCAGGCACTTGTCGTAAAAGGCAACGCCCGCCTCCGTGAGCGTAACGCCGGAGGTTGTGCGATGAAAAAGTTCAAGTCCAAACTCCTGCTCCAGATCCTTCACCGTTCTGGAAACCGCAGGGCGGGACACCATCAGTTCATCTGCCGCCTTGGAAATGCTGCCGTATTTGCACACAGCCATCATATACTCAAGCTGAAAAAATTTCATGGGCCTCTCTCCATAACATCACAGTGGTACACGGTTTTATGCCTGCAGCTTATATGATAATACATTTTTGATATGCCGTCAAATTTTATTTACGTCCCAGTCAGCATTTTATACGGTCATCAGCTTTTTCTCTTCCGGCGCCCACGCACAAAAAAAGCAGCCACACGGACAAAAAAGCAGCCACACGGACAAAAAACAGTCGCACGGGCAAAAAACAGTCGCACGGGCAAAAAACAGTCGCACGGGCAAAAAAGGCACAGGAACAAAGGTTCCTGTGCCTTTTTATCGCATTTTATCTGATTACAGCGGCTTATTCGTATCTGCCGTCGTAGTTTGCAATGGCATCCTTCCAGACCTGGAGAATGTCAAAGACCTCGGTGTAGCCCTTGTCATAGAGGTCCTGAAGCATTGCATCGCCGTAGGGCTGAACGCCGTCGATCCATTCCTGCATCGCATCGCCGGTGATATACTGAACGGGCGTGCCGTTGGCAGCGGCCATGTCGATCCAGCTCTGGTCGGAGGTGGTCCACCACTCGTAGCTGGCTGCCCAGTATTCTTCGCTGTACTGCAGCTCTTCCATGATGATGGTCTTGAGCGTGTCGTCGAAGGAATTCCAGGTGTCGAGGTTGACGCAGATGGCCTTAATGCCGGTGGAGGCGCTGTTTTCGAACATGTAGATGCTCTTTGCGGGCTGCAGTGCGCCGAAAATGCCGATAACGTTCAGGCCGTTGATCAGACCGTCAACAACGCCGTTGGAGATGCTGGAATAATAATCGGGGGGAATCTGGAAAACGGGCGTTGCGCCAACTTCTCTGAGATACTCGCTGAGCATGGGGTTGTCGCAGGCCAGTTTCATGCCGGCAACGGTGTCGGGCGTGGAGATTTCCACTTCGTCCGCCATAGCCATTGCAGTGCCCCAAACGCCAACCATGAAGATGGGCTGGATGTTGACTGCGTTGAACTCGGCGATCATGGTTTCGTTATTGAGAACAACGTCGTTGATGACGTCAGCAGCCATGGGCAGGCTGGTGAACTCAAGGAACGGATAGGTGATAACCTGCTGGGTGTAGGGGAAAGCATCCTTGAAGTTGGACAGAGTAACGTCGGAGAAATCCGCCATGCCGGCGCCGAGACCGTCCAGAGAATCGTTGGCGGTCAGCAGGGAGCTGGAGAAGTAGTTGACGAACGTAACCTTACCGTCGGTACGCTGGGTGATGCGGTCCAGAGCTGCCAGATACTGGGGGCTCTGCTCTTCGGATGCGTTGAAGTTGAAAACAAGCTCCATCTCCGGGCCGGTGTAAACCAGCGCTTCGGGCTCGGCGGGAGCTGCAGGCTCGGCAGGAGCTGCGGGTTCAGCAGGAGCAGCGGGGGCTGCGGGAGCTGCGGGCTCAGCGGGAGCGGCGGGAGCGGCGGGGGCGGCAGGCTCCTGCTTGCCGCAGCCGGCAAACATGGAAACTACCATCACAACTGCAAGAAGTGCGCACAGGAACTTTTTCATGAATGTATCCTCCTTATATTTTGTATGCACTTGCTTTTAACTGATTTGTTTATGCTGCCATCAGGTTGGGAATAAACGTTGCAATGCCGGGGAAGACGATCATCAGCACAAGGATAACAACGTCGATGGCCAGATAGGGAATTACGCCCTTGAATATTTTGTCAACCGGTATGCCGGTAATGGCCGTCATCGTGTAGCAGGTCATACCGACGGGAGGCGAGATGGAACCGACCGCCATCATCTTGACAACAAATGCGCCAAGCCAGATGGGATCGAAGCCCACTCTCATCAGCGCGGAATAGAGCACGGGGATGGTGAGCAGCACCATGGGGGTTTCGGGCAGGAACATGCCCAGGATGAAATACAGCACGATGAGCGCCACAGCAATCACCCACTTGGGAACTTCCAGAGAAACAATGATGTTTGCCAGAAGCATGGGCAGACGGCTCAGGCTCATGAAGGTGACGAAGATATAGGTGGATGCGATGAGGAAGAAAATCATGCCGCACAGCGTTGCGGTTTCCTTCAGTGCACGGGTGAATTTCTTCACGGTGATCTGGCGGAAAATAAAGGCGATCAGAATCGAACCGAAAGCGCCCACAGCGCCGGCCTCGGTGGTGGTGAAGAAGCCCGCGTAAACGCCGCCCATAACCAGGATCACCAGCAGCATAATGGGCAGAATCTTCAGCAGAACCTTCATTTTCTGCTTGAGGGGCACCTTGGGACCGCGGGGACCGAGCTCGGGCTTGATGATGCACATGACAACGATCAGCACGATGTAGAGAAGCATCTGCACCACGCCAACACCGATGCCGCTCATAAAGAGCTGGCCGATGGAGGTTTCGGTGATGATACCGTAGGTGATAAACGCCATGCTGGGCGGAATGAGAATGCTCAGCGGAGCGCCCGCCACAACCGAGCCGCAGGCAAAGGTTTCGTCATAGTTGTTTTTCTTCATTTCGGGCAGCGCAACGCGGCTCATGATCAGAACGCCAACGTTGGAGGAGCCGGAAATGGCGCCGAGAATGCCGCAGGCCACGACGGTTGCAGAGGCCAGACCGCCTCTGAAACGTCCAACCCACGCATAGGCGGCATCGTAGAGGTCTTTGCCCATTGTTGATTCCGATATGACCATACCCATTAGGGTAAACATCGGTATAACGGTGAACGCGTAGGAGTTGAGGTTTTTGAATGCGGAAGTGCCTGCAGCCATCCATGCAACGCCGGTGTTTTTGAGGATGATGATACCGACAATGCTAACGATGGCCATAGCCGCGCCAACCCACATCTTAAGCGCGATGAGAACCAAAAGAACAATGATTCCGATCAAACCGATCATCTCAGGTGCCATCATTCTCACCTCCTGCCTTTTTTCTTTCCATTCTCTGGGCAATCACGCCGGTGGTGCCGAAAGCAAAGAGCTCATCGGTGTCTTCCATCGCGGCTTCCAGTTCCCACTCGCCCTTGATGGCGCTGCCGACCTTGCGGATCACAAGGAGCACCGCGGTCAGCGCAGCCACGCCGTAGCTCATGGCGAACACTGCCACGAACGGCCACTGGGGAATGGGGATATTAATATAGGAAATGTGCTGTTTGAAGCTGGTCATTGCATAGTTGAACTGCTGCCACGACAGCACCGCAATGGTGAGCGCCGTCAGCGTCAAAATCACAATGTCCAGAATAACCTGTGCCTTGGGGCCCAGTTTGGATGTAAGAATATTGACCTTTACCTGGCGGTTTGCAAGAACCGAGGCACCGAAAGAGCTCATATTGCAAAGCAGCAGCACCTGTGCCCATTCGGTGGAGCCGACGATGGAGCGGTTGAACAAGGCGCGGTCGAGCACCTCAAGCACCATCAGCAGCATCATAGCCGAGATAAAAATCATGCAAAGCCATGTAAAAATACGGCAAAGCACGCGTATTATTTTCATGTTTTACATTTCCCCTTTCTCTTCTTTTCCTATTTTATTCCACGGTTTTTTCCAAATCCCGCGAAATTGCAAACCGGGCTTGCGCCGCGCGCCTCCGCGCGGCATATGCAATTTGCAACGAGACTATTTTATGTGCAAACCGTCCGCGTTTGTAGACACCAAATGCTTTCATGGATGTAAAAAAACAAGCACACTCATGCATGACGTAATGCAAAAAAGGTAACACTTCTCCCAAAACGCGCGGATATGCAAGACGGAAATGCATTTAAAGCATAAAAAGATCCCCACTGTGCCTTAGGGCAAACGGGGATCTTTTTGTATTTGGTTTTATTCATCGGACGCTGTTCCGGCGCGCATTTTCAGATGGTCTTTGATTGCGGAAAAGGTTTTGTCGCTGATCACATGCTCGATCTTGCAGGCATCCTCCGCAGCAGTTTCGTCGTCCACACCCAAAGCTTTCAGCGCGGCGCTCAAAACCGTGTGGCGCTCATAAATCTTGAAAGCAACCGCCGCTCCCTGCTCCGTCAGGGACAGATAGCCGTCCTTGTCCACAAGCAGATAGCCGTCACGCTTGAGCAGCCCGACCGCCCGACTGACACTGGGCTTTGTATAGTGCATAGCCTCCGCAACATCAATGCTGCGCACGCAGCTGCGCTCCCGGCCAAGCCGGTAGATGGTTTCGAGATACATCTCGGCCGATTCGTGCATGGACATAAATTCACCTCGCGAATCATATATTTTCCACATTCTATCATGGCCTCTTTTAAATTACAAGGGCGAAGAAATTTCGTCCCTTTTTACTTTTGGACTGACGGGTTCTAACTCCGGCAATTTCACCAAGCATTGATGTGAACAGGAAAATATGATAAAGTGAACTGAACGACAAATAAGAATAGGTCGAACAGTTAGATAAGAATCCGCGGAGGTGTTGATATGAATTTGAAAACAACGAAAATAATCTGCTTTATTTTTCTCGGTGTTTTTCTTGTTGTCATGCTGGCCATGGGAATCACAATGAATACCATGTTTGGATATGCAGCTATTGCCGTCATGGCAATCTATGGCATCTTTAACTACGGGTTCTGGCGGTGTCCCAGCTGTAAAAAGAATATCGGCCCCCTTTGGGTGAAACATTGTCCCAATTGCGGAAAAAAGATAAGTTAACCAATTCCAATTTGACAAAGGAGTGTGATTATACTCTATCATATTTCCCCGATTGTTTCAACGACGGGCGAAAATGACGTAGGTGAAGCTGCCAACACGCTAAGAAAGCAGGGACGAAATTTCCGAAACATTTCAAAAATAACGCTTGACAAATCCGGCGGAATGCGGTATTATTCCGTACGGTTAGTGGTTGCTAACTTCATTTTATCCCCGTCAGTTAGCCATTGCAAACCGCATTATGATTTTGTGCAGGTGTTAATTATGAACTTATCTGCGGCAGAAGAAGGCAAGGAATACATCATCACGGGCATCGTCACGGACGACAGCGAGCTGGATGCATTTCTCTTCTCGCTCGGCTGCTACAGCGGCGAACCCATCACCGTCATCGCCCACAAAAAGGGCGGCTGCGTTGTTTCGATCAAGGATGCGCGCTACAGCATCGATTCCCAGCTCGCATGCGCCATTGAGATCTGATAAGCGCGAAAAAGCAGTGCCGGCAAACGCGTCGGCTGTTTTTTCCTTCCTTCAGTTAGCCGTTGCTAACTTTATGCATACCAACAGACGCTTACTGTTGACATATTCACGCGGGCCACTTCCGCCACGCGTACAGAGGAGGATTCACAAAATGAGAATTGCTTTCGCAGGCAATCCGAACAGCGGCAAAACCACCATGTATAACGCCCTGACCGGCCGCAACGAAAAGGTTGGCAACTGGGCAGGTGTTACCGTTGAAAAGAAGGAGAGCCCCATCAAAAAGAACTTTTGCCCCGGCAGCACGGAAATCACCGCGGTTGACCTTCCCGGCGCTTACTCCATGTCGCCCTTCACTTCGGAAGAGAGCATCACCAGCGCTTACGTCCGCAATGAGCATCCCGATGTGATTGTCAACATTGTGGATATCACCAACCTGAGCCGCAGCCTGTTTTTTACCACGCAACTGCTGGAGCTGGGCGTACCCGTTGTTGTGGCGCTGAACAAGGCCGATTTAAGCAAAAAGAAAGAAACCGAGGTTGACACCGCCGCGCTCGCTGCGGCGCTGGGCTGTCCCGTTGTGGAAACCGTTTCCACCGACAGCCGCCACGACGACCTTGCCGATCTGATCAAAACCGCCGCCGCATTGTGCGGCACCGTACAGAAAGCGCCGTATGTTCAGGGCGATATCGACCTGACAAACAAAACCGTCGTGGAAACCGCCGACAGAAAGCGCTTTGCGTATGTCAACAAGCTCGTTCAGCGCGTGGAATCGCGCAAAGTGCTTACACGCGAACGCAACCGTCAGGACAAGATCGACGATATCCTCACCAACAAATGGCTCGGCATACCGTTTTTTGCCTTGATCATGTTTCTGGTATTCCATATCTCTCAGTCTGACGGTCCCCTCGGTCTCGGTGTCTGGCTGGCAGACACACTGGTTGGCTGGCTGGAAAGCTTCCAGGGCTGGCTGGGTGATGCGGTTGCGAATGCCGGCGCGTCCGACATTGTTTGCGCCCTGCTCATCGACGGCGTCGTGGGCGGTGTGATTGCCGTCATCGGCTTTTTGCCCCTCGTCATGGTGATGTATTTCCTGATCGCGCTGCTGGAAGACTGCGGCTACATGGCCCGCGTTTCCGTTGTGCTTGATCCCATCTTCAAAAAGGTTGGATTGAGCGGAAAATCCGTCATCCCCTTTGTCATCACCACCGGCTGCGCCATCCCCGGCGTTATGGCCTGCCGCACCATTCGCAACGAGCGCGAAAAGCGCGCCACTGCCATGCTCGCCCCGTTTATGCCCTGCGGCGCCAAGCTGCCCGTGATTGCGTTGTTTGCCGGCGCATTCTTCGAGGACGCATCCTGGGTTGGCACGCTGATGTATTTTGCAGGAATCATCCTGATCTTCTTCGGTGCCCTGCTGGTGAACAAAATCACCGGTCACAAGGCCAGAAAAAGCTTTTTCATCATGGAGCTGCCCGAATATAAGCTGCCTTCTCTCAAGCGCGCATTTCTTTCCATGTGCTCCCGCGGCTGGGCTTATATCGTGAAAGCCGGCACCATCATCCTCGTGTGCAACACCGCGGTTCAGATCATGCAGACCTTCGGCTGGAACTTCCGCGTTGCCGAAACGGCGGACGCCTCCATTCTTGCCTCCCTCGCCGGTCCCTTCGCCTACCTGCTCGTGCCCGTAATCGGCGTGCTGAGCTGGCAGATGGCAGCGGCGGCAGTCACCGGATTTATCGCCAAGGAAAATGTTGTCGGCACGCTGGCGGTTTGCTTTGTCGGCCTTGAAAACCTGATCGACACGGAAGAGCTGGCTCTGATGGAAGGCGCCGGCGCAGAAGTTGCCGCCGTTTTTGCAATCACCAAAGTTGCCGCGCTGGCCTATCTGATGTTCAATCTTTTCACGCCGCCCTGTTTTGCGGCCATCGGCGCGATGAACTCCGAGCTCAAATCCAAAAAATGGCTGTGGGGCGGTATCGCGCTGCAGTTTGGCGTCGGTTTCACCGTCGGCATTCTGGTATACCAGATCGGCACGCTCATCACCACCGGCACATTCGGCGCAGGCTTTGTGCCCGGTATGGCATTCATTGCCGTTTGCGTTGCCGTGGTTGTCTGGCTGATTCGCAAAACCAATCGTGAACTGAAGGCTGAATACAGCCTCGCTTAAATCGACTATGCCGGATATCATTATTATTACATCTGTGGCTCTGATCATTTTCTGTGCTTGCTTCTATATCCGCAGGGAAAAAAGGGCCGGCAGAGTCTGCATCGGCTGCCCCTCCGCCGGAACCTGCAGCGGACATTGCAGCGGAGACTGCAGCGGAGACTGCAGCGGAAACTGCAGCGGAAACTGCAGCGGAAACTGCCACAAACATTCCGACTAAAAGCTGTCGTATTCCATCCCCACACATATAAACAAGTTTCCTTCTTCGATAATTACTGACCCAATACCGTACACGCAAGCAATATAACGTACATAAACGCAAACCATAACCCAACCGTCGACGGAATGTGTGGGGCTTCGGCGGTTGGGTTCGTTATATGCAGCGGAAAAATGCGCTGCAAAGCAGAACAAAAATAACGGCGAAGAGCACGTGCTCTTCGCCGTTTGCATTGCCACTTCCTGTCCTTCAAAATCTGTAAGGATGTGGATGGGGTATCTTCGTCAGCCGCCTCTGGGAAAATGCAAAAAGTCCGTCAGAATTTCTGACGGACTTTTTGGAGCTGGTAATGTGACTCGAACACACGACCTGCTGATTACGAATCAGCTGCTCTACCGACTGAGCTATACCAGCATTTGATTTCCGGACACAGGCAGCGCGCATGATCATCGCCGCGACACCTATGCCAAGCGTCGCTCATTGTAACACATGTTTCGCACAAAGTCAAGCGACGTTCGCGGAGGAAATATTACAGATAGTATTCATCTTTTTTGCGCCCAAATCACTTCCTTATTTTGTCGATATGTCAAGTTGTTTTTTTGCACAAAATATTTTTGACACTTTCTATTCCATCGCGTTTCAATCTGACTTATGTTCCCCGTTTCTGTCGCATTTTGTTACTTTTCAGACATAATTTTTCATAAAATAAACCGCTTGCAACCGATAATGCCAAAGAGTTATCAACATTTTCAACAGGTTTTTGAACAATCATTTTTCCCTGTGTTTTCAAAGGTTTGCAGAGTTTCCATCATTTTTCTCCGCAACGGCAAACGGGATTTCGCGCTGTTTTCCGCCAAACGGGTTGGTTTGCATAACATTGTTAAATTATTATCCTTTAAACCTTACGTCCACCACGCGCAGAATAGCCATAAAAATCGCTCACCAGCGCTGTCCGCTGTCGCGCATGGACACAAAATCGCCCTCGCTGACAACAATGTGGTCCATCAGTTCGATATCCAGCATCCGCAGCATAGCGGCAACGCGTGCCGTTGCCTCCACATCCGCTCTGGATGGCAGTGCGATTCCGGAAACGTGGTTGTGGGCAAGAATCACACGGGCTGCCTTATCCCGCAGTGCAAGGTCGGCAAGTTCGCGTGCAGCCATCCCAACCGCCGCCGGTGAGCCTTTGGCGAGATGGTGACAGTCGATCACGCGGCCGGCTGCATCCATGCACAACAGCATGGAGTTTTCCTCGCGGCAATATTCAAAAAACGGCAGAAGAAACGCGCCCGCTTCCGCGCTGCTGCGAATCACGGTGCCGCGCTTGCAGCCGGATTGCTGATAGCGTCTGCTCATATCGCGCGTCAAACGGATGAGCAGCGCCGCATTTTCGCCGATTCCCGGAACCTGCTCCAGCTCCGAAATATCGGCCTCCATCACGCGATGGAAGCTTTTGAAGCGGTCAAGCAGCGCATGGGCAAGCTCATTGGTATTGCGGCGCGGAATGGCATACATAAGCAGCAGTTCCAGCGCTTCGATATCGGTGAAGCTGTCCAGTCCGTGTTTTCTGAATTTGTTTTTCAGCCGCGCCCGGTGTCCTTCGTGAATATTCTCGCCCATCGCTTTTCTCTCTTTCGCGTTTTGTTCTCAGCCTTTCGCGCAAACCTCGCTGAGTTCCATATTGGCATAAGCGTTCAGATCGCTGCCGGCCGTGTTGCCGGCAAGATACTCATAGTAAGCCTGTGCGCCGACCATAGCGCCGTTGTCGCCGCACAGCCGCAGCGGCGGAACAAACAGCTCGATTCCGTTTTCCGCGGCTGCGCGCTCCAAATCCGCGCGGATGCGGCTGTTTGCCGCAACGCCGCCTGCCGCCACCAGTTTGGAATAGCCTTTTTCCTTCACCGCCGCGATTGCGCGCGGCACAAGCGAATCACTCACAGCTCTGGCAAAACTGGCGCAAAGCGATGCCTTGTCCAGTTCCTCGCCCGTCTGCTCGGCGTGGTGCACAATGTTGATCACCGCGGTTTTGAGTCCCGAAAAGCTCATGTCGTAGGGATGGTCCGCCACCTGCGACACCGGCAGGGCATATTTCGTGTCATCCCCGCCCTGGCTGAGCTGATCAACCGGCTTGCCGCCGGGATAGCCAAGGCCCAGCACGCGCGCGGTTTTGTCGAAGCATTCGCCCGCAGCATCGTCGCGCGTTGCGCCGATAATCTCCATGTCGGTGTAGCCGCGCACATCCACAATCATACTGTTGCCGCCGGAAATGGCGAGACAGACAAACGGCGGCGTCAGCTGCGGATACGCCAGATAGTTCGCCGCCATGTGGCCGCGGATATGATGCACGGGAATCAGCGGCACGCCCAGCGCACTCGCCACGCTTTTGGCAAAATTCACCCCCACCAGCACCGCGCCGATCAGTCCCGGCGCAAACGACACCGCAACCGCATCAATATCGCTGCGCTGAATGCCCGCAACGGCAAGCGCACGGTCGGTCAGCTGATAAATCACCTCCACATGGCTGCGCGACGCCAGTTCCGGCACAACGCCGCCGTAAACCGCCTGCAGATCCGCAGAGGAGAAGATCTGATCGGTTAAAACTTCGCGTCCGTCCTTTACAAGCGCAATGGCGGTTTCGTCGCAGGTGGATTCCACAGACAATATAATCATAGCGTTTTCAACCTCGTTTATTATCAGTTTCGGGTATTTCCCCGTGCTTTCCGCCGAATGGAACCGCGGAGGCCTTCCGCTTATTCCTCATTCGGCCGTTCCAGCCACGCTTTCATGGGGTGCGGCTTCTCACCCGGACGCAGCGGAATCTGCACCGCCGCATCGTAAACTTCTTTTGAGAATGCTTTGCGGTAGAATGCATCATATTCCCGCAGCACCATTTCCGGTTCCGGCACAGGCTCCGCCCATACCATCACGCGGTAATGCACGCCGAACAGCGCACAGTCAAAAGGCATAAACTGCGCGCCCAGGCGCCGGTAAAGCCCCTGGCGGCGCAAAATCAGCTCGTCGCGTTCGGCTTCGCCCGTTTCCGCTTCCGTTTCACCGATAAACACGGTGTCCGGCGGATAGCTGCGCATCATCGCCAAAAGTGCCGCGCTGCCGAGTCCGCCGCAGCGCAGCGATTTCGGCACGCACAGGTAATCGATCAGGACATAGCCCGGTCGTTCCCAGTTGCAGACATAGCCCACCGGAACGCCGTCGCGCAGCAGGCCGTAAAAGCGGTAGCTTCCGTCGGCAATCATGCGCTCCATGGCGGAAAGCGGCTTGAGCTCCGCGGCGGGAAACGCCTCGCGAAACACGGTTTCGTAGGCGTGCTGCCGCTCCGGTTTTGTAAGCAGTTTCAATTCGTCCATCAGTTCAGTTCCTTTGTCATGAGGATTGCATCCTCAACGGGATTGTCGTAGTAGTTTTTTCTCCGCCCCACCGGGCGATAGCCGTGGCCGGCATACAGCGCCGCGGCGCCGGTGTTGCTCTCACGCACTTCCAGCGTAAGAAAGCGCAGCGCCATCTCCCTCGCACGCCGCTCCAGCGCGGTCAGCAGCGCACTGCCAACCCCCTGTCTGCGGCAGTCGGGGTGCACCGCAACATTGGAAATATATCCCTCGTCCAGCACATACATCAGCCCGACATAGCCCAGCACGCGCGCTCCGTCCACCGCCGCGAGAAACACATAGCTGCCCGGTTCAAGCTGGATGCGCAGCATCCGCTCCGTCCAGGGCACGGAAAAGCTCTTCTGTTCAATTTCCAGAATCTGCGCGAGCATATTCTCCCGCGCATCCGTCACAACGAATTCCAATTTTTCAGTCCTCCGCCGTCAGTTCTTCAACCAGCATTTGTGCTTCAGCTCTCAGCCGCTTCATCACGCTGCCCCACCCAACTTTGAATTTCGGCACCGTGATATCCGTTTCACCCAGCGTAAAAATTTTGGCATCGCTTTCGGGAAATCGCTCCGCCAGTTCGTCAGACTGCAGCAGCGTCATACACATCACCGCGTCGTATTCCGCCAGCAGCGCAGCGCTCACTCCACGCGGGCAATGCGCCGCAATATCCGCGCCGAGATTTGCCGCCGCGCGCACCGCTTCGGGGTGCACTGTTTCGCCGCACTGCATCCCCGCCGAGCCGCAGCGCACTTCCGGGCACGCGCGGGCTGCAAACGCAGAAAACAGCGCACACACGGCAGGGGCCAGCGCCGTATCGTTTTCATCGACAAACAGCACGCTCTCCGTTTCCGTTGCCGGTTGGTCCCACAGCGCCTGCTGCGCCTCATCCCAATGCTCCAGCGTGCGGTCGCCGGCAAGGCTCTCGATATGGTGCTGCAGTTCATGGTGCAGCGTTTTTGTGAGGCGTTCGCGGAATTTCTCTGCCGGAATATCGCCGTAAAGCGCGCAGATCGAGCCGTAAAAAATCTCCACATAGCGTCCGAGCTCATTGTGGTGGTAAAGGCCGAGGATCACGCTCCCGCTTCCGTCCTTTTTCACATCCGGCTGCAGATTCACGCCGCCGTTGAGTTCTCTGAAAATCTCCTGCGGCAGCGCCTCGCAGGCCTCGTCCAGCATGATGCCCGCCTGTTGAAAGCTAACCATAATATTTCCCATCTCTGCCGCGCGGCTTTTGCCGTCGGCACGTATTTTTCATCGTGTTTCGCTTATCGGGCGCGCAGCGCCTGATAAGCACGCGTTTTCAGTGCGCTTCCGCCCAGCTTTTGCCAAGGCCTGCATCCGCGGTCAGCGGCACGCGCAGCGCAGCCGCGCCGCACATTTCCTCCGTGAGGATTTGCCGCACCTGTTCCGCTTCACATTCCGGGCATTCCACAATCAGTTCGTCGTGCACCTGCAAAATCAGCTTTGCCGCGAGTTTTTCCGATTTCAGCCGCGCATGCACACGCACCATTGCCAGCTTGATCACATCCGCCGCCGTGCCCTGAACAGGCATATTGAGCGCAACGCGCTCGCCAAACGACCGCATGGCGAAATTGCTGCTTTTCAGTTCCGGCAGCGCACGCCGCCGACCGTAGAGCGTAACGGCATAGCCGTCGGCACGCGCCTGCTCCACAACGGATTTCTGATAATCGCGCACACCGTGGTATTTTTCCAGATAGGCATCCATATAGGCTTTGGCCTCGGCGTTGGAAACACCGATGTCCTGCGCCAGCGACCATGCCGAAATGCCGTATACGATGCCGAAATTCACCGCTTTTGCATTGGAACGCATCTGATGCGTCACCTCCGCCGTCGGCACACCGAACACCTGCGACGCGGTAACGGCATGGATATCCTCGCCGCTGCGAAACGCCTCAATCATGGTTTCGTCGCCGGAAATATGCGCAAGCAGCCGCAGCTCAATCTGGCTGTAGTCCGCATCCACCAGCACCATACCGGGTGCCGCCACAAACATCTTTCTTATCTGCGCGCCAAACTCGCGGCGAACGGGAATATTCTGCAGATTCGGTTCCGTGGACGATAGGCGCCCCGTTGCCGTAACGGTCATCTGGAAGCTTGTGCGGATGCGGCCGTCCGGGTCGATCACCTTCAAAAGTCCGTCGGCATAGGTGCTTTTGAGCTTGGTGAGCATGCGATACTCCATCACCTCGTTCACGATGGGGTGCTTGTCGCGCAGCTTTTCCAGCGTGTCGGCGTTGGTGCTCCAGCCGGTTTTGGTCTTTTTCCCGCCGGGCAGCATCAGCCGCTCAAACAAAACCTCGCCGAGCTGCTTCGGGGAATTGATATTGAATTCGGTTCCGGCCAGACTCCAGATACTCTTTTGCAGCGCGTCGATCGCATCCACCATGCTCTCTCCGAAATCACGCAGCGCCTCCCGGTCCACCAGAAAGCCGTTTCGCTCCATCTCGGCCAGCACCGCGCAAAGCGGCAGCTCCACTTCGTAATAGAGTCGGTCGCAGCCGTTTTCGCGCAGCTTTTCGTCCAGCGCATCGCGCAGGCAGGCGATCGCCGCCGCCATGGACGCAGCTTCGCCGATGCGCTCTTCAGCGCTTTCACCGTCAAACAGCGAGGTTTGCGCATCCGCTTTTCCGGCGCGGTAAGGCTCAAAGCCGCAGTATGTCACGCAAAGGCGGGTAATGTCGTAGCTGCCGGCCGTGGCATCAAGCAGATAACCCGCCAGCGCCGTGTCAAATGCCCAGGGCTCCGCGATCTGTCCCAAAGAAACAAGGCGGCGGATAATGTCCTTGGTGTTGTGTCCGATTTTTTCCACTTCCGGCGCCAAAAGCGCGCAAAACGCTGCGTCGGCGTTGCCATCAAAGGCATCCTCGCAGAGAATATAAGCCGTTGCACCGCCGGCATCGTCAATATTGACAGCGGTGATTCCATCGGCGCTGTAAACGCAGGCGGTTTTTCCGGCAAGCGCCGCGGCAGCAGCCTGAACGTCCTCCGCCGTACGCAAAACAACGCTCTTGCACTCGCCCGCAAATTCCCGCACAGGGGCGCTTTCCACTCCGGGCGTGAGTTTATATTTTTCGATCAGTTTCGTGAAACCCAGACGCAGAAACAGTCCGTAAAGCGCCGGCTTGAAGTCGGCTGTGCTCCAGCACGCCTGCGTAAGGTCAAATTCTATGGGCGCATCGCAGCGAATGGTTGCCAGTTCCAAACTCATCCGCGCACTTTCTTCGCCCTCAACCAGCTTTTTCCGAACGCCGGGCTTCACATCCAGCGCGTCCGGATCGGCATAGATCGCGTCCAGCGCGCCGTAAGTCTGCACCAACGCCATCGCAGTTTTTTCTCCAACGCCCGGAACGCCGGGGATATTGTCGCTGCTGTCGCCCATCAGCGCTTTCAGATCAATCATCCGCAGCGGCGCAAAACCGTATTCCTCCGTAAACCGTGCCGGGGTGTAATTCACGGTTTCGGTCTGGCCCATGCGGGTTTTCACATGCAAAACGCGCGTTTTTTCCGTAATCAGCTGCAGCGAATCCTTATCGCCGGTTACGATCACGCATTCCTGTCCCTCGGCTTCGCAGCGGCGCGACAGCGTGCCGAGCAGGTCGTCGGCCTCCCAGCCTTCCAGTTCCGCGCGCGCAATGCCCATCGCGTCCAAAACCTGCTTGAGCACCGGCATCTGCTGCCGCAGCTCCTCCGGCATCCCCTTGCGCGTTCCTTTATATTCGGCATAACGCAAATGGCGGAATGTCGGCGCATGCACGTCAAACGCCACGCACACCGCATCGGGATTTTCCTCATCCAGCAGCCGCTGCAAAATGGTAAGAAAGCCGTAAATGCCGTTCGTCGGCGTGCCGTCGGGCGCATTGAGCATGCGAATGCCGTAGAATGCGCGGTTGACGATGGAGTTTCCGTCGATGAGCATCAGTTTCATTATAATTCAAACCTCCCGCCCGGCAAGTTTTTCCTCCCTGCCAAGCTTTCTGTAAACGGTGAGGAACATTGTCAGGAAGCATGCCCCCCCACCCAAAAGATCGGAAATCGGCTCCGACCAGAAAACGCCGTGAACTCCCAGCGCGGGGATCATCGGCAGCAAAAACACCAGCGGCAGCACAATGATCACCTTGCGCAGCATGGAAAACACCACCGCGTACTTTGCCTTGCCCAGCCCGACAAAAACGCACTGTCCCGCCGACTGCATCGACATGAACACAAAGCCGCAGAAATAAATGCGCACTGCCGGCACACCCGCGCGCAGAAGCTCCGCGTCGCGGTTGAAAAGCTGTATCAGCAAATCCGGAATCAGCATGCTCAGCAGCCACACCGTGCAGGCATACAAAAACGAACTGATGCAGAAAAAGCGGATTCCGGTTCTCACGCGGTCATACGCCTTTGCGCCGTAATTGTAGCCCAGCACGGGCTGCGCGCCCGCGCCAAGCCCCTGCATGACCAGAAACGCGATTTCTCTCACGGAGTTGATCACCGTCATCACGCCGACATACAGGTCGCCGCCGTAGCGCTGCAGCTGCACATTGCAGGCAATCTGCACCAGGCCGGTCGTAACGCCCATCACAAATCCCGTAACGCCAAGGGCAAGGATCCTCCCGACAATATCGGCCCGCAGCCGCATAAATGCCGGACGCAGATCCAAAATGGCCTTGCTGCTGAACAAAAAGCGCAGCACCCACGCCGCGGAGCAAAACTGGGCAATCAGCGTTGCCCACGCCGCACCGGCAATGCCCATATCCAGCACAAAGATAAAAATCGGGTCAAGCACGATGTTCACCACCGCGCCCACGATCACCGTGAGCATACCCATTCTGGCAAAGCCCTGCGCATTGATAAACGCATTCATGCCGAGGCTGATCATCACAAACAGCGTGCCAAACAGGTAGATGCGGGTATATTCCGCCGCATAAGGCAGCGTGTCCTCACTCGCGCCAAACAGCACAAGGATGTCGTTCATAAAAACGG
The DNA here is from genome assembly GCA_015067465.1 of Oscillospiraceae bacterium. Taxonomy (GTDB): domain Bacteria; phylum Bacillota; class Clostridia; order Oscillospirales; family Oscillospiraceae; genus SVKR01. The sequence continues at coordinate 27,949 of SVMK01000003.1, forward strand.
AGAGCAGCACCGTCAGCGTCAGGCCGAAAATCAGCAGCAGGGTGAATGTATTTCCCATCACCAACTCCGCACGCTCTTTATTGCCCTCGCCGCGGGAAATCGAGCAAAGCGGTCCGCCGCCGGAGCCGCACAGATTGGCAAACGCGGTGATCACAGAGATGATCGGCATAGTCAGGCCAAGCCCCGTGAGAGCCAGCGATCCCACGCCGGGGATATGCCCGATATACACTCTGTCCACCACGTTGTACAAAACGTTGACCAACTGCGCGAGCATCATGGGCACGGCCATCTTCAGAATCACCTGCCACATTTTGCCCTTGGTAAAATCATTTCTGACTTCAGCCATATGCTTCCTCCACAGCGGGAGCGGCGGTGTATACCAATTCCGGTCCCATAATCTCTTCAATCCGCGCCAGTCGTGCGGAAAGATCGTTGTAGAAATAATCGGTCATGAAGCCGCTGTCGTCGCCGGCATCGTAAGCCGCCAGCACCTTGCGCAGATCCAGCAGACGGAAGCGCCAGTCGCCCAGCACCCAATAGTCCAGCTGGTCCATCATCACCATCGGCACATACTCCACGCGGCAGATCCGGGTTTCCTGCGTTTCAAGGTCCTTTTCCAGCTCAATCTGCACCAGCGCGGTCAGCGTACAGTTTGTATGGCTGCTCTCGTGCATATGCGCGGCAAGATTGCCGAGGCAGTAGCAAAGATAGCCCATGCGCGTTGTGCCGTCACCGTTATCGATCTCTCGCATCTCCATCGGCTGCGGAACATGCGGATGTCCGCCCAGAACAAGGTCCGCGCCCTGCGCAAAGAGATAATCCGCCAGCTCGGTCTGCGCCCGCTGGCGCGTGCAGATATACTCCGCGCCCCAATGCATAATCACCGCAATCACATCCGGCTCCAGCGATTTCGCATACGTCATGTCCGCTTCAATCATATCGTAGCGAACGCGGCTGCATCCGCTCATATAGTCTTCGCAAAACACGTTCATCGCGTAAGGAAATTTGTCGATCGGGATTCCGTTTGTGCCGTAGGAATAATTCAAAAACGCAACTCGTATGCCGTTGATGTCCCGGAGCAAAACGCCGCTGTGCTCGTCCCGCTCCTCCTGCGTGCGGTAAGTTCCGATATGATCAAGCCCCGCCCGCTCCATGCAGTCGATGGTGCGGATAAGCCCCGCCTGTCCGCCGTCCATGCCGTGATTGGAGGCAAGCGCCACAAGGTCGAAGCCGACTTTTTTCAGGCTGTCCGCAACGCCGTCGGGTGCATAAAACATCGGATAGCCGCTCAGCTGCGTCCCCTCGCCCAGCATTGCGCCTTCAAAGCAGCACATGGCATAGTCCGCCTCGCTGATATAATGCTCCACATCCTGAAAGAGATAGGAAATATCGTAGCTGCCGTCGGGCTGCAGAGCCTCATCGTAAAGCGACAAATGCAGCACAATATCCCCACCCACCGTGAGCCTGGCACGCTGCGGTTCCGGCTTCGGTGTGGGTTCCGGAGTCGGTGTCGGCACAGGTTCCGGTGGCGATGCGGGCGGCACGGTTGCCGTCGGGGCCGGACGCGGCGACGGCCTGTCCGCCGGGACCGCAGCGCTCGCCTGCTTCTTTGCGCAGCCGTTCCCGGCTGCCAGCAGCACGCCGGCCAGCAGCAAACTCAAAACTTGTTTTTTCATTTAATTTCGCCCTTCAGCATAATAATGCGGTCGCGCAGTTCCGCCGCGATCTCGAATTCGAGCATCTTCGCAGCATCTTTCATCTGCTTCTCCAGCCGCTCGATCTCTGCGCGGCGCTCGCGGTCCGTCATCTTCACGTTGCTGCCGGCACGCTTCATGTCGCTGCTGCTGTCGGAAATCTGCATCAGGTCGCGGATGTCCTTCACGATGGTTTTCGGCACGATGCCGTGCGCTTCGTTATACGCCGTCTGCTTCGCGCGGCGGCGCTCGGTTTCCGTGATGGCGGCTTTCATGCTGCGCGTAACGGTGTCGGCATACATGATCACCGTGCCCTCAGCATTGCGCGCGGCGCGTCCGATGGTCTGGATCAGGCTCGTTTCGCTGCGCAGGAAGCCTTCCTTGTCCGCGTCCAGAATCGCCACAAGGCTCACTTCGGGCAGGTCAAGACCCTCACGCAGCAGGTTGATGCCGATGAGCACATCGTATTCGCCGAGACGCAGGTCACGGATGATCTCCATACGCTGCATCGCGTCAACATCGTGGTGCATATACCGGCAGCGGATTCCCGCATTGCCGAGATAGTCCGTCAAATCCTCCGCCATGCGTTTGGTCAGCGTGGTCACAAGCACACGCTGCTGCTTTTCCGCACGCAGATGGATCTCGCCGATCAGATCGTCAATCTGCCCCTCCACAGGGCGCACCTCGATCATCGGATCGGTCAGTCCCGTGGGGCGGATCACCTGCTCGGCAATCTGTCCCGCACGCTCGCGCTCATAGTCACCCGGCGTTGCGGAAACATAGCACGCCTGATAAATGCGCTGCTCAAATTCTTCAAATTTCAGCGGCCGGTTGTCAAACGCGGACGGCAGACGAAAGCCGAAATTCACCAGGCTCTCCTTGCGTGCGCGGTCGCCGTTATACATTGCGCGCACCTGCGGCAGCGTAACATGGCTTTCGTCCACAAAGAGGATAAAATCGTCCGGAAAATAGTCCAGCAGCGTCATAGGAGCAGATCCCACAGGGCGCTGAGAGATAATGCGGGAATAGTTTTCGATGCCGGAACAATAGCCCAGTTCGGTGAGCATCTCGATATCGTAATTCACGCGCTCATTGAGGCGCTGCGCCTCAATGAGCTTTTCGTTTTCCTTGAACCACTGCACACGCTCGTCACGTTCACGGCGAATTTCCCGCACAGCGCGCTCCATCTTTTCATGCGTTGTAACATAATGGCTCGCAGGCCATACGGGGATGGAATTGAGCCGCCGCACGAGCGCGCCCGTCAGCGGATTGATCTCGCTGATGCGGTCGATCTCATCTCCGAAAAATTCCACCCGGATGGCGCTGCTCGCCCAGTAAGCCGGCCAGATCTCCACCGTATCGCCGCGCACGCGGAACATGTTGCGCTCAAACGCGATGTCGTTTCGTTCATAGCGAATGTCCGTCAGGCGGCGCAGCAGCTCGTCGATGCTCATCTCCGCGCCCAGCGTCAGATTCACCATCATATTCATAAAATCGTCCGGCTCGCCAAGGCCGTAAATGCAGCTGACCGAAGCCACCACGATCACGTCGCGCCGCTCCAGCAGCGATGCCGTGGCGGACAAGCGCAGGCGGTCGATCTCCTCATTGATGGAAGCGTCCTTTTCAATGTAAGTGTCCGTGCTGGGGATATAGGCCTCAGGCTGGTAATAATCGTAATAGCTGACAAAATACTCTACGGCGTTGTTGGGGAAAAACTCGCGGAACTCGCTGCACAGCTGCGCCGCAAGAATTTTGTTGTGCGCCAGCACCAGCGCGGGCCGCTGCAGCTGCTCGATCACTTTTGCCATGGTATAGGTTTTTCCGCTGCCCGTTACGCCCAGCAAAACCTGCTCGCGCAGCCCGTCGCGAAAGCCCTGCGTCAGCGCGGCTATCGCCTCCGGCTGGTCGCCGGACGGGGTGTATTCACTTACAACTTTGAATTCCGCCATAACGTTTCTCCAAACCGCAATGTAATCATTATATTATACCGCAGCAAGGCAAAAATGAAAAGAGGCAGTTTCCCCGCCGGCGGCCGTATTTCCGACGTGTTTCCGACGTATTTCCGACGTGTTTCAGCGCGCTTTTTCCGGGCGCACCGACGCCGTCCGCGCACTCCGTTTCAGCTTTTCGGATATTGTTAATTTTGACACAACGCCCGGAGAAAAACCCGTAAAATCCGTCGCTTAGCTTGTTGTTTTTATATTGTAAGTGTGCTATAGTAGTTGGGCTGCAAAAAAACAAAAGAGAGATTTTTTGGAGGAAATATGAAAAAACTTGTTAAATCCTACGTTGATTCTCCTCTGATCCTGCGCATCGTAATCGGTCTGGTGATCGGTGTTGCGCTCGGTCTGCTGGCCCCGCAGTTCACGGTTGTGGCTGTTTTTGGTGACATTTTTGTCGGTGCGCTGAAGTCCATCGCTCCGCTTCTGGTTTTTGTTCTGGTCATCGCTTCTCTTGCCAGCGCCGCATCCGGCATCGGCAAGCGTTTCCGCACCGTCATCATCTTTTACATGCTCAGCACGTTCCTTGCCGCCATCGTGGCCGTGATCGCAATGTACCTGTTCCCGGTTACCATTCGTCTGGCCGACGCGGTGGACAGAACCGCTCCCGCCGGTCTGGGCGAAGTGTTCCGCACCCTGCTCGGCAACATGGTGACCAACCCCCTCAGCTCCATCATCAACGGCAACTACATCGGCATCCTCACATGGGCCATCATCTTCGGTCTGGCACTGCGCAAGCTCGCAAGCGACAAAACCAAGGAAGTCCTCAACGACATCTCCGCCGCCGTTTCCGCCGCTGTCGGCTGGGTGATCCAGCTCGCCCCCTTCGGCATCATGGGTCTGGTCTTCTCCTCCATCAGCGAGTACGGTCTGGAAATCTTCACCGATTACGGCAAGCTGCTGGTGATCCTGGTCGGCTGCATGCTGCTCGTTGCGCTCGTGGTTGACCCGCTCCTGGTTGGCATCACCCTGCGCCGCAACCCCTATCCCCTGGTGCTGCGCTGCCTGAAGGAGTCCGGCATCACCGCATTCTTCACCCGCAGCTCCGCCGCCAACATCCCCGTAAACATGAAGCTTTGCGAAAAGCTCGGTCTGGACAAGGAATACTATTCCGTCGCCATTCCCCTGGGTGCTACCATCAACATGGACGGTGCCGCTGTCACCATCGCCGTCATGGCGCTGACCGCCGCTTTCTCCCAGGGCATTCAGGTCAACATCCTGATCGCCGTTCTGCTGTGCTTCGTCGCAACCCTCGGCGCCTGCGGCGCTTCCGGCGTTGCCGGCGGTTCCCTGCTGCTCATCCCCATGGCCTGCTCCCTGCTGGGTGTCGGTCAGGATATCGCCATGCAGATGGTCGGCGTCGGCTTCATCATCGGCGTTGTACAGGATTCTCTGGAAACCGCAATCAACTCCTCCGGCGACGTTCTGTTCTGCGCTGCCGCAGAATTCCATGACCGCATGAAGAAGGGCGAAGAGATCAACTTCTAATCCGCCCTACCGTAAAACCAAAATCAAATGCCCGTGGCCGTTTGATTCTTCAAACCGCCGCGGGCATTTTTGCATATCCGCCGCGCATATCCGCAGGCAGCAAAAAACCGGACCTGTTGCAATCAACAGGTCCGGTTTTCGTTTGGAGGCGCCACCCGGAATCGGACCGGGGAATCGCGGATTTGCAGTCCGCTGCCTTACCGCTTGGCTATGGCGCCATATAAACGTTTTGCTCCTTTCGGAGCAAAACGTTTTTTGTGGAGCGGCCTACGAGGCTCGAACTCGCTACCTCCACCTTGGCAAGGTGGCGCTCTACCAGATGAGCTAAGGCCGCATATGGTGCCTCAGGCCAGAATTGAACTGGCGACACGCGGATTTTCAGTCCGCTGCTCTACCTACTGAGCTACCGAGGCAAATATGTGGGTATATGTATGGTGGAGACAACTGGACTCGAACCAGTGACCCCCTGCTTGTAAGGCAGGTGCTCTAACCAGCTGAGCTATGCCTCCTTGAAAAGGCGCATCTCAAACAGCGCTTTGTCATTATACTAAACCCACATACTCTTGTCAAGCGTATTTTTGATTTTTTACACTTTTCTTTTTCAGTTTTTTGCCATGACCCTCAGTTCGTCCGCCGAAAAATTATACTGCTGTCCGCAAAACTGGCAGTCCACGGTTGTCACATCCGCTTCCGCTGCAAGGCTTTCAAGCGTTTGCGCGCCGATGCTCTGCAGCGCTGCAGCCACGTGCTCGCGGCTGCAGCCGCAGCGATACTCCACGTCGTGAATCTCAACGATGTGGCTGTCCAGATCCTTCAGCACCTGGCGGATCACCTCTTCCGGACCGTCCTCGTCCAGAATGGTGGTCAGCGTATCCATGAAGAAAATATTATCCTCCAGCTTCTCAATCAGCCCGTCGGGTGCCCCCGGCATCAGCTGAACCAGAAACCCGCCCGCCGCCTTCACGCTGCAGTCCGTATCCACAAGCACACCCAAACCAACCGCAGCGGGGATCTGCTCGCTCTCGGCATAATAGCGCGTAAAGTCCTCGGCAATCTCGCCGCTGACCAGGGCCGTTGCGCCGTTATAGGGCTCTTTCAGGCCGATATCGCGGCTCACGGTCAGCAATCCGTCGCAGCCGACAGCGCCGCCGACATTCAGCTTTCCGTCGCCGCGCAGCGGCAGGTCGCACGCGGGGTTTCCCACATAGCCGCGCACATTGCCCGTATTGTCGCTCACCGCTACAACCGCGCCAATCGGTCCGCCGCCGTCCAGACGGGCGGTTACGGTTGCATCGTCTTCTTTCATCATGTCGCCCATGATGCTGACAACACAAAGCGTACGTCCCAGCGCCGCGCAGGCTGTGGGCGCAAGGCCGTGAATCTGTCTGGCGCGCTCCACAATGTCGCGCCCTTCAATCACGGAAATTTTAATAAACTCATCGCCGCCAACGGCGCGATAGATTTTTCCCATTGCCGTTTCCTCTGATTTCAAAAATTTTGGTTGTATGCCGTGTCAGTGGCTGCCGTTTTCCGCAATCATGCACAGCCGGCCCATTCCGTGCTGCGGCCCGTCGCAAACAATGCGAACATTTTCAAAGCCCGCCGATTCAAGCAGCGCTTTCAGCAGCTCCGGCGCATGGGCGTATTCCAGATGCTCTTCCTCCTCGCGGCGCCAAAGCACACCCTCGCGTCGAAAAATGTCCATGCCGTAAAACAGCGCGTTTTCTTCCTCATCAAATTCTCCGCGCCACAGGCACAAAACATCCTCGCTCTCGTCGACAAACACGCCGCCGTCCAGTTCGCGCAGATGCGCGGGGGAGTGGAAATCAAATGCAAATCGCCCGCCCGGCTCAATGAACAGGTGCAGCCTGTGAAACAGCTCCGGCAAATCCTCCGGCGGGAGATAGTTCATGCCGTCAAGCGAGCAAAAAGCGCCCTCCACCGTGCCGTAAAGGTCCAGTTCCGCCGCCTCCTGACACAGAAACATCGGCTTCACCGCGCAATTCGCCGCCGCGGTTTTTTCCGCCGCCACACAGAGCATCTCCGGCGAGCAGTCCACCCCGATGAGCTCATGGCCGCGGTCTGCCATCATCAGCGTCAGCGTGCCGGTGCCGCAGCACAAATCAAGGAGGGTAAGACGTTCCTTCCCCTCCCGATGCAGTGCATTTTCGTAAAAGTCCGCAAACTCATCGTACGGAACGTCGCGGGTGAAGCCGTCGTACCATTCCGCCAGCGGCCCGTACACGCTCATTTGTCCTCCGGGCCGGTGATTCCGAGACGCTCAAACGCAACGGCATATCCGTCCGCGCCGTACTGCAGCGAACGGTTTACGCGACTGATGGTTGCGCTGGATGCACCGGTTTGGGCAAGAATATCGTTATAGATCAGTCCCTGATGCAGCAAGACCGCAACCTGATAGCGCTGCTCCATTGCCTGCAGTTCGGTCACGGTGCAAAGATCGTCGAAAAATCTCATGCATTCTTCCACGGTTTCCATCTGGAGAATCGCGCGGTAAAGTTCTTCGTTGCGGGGCTTTTTAATATGCTTATTCATTCTTAGTCTTTCACTCCTGTTATATCTCTCGGCACACTTTGCCACTTGTACATTTTACAGCTTTACATCGTAAAAGTAAATACCGCAATTCACGCTGCTTCGTAAAACTTTCGCACGCTAATTTAGTTATTTTTCATATTGTCGCATAAAAACCGGCCGCAGCGGCATAAATTTCTTGAAAGTAAATATGATATAAGTTATTGTAATGGTAATCATCTCACACAAAGGAGGAATTGCGATGGTTTTGCTTTGGGCGATTGCACTGGTCGCTTTCATCGTAATCGAATTTTGCACCGTCGGCCTTGCTTCGGTCTGGTTTGCTCTGGGTTCGCTCTGCGCGCTGCTTTCCGCGCTGCTGGGCGCGCCGCCCTGGCTGCAGGTTCTTTGGTTTGCCCTGATCTCCGTCATCACGCTGGCGGCAACGAGACCGCTGGTGAAAAAATATATCAACACCCGCACCACCGCCACAAACGCCGACCGCGTGATCGGTGAACGCGCCGTGGTGAAAGAGCGCATCGACGAACTCTCCGGCACCGGCACCGTGTTTGCCGACGGCAAGATCTGGACAGCCCGCACCGCAAACGGTGCCACGCTGGAACCCGGCGAGATCGTGCGCGTGCTGGAAATCCGCGGCGTCCGGCTCATCGTGGAGCCCGACACGGCGCCCGTGGCCGAATAAAAAACAATCATCTGAACCAGGAGGAAAAACCGTATGCCTTACCGTATGCTTCTCAACTTCCCCGGCGTGGTGCTCGCGGCAGTGATCGCGCTGATTATTTTCATTCTCGTGCGCAATATTCGCGTCGTGCCGCAGGCAAGTGCCTTCGTCATCGAGCGTCTCGGCGCTTACAACGCCACCTGGAACGTTGGCCTTCACATGAAAATTCCCTTTATCGACACTGTTGCGAAAAAAGTTTCGCTGAAAGAGCAGGTTGCGGATTTTGCACCCCAGCCCGTGATTACCAAGGACAACGTTACCATGCAGATCGACACGGTTGTCTATTTCCAGATCACCGACCCGAAACTCTACACCTACGGCATTGAGCACCCGATGGTTGCCATCGAAAACCTCACCGCCACCACGCTGCGCAACATCCTCGGCGATCTGGAGCTTGACCAGTGCCTGACCAGCCGCGATGTGATCAACACAAAGATGCGCGCCATTCTCGACGAGGCAACCGACCCCTGGGGCATCAAGGTGAACCGCGTTGAGCTGAAAAACATTCTGCCGCCCAAAGAGATTCAGAACGCGATGGAAAAGCAGATGAAGGCCGAACGCGAGCGCCGCGAGGCCATTCTGCGCGCCGAGGGCGAAAAGCGCAGCGCCATCCTCACCGCCGAGGGCGAAAAGGAATCCGCCATTCTGCGTGCGGATGCAAAAAAACAGCAGTCCATTCTGGAGGCCCAGGGCCAGGCGGAAGCTATCCTCTCCGTGCAGCGCGCAACCGCCGAGGGCCTGCGCCTGATCAACGAAGCCGCACCCTCCGAAGCCGTGATCAAGCTCAAAGCGTTGGAGGCTTTTGCCGCCGCCGCAAACGGCCGCGCAACCAAGATCATCATCCCGAGCGAGCTGCAAAGCCTTGCCGGTCTCGCCGTCGGCCTTGCCGAAGCTGTGAAGGAACCCGAAGCCCCCGCCGCCAAGCCGAAGCAGTGAGCCACGCGGTGCCGACGCAAAGCGCACGGAAAATGAATAACGCAAGCCCGTTTCATGCAAAAATGCCGCAGGGAAAATCCTGCGGCATTTTGCTTTCCCCTTGTTGCAGTTGCGGCGGATTTCTATTATAATGGTAAGCAGGAAATTATTTTTCGGAGGTGCCCGATGGACGATTCCCGCAGCATTGATTTTGTCGCGCTGGACCGCTTTCTCCGCGGCGAGAGTTTCGACGCTTATAAGCTGTTCGGCTGCCATTTTGCCGGCGACGGACTGTGGCGCTTCACCGTGTGGGCGCCCAATGCCGCAGCCGTTGCGCTGACCGGCGATTTCAACGGCTGGTCTCCCGTTCCGATGACGCGGCTGGACTGCGGCGCATGGACACTCTGCCACAGTGCAAAGCAGGGCGAGATCTACAAATACGCCGTCACCGACCACTGGGGCAACACCGTTTTGAAATCCGACCCCTATGCCTCGCATTGCGAAACGCCGCCCGCCAACGGCAGCAGAGTTTGGGATATCGGCGGATATTCGTGGCATGACGCGGATTTTCTTGACCGCCATCACAGTGCCATGCGCTACCCCCACTGCCAACCCATATCCGTTTATGAGCTGCACCTCGGCTCATGGAAAGCCCCCGAACCGGGCGCTCACTTCCCGAATTATCACAGCATCGCCGAGCAGCTTGCCGCATACTGTACAGAAATGGGCTACACGCACGTGGAGCTGCTCCCCGTAACCGAATATCCTTTCGCACCGTCATGGGGCTATCAGGTGACGGGCTATTTCGCCCCCACCAGCCGCTACGGCACGCCGCAGGACTTTATGTATCTGGTCGATACGCTCCACCGCAGCGGCATCGGCGTGATTCTCGACTGGGTTCCGGCGCACTTCCCGCGCGACGCCCATGCGCTCGCCTACTTTGACGGCACGCCGCTTTATGAGCGCCGCGATCCGAAAATGGCCGCGCACCCGGATTGGGGCACGCTCATTTTCGATTACGCAAATCCCGCTGTCCGCAGCTTTCTGAAGTCCTCCGCAGCGATGTTTCTGCGCGAATACCATGTGGATGGTTTCCGCATGGACGCGGTCAGCAGCATGCTCTATCTCAGCTTCAACCGCGGCGGCGACTATATCCCCAACCGCTTCGGGGGCGACGTTGATCTGGACGCGGTTTCGCTGCTGCAGGAAATCAACGATTTCGTCCGCAGCGAGGGCGGCATCAGCATTGCCGAGGAGAGCAGCACATTTCCCAGCGTTACCGGCCCGACGGACCGGGGCGGACTCGGCTTCCACTTCAAATGGGACATGGGCTTCATGCACGACACGCTCGACTACATGGAGCTTGACCCGCTTTGGCGCCGCGGCAGCCACACCAAGCTGAGCTTTTCGATGATGTATACGTTCACCGAGCACTTCATCCTCGCTTTTTCCCACGACGAGGTTGTGCACGGCAAAAAATCCATGCTGGACAAAATGCCCGGTACATACGACGATAAATTTGCCAATCTCCGCACGCTCTACGGCTTCACCTTTGCCCACCCGGGCAAAAAGCACATTTTCATGGGCGGCGAGTACGGACAGTTTATCGAATGGGATTTCCAAAAGGAACTGGACTGGTTTTTGCTGGAGTATCCCCGCCACGCGCAGATGCAGGTCTGGTATCAGGCGCTGAACCGACTGTATGTAAACACTCCCGCACTCTGGGAGCGCGACGACAGCTGGTCGGGCTTTGCGTGGCTCAACGTGGACGATGCCGACCGCAGCTGCATTGCACTGATGCGCATATCCAACAGCGGCCAGCGCATCGTGTGCGTATGCAATTTCACCCCCACGCCGTGGGAGCTGCAGGTGGCGCTGCCCTGCGCAGGAACGCTCGAGCCGATTTTGTCGAGCGATGAAGTGCGCTTTGGCGGCGGCGGACAATCCCCGCTACAGCCCATTGCCGCGCTGGACAGACCGTTTCGCGATTGTTCCCATTCCGCATTTCTCTCTTTGCCGCCGCTGAGCTGCATCTACTACGATTTCAAGGAGGAGCCGCATGAATCCCGAGCTTGAACGTCTTCTGCTTCTGAAAGGAAGAGAAACTCTTCCCTGTGTGCTTGTCACCGCAGCCGAGTGCTCGCCGCTGAGCAAAACCGGTGGGTTGGCCGATGTGGTCGGCGCGCTGCCCAAGGCGCTGAATTCCCTCGGCTTCGACGCGCGCGTCATCACGCCTTACCACCGCTGCATCAAAGATAAATACGCCGCCGAGGTGAAGCATCTTTGCCATTTCTTCGTGGACTTCGGCTGGGACCGTCAATACGCCGGTCTGGAGCTGCTGGAGCTGCCCGGTCTCACGGTTTACCTCATCGACAGCGAATACTATTTCGGCGACAAAATCTACCGCGGCGGTGAAGCCGAGGTGGAGCAGTATGCCTTCTTCCAGCGCGCGGTGCTCGACGCAATCCCGCTGCTGCCGGATTATGCGCCCAACGTGCTCCACTGCAACGACTGGCACACCGCCATGCTGCCGTTTCTGATCAAAACGCAGTATCAGGTTCGTCCGCAGGGCGCGCTGAAAACCGTTTTGACCATACACAACATGGCGTTTCAGGGCTGGCTGAGCTTCGAGCGGGCCAACGCCCTGTTCGGCATTGATCCGCGCTGGTATTCCATCGACGGCATCCGCCACGGTGACTGCGCAAACTTTATGAAAGCAGGCTGCCTGTTTGCCGACCGTGTCAACACCGTCAGCCCCACCTACGCCGACGAAATCCGCACCCCCGCCTTCGGCGAAACGCTGCAGGATCTGCTGCTGTATCGCGGCTGCGATGTTTCCGGCATCCTCAACGGGTTGGACACCGAAGTGTTCAACCCCGCCGACGATTCCGCGCTGGTGTGCAATTTTGACCGCAGTTGTCCGGAGAAAAAGCGCGAGAACAAGCTGGCGCTGCTCAAAGAGCTGAACCTCACCAAAGTTGACGCAGATACACCCCTGATCGCCATGGTCACGCGCATGACCGCGCAGAAAGGTTTCGATCTGGTGCTGCAGGCGCTCGACACCATCATGGAGCAGGGTGCCGCCGTGGTGCTCCTCGGCACGGGCGACGCCGCTTACGAAGACGCCATGCGTGCAATGGAGCAGCGCTACAAGGGCAGGCTTTGCGCCTATCTGGCTTACAGTGAGCCGCTCTCCCGCCGCATCTACGCGGGCGCGGACTTTTTGCTGATGCCCTCCGCGTTTGAACCCTGCGGCCTTTCGCAGCTCATCGCCATGCGCTACGGCACGCTGCCCATCGTGCATGAGGTCGGCGGTCTGCGCGATACCGTGCGCCCTTACAACCGCTTCACCGGCGAAGGCAACGGCTTTTCCTTCTATGATTTCAACGTCGGCACCCTGCTCGGCACGGTGGCCTACGCACTGGCAACCTACCAAAACCGTCCCGCAATGGCAAAGCTGATCGACAGCGCCATGGGCGGCGACTATTCCTTCGGCCCCGCCGCCGTGGAATACGGCAGACTCTACCTCTCCGTTTTGCCCGCGGAACGCGCCCTCGTGGAGCATGACAGTACGCTGGAGCTTTACCGCAGCCCCCTCGGCGCCGTAAAATGCGGCGAAACCGTGCGTCTGCGCCTGAAAGCCACGGAGATCTCCGGTTACGCAGAGCTTCTGGCGGACGACGAGGTGATCCCCATGCACAAAGATGCCGACGGATTTTTCTCCGTAGATTTCCGCGCCCCCGAGCAGCCCGGTCTTGTGCACTACGCGTTCCGTCTGGCCCAGGATGTGAACTACGGCACCGACGGCATCGGCGGAAGCGATATGCACCCCTGGACCATCACCGTTTACGACGCAAACTTCGAAACTCCCGCATGGGCGGAAGGCGCCGTGATGTATCAGGTGTTTCCCGACCGCTTCGCGCCCGGCGGCAGCAGCTTTGAAAAAGGCGTGAAGTATCACCGCGGCAAAAAGCGCAGCATCGAGGTGCACGGCAGCTGGAACGAGCCCGTCAAATACCGTCCCGGCTCCGACGACGGCGAGCATTACCGCCCGAACGACTTTTACGGCGGCACGCTGCGCGGCATCACCGACCGCCTGCCGGAATTGCACGCGCTCGGCGTTCGCTGCCTGTACTTAAACCCCATCTTCGAATCCGACTCCAATCACCGCTACAACATCGCCGACTATCGAAAAATCGACCCCATGCTCGGAACACAGGCCGATTTCCGCGCCCTTTGCGCCGCGGCGCAAAAGCTGGGAATGCACATCGTGCTCGACGGCGTTTTTTCCCACACCGGCGACGACAGTATCTATTTCAACAAATACGGTCACTATCCCGGGCCCGGCGCTTACCAAAGCAAGGAAAGCCCCTATTATCCCTGGTACGATTTCCGCGATTTCCCGGATGAATACCGCTGCTGGTGGGGCTTCCGCTCCCTGCCGGAGGTGGACGAAACCAACCCGGACTGGCAAAAATTCATCATCACCGGCGACGACAGCGTGATCCGTCACTGGCTGCGGCAGGGCACCTGCGGCTGGCGGCTTGACGTTGCCGACGAACTGCCCGACGAAGTGATTGCCCTGATGCGCGACGCCGTTAAAGCACAAAAGCCGGATGCGCTCCTGCTCGGCGAGGTTTGGGAAGACGCCACCACAAAAATCAGCTACGGCGTTCGCCGCACCTATGCCCTCGGCAAGGGGCTTGATAGCGTGATGAACTATCCCCTGCGCACCGCGCTCATCGACTTTGCGCTCGGCAGACTGAACGCGCCCGCGCTGCAGCGCTTTTTACTCGACCAAAAGCTCTCTTACCCCGCCCCGATGTATCGCTGCCTGATGAATCTGCTCAGCTCTCACGACACCGCACGCATCCGCACCGTGCTCGGCTGCGGCGAAGACGGCAGCGGCCTTTCCCGCGAGCAGCAGGCGCTCCACACGCTCACTCCCGCGCAGAATGCCCGCGGCCGGGCGCTGCAGAAGCTCTGCGCCGCGCTGCAGTTTGCGCTGCCCGGCATCCCCTGCATCTACTACGGCGACGAGGAAGGCATGCAGGGATTCCGTGATCCCTTCTGCCGCGCGCCTTACCGCCGCCGCCCCGATTCCCTGCGCAGCTACTATGCCCGCCTTGCTGCGGCACGCAACGCCAGCGAAGCACTGCGCCACGGCAACGCCGCTTTTGCGGCATACGGTGATGACGTGGTATGCATCCTGCGCTGGACGGACACCGAAGCGCGCATTGTTGCCGTTAACCGCGGCAGCGAAAGCGCAGCTGTTTCGCCCTCCATCGCAGATTTTGCCGCGCTTCCCGCAGCGGACGCATCCCGCTTCCGCGCCCTCCCGAAGCTCAAGATCGCCCCCGGCGGCGTATCCTCGCTGAACGTCAAACTGAAGGTATAATCAAATTTTATATCTTGCACACGAGTTATAAGCATGGTAAAATCGTGGATGCCGGTTGATTGCCGGTATCCACGATTTTCGTTTGTTCGGAAGGAGCTGGTTTCCGCATATGAACATGCTGCAATACGAACTGTTTGCCTCCGTTGCGCGCACGCAGAATATTTCCCGCACTGCCGAGCAGTACGGCATCTCCCAGCCCGCAGTGAGCCATCAGCTGAAAACGCTGGAAACCTCGCTGGGGCTGGAGCTGGTGCGCAGAACCAAGCGCGGCGTTCTCCTCACCGATGCCGGACGCGAACTTCTGCCCTATGTGCAGGAAATCCTCGCCATCAAAGACCGCGCGGAAACCCGCATGCGCAACATGGCCGAGGGCACCGTTGGCCACATCCGCATCGCGGCGCTCTCCTCAGCAAGCTACCATGTGAGCGACTGCCTTGTGCCGCTTTATGCCGATCACCCGGACATTCAGGCAGACATCAGCCTGCTTGAAGGCACGGAACTGATCGAAGCCCTGCGCGAGAATACGCATGACTTCTACTTCGGCGTGGACACCATGATGCCCGACAACATGGGCTACGCCTCCGAAGTGATTGCCCACGGGCGGCTGGAGCTGTTTGTCAACCGCAGCATTGCCCACACAATCGACCTGCGCGACTGGTCAACCGTTGCACGCCACCCCTTTGTCACCGTGCCGAAATCCGACGTTTCGCTGGACAAAAAGATTACGAACATCTGCCGCAACCGCGGCTTCAGTCCGCATATCGTCAGCATCTACAACCGCGCCGAGAGCGTTTTGCTTTCCGTCAACGCAGGACTCGGCGTTGCCATTTTGCCGGGTGCGCTGCGCGAACTGTATCAGCGTCCGAACATTGTCACCTTCCCCATTGAAGGCGACGACGCCCGTGCGGACACCGTGTTTGTATGGAATCCCGCCCTGCTCACGGAAACGGGCGAAGTGTTTCGCGATATCGTGCTGCAGCTCTACACGGAAAAAGGCTGACGGCAGCATAATCAAAACAAAAAAGACCGTTATCCGATTCGCGTTTTGCGATCGGTTAACGGTCCCTTTTTCTTTTATTTACACTGTGCCGCAAAAATCGGCATCAATAGAACGTTGCAACCTCTTCCTCCGCAGGCGCAGCCGCAGAAATTTCGGAAATCTTCAAAACAGGTCCCGGCTGGGTGTAGCCCGGATGGGCCTGCACGCGCAGCTTCGCCGTCAGGCTGACCCAATCGCCGCTTTGCACGCCCGCAAGCGTATTGCCCGTTGCAATCAGTCCCGCAAACTGAATGTCCTCCGCGCAGCAGTTCATCAGCTGTCTGCCAACGATGATCGTGCCCGGTTCCAGTTCGTCGGAAAGCGCAACCTGCGCTTTGAAGCGCACCGTTTTCCCGTCGTAATCGGGCAGCTCCTCGTTCAGATCGCGATACCACAAAGCGTAGTCCCTGTCCGCAATTTCGATCCTTTTTGCCGCTTTGTCAAACGGCAGCGGGTCTTCGATGTCGTCATAGCGAACCTTGCCGCTTTCATCTTCATAGGCGATATCGCAGCGGCGGTTTACCGCGCGCACGATTTTGTGGTAGGGCATGATGTCCTCGCTGCGGTCAAAGCGGTTGAGCACCAAAAGCTCGCAGCTTTGCAGCTTGTCAAACATCAGCTGGCGCATGTTGGCGTTATAGAGCTGAAAACTGCGCGCATCGGCAAACATAAATTCCTGATACACAACCCAGCGTTCCGGCATGGCGCGATAGAGCGTATCAAGCATCCACATGCCGTTCCACTCCACAAGCACGCGCTCGCATCCGGTGTCAAACTGCCACTGACGCAGCAGTTCCGTCGTGAAGTCCGTTTCCTTTTCCACACGGCGCACGATCACCTTTCTGCCCACAAAGCGCTCGGGATCATATTCCTCCTCGCCCTCTTCGCAGATGATCAGCAGCGTGCGTTCGCCTGTTTCAAAGCGCTTGTCCTCCAGCGTTTGCTGGATAAATTTGGTTTTCCCGGCCTCCATAAAGCCGGTGAAAAGATACACCGGCAGATCCGGATTTGCCTCAAGTCTAACAAGATCGTCCTGCATGGTATTATTTTTACACTCCAAACAGCGCCTTGAGCGCATCTTTATTCAGTCCGCTGCCAATCACACAGAGGCGGCCGATCACACCCGGCGCACCGCGGCGCACCTGCGCCTCACCGGGAACGTGGTCAAAGTAAATCCACTGTCCTTCGCCGCTGTCCACAATGCCCTTGGCACGCAGCACCATACCAAACTTCTCCGCATCATCCAGCGCAGACAGCATCTGCTGCATCTCCGCCTCGGTGAACTTCTTCGCCGTTTCAACACCCCAGCTGACAAACACCTCGTCGGCATCGTGACCGTGGTCATGGCAGCTGCAATGCGGATCGCTGCATTCACCCTCATGATGGTGATGCTCATGCCCATGGTGATCGTGGTGGTGATGCTCGTGGTGCTCGTGGCAGCCGCAGTGCGGATCGCTGCATTCGCCCTCATGATGGTGATGCTCATGCCCATGGTGATCGTGGTGATGCTGGGCATGGTCGTGCACCAGTTCCTTCATGGCCGCTTCCAGCGTGTCTGTCCGCTCCACCGCTTCCAGAATCCGGGAACCGTCCAGCGCATCCCAGGGTGTTGTGATGATCACGGCATCGGGATTCTGCTCACGCAGCAGTTCCAGCGCGCTGTCAAGCTTTTCCTCGCTGACATTCTGCGTGCGCGAAAGAACGATTGCACCGGCGCAGGTGATCTGGTCGGAATAAAATTCGCCGAAATTTTTCATAAACATACGAACTCTGCCCGCATCGGCAACCGTGGTGGCGCTGTTCACTTCCACACCATCCACAGCGGCAACGGCACGGATAATATCGCTCAGCTTGCCAACGCCGCTCGGCTCAATCAGGATGCGGTCGGGCGCATACTCCTCCACAACCTTATGCAGCGCCTGCGAAAAATCGCCCACAAGGGAGCAGCAGATGCAGCCGGAGTTGAGCTCGTTCACCTGAATTCCGGCTTCCTGCATAAAACCGCTGTCGATACCGATTTCGCCAAACTCGTTTTCAATCAAAACCAGCTTCTGCCCGGCATAGGCTTCCGCAATCAGTTTTTTGATCAGCGTGGTCTTTCCGGCGCCCAGAAAACCGGAGAAAATGTCAACCTTTGTCATATGCATTCACTTCCAAAAAGTATTTTAATTCCAGTTACTAATTATACCATGCGCGTCAATCCCCCGCCGTGGTGCCCTCTTGCGAAAGCGTTTGCGATATGCTAAAATTAGGAAATTAAGCTATCAACGTAAGGAAGTGCATCGTTTATGAAGCTCGCCTTTATCGGAACCGGCAACATGGGCGGCGCGATCATTCGCGCGGTCTGCTCTGCCGCTGATCCCCAATCCGTCACCGTTACAAACCGCACCATGGCAAAGGCCGAAGCAGTTGCCGCGGCCTGCGGCTGCAAAACCGCCGCCACCAACGCCGCGTGCGCACAGGGTTCGGACTATATTTTCCTCGGCGTGAAGCCCAACATGATCCGCGAGGTTTTGCGCGGCATTGCTCCCGTGCTCAGCGACCGTCAGGTGATTGTTTCGATGGCGGCGGGCGTAACAGGCGAGGCGATGCGCGAAGCGCTCACCGAAGCCAACGCGCAGCTGCGCGAGATTGCCATTGTGCGCATTCTGCCCAACACTCCCTGCGCCATCGGCAAGGGTTTGATGCTCATCGCGCCGTGCAATGCCGCAGCGCAGGCACACAGCGCACCGCTGGCGGAGCTGCTCGCACCCTGCGGTATGGTGGGATTCACGGACGAAGCACACGCCGATGCCGGCATGGTCATCGGCGGCTGCACCCCCGCTTTTGCTTATATGTTTGTGGAAGCTCTGGCGGACGGCGCCGTGCGCTGCGGGCTGAGCCGCAGCGACGCGCTTGCATGGGCAGCGCAGTCCGTTGCCGGCGCGGCCGAACTGCTTGTGGAAAGCGGCAGCCACCCCGGCGCATTGAAAGATGCCGTGTGCTCCCCCGGCGGCAGCACCATTGAGGGCGTTTCCGCGCTGGAGCGCGGCGCATTCCGCGGCACGGTGATGGACGCGGTTTCAACCGCCTACGCCAAAACCCGCGCGCTCGGAAAGTAAGGTATGGGCACTTATGAAAAAGAAATCACCGCTGATTCAGTATAATGCACCCACAACGCTGAATTTTGCGCTGCTGAGCTTTGCCGTGCTTGTCATCGGCATTGCCACACGCAACGCATCCACCATGAAGTTTTTCTGCGTTTTCCGCTCCCCGCTCAACGATTTTCTGACCTATCCGCGCTTTTTCACCCACGTTTTGGGACACAGCAGCTTTGCCCACTATTCCGGCAACATCACGCTGATGCTGGTGCTCGGCCCAACGCTGGAAGAGCGCTACGGCAGTCAGACACTTTTTTACACCATGCTCATCACCGCTTTCATTTCCGGGCTGCTGCAATGGCTGCTGTTTCCCGGCTCGGCGCTGCTCGGCGCAAGCGGCATCGTTTTTATGATGATTCTGATGGCCTCGCTCGGCGGCATGCGCTCCGGCGGAATTCCCCTCACGCTGATTCTCGTTTTCATCATCTATATCGGCGGCGAGATCTACAACGGCCTCACCAGCGCCGACAATGTTTCCCAGCTCACCCACATCATCGGCGGCATCTGCGGCGCGGTGATGGGAATCGGCCTGCGCAAGCCCGGCGGCAAAAAGCCGCGTTCCGGCGCCCATCGCAGCGTCTCCTGAACGCACCCCATATACAACTGCAAAGACCGTTCCGAAGTTCGGAACGGTCTTTGCTTTTTTGTTTTTTCCACTGCGGTATTCCGCCGGGTTTATTCGCCGTGCTCGGACTTGTCCGCAGGTGCTTCAACTTCCTCGCGTCCGGCCTTGCGGCGCTTGAGGAAGCAGCGTTTTTCGCCGGATGCGCCGCTGCGCTTTCTGCGCGCGCTGCGTCTTGCAAGCATAACAACCACCGCAACCACAATGATAAACAGCAGCCAGCCAACCCAACCGCGGGCAAAGCCAAGCAGGAAGTCTTCAAAATTGCGGGCAAAGCGTGTGCAGCCGGTTTTGAACGCCGCAGCCAGCTTCGCGCCAAAGCCGATCACGGGCTGCTCCACCTCGGTGAGCTTGTAAACTTCGTTCAGCGAGATATTCACCGTGGAATAGCCTACAAGCGAGTCATACTTGCGCAGCGTTCCGGTCAGATACTCAATGGTCAGTTCCGTATCGCTGATGGCGGATTCCAGCGTGATGATGTCTTCCATGTCCTCAGCCTGCTTGAGCAGCTCCTGCAGGCGTGCGAGTTTGGTTTTCTGCGTTGTCAAGCGCGATTCGGTGTCGTAGTAGTGCTCGCTCACATCCTCCGCCGAGCGGCTGATGCTGTTGACCTGGCACAGTTCGCCCACGCTTGCGCAAAAACTTTCAAAGTTTTTCGCAGGCACGCGAACGGTGTAGCTGCCGTAACGGTAGCTGTCGTAATTGTCCAGCCGGCTGCTTTCAAAATAGCCGCCCAGCTTTGCAACCAGCTCGTTGAGTCCCGCCAGCGCATTGTCAAATTCCGTGCTCTCCAATTCGATGTTCGCGCGGTAAATGAGCTTGACGTTCTCCGGCAGACCGGTGGATTGCTGCGTTTCGGGTTCCGGCATGGGCGCTTCCTCAGGCTCGACCGGCTCCATCGGTGCGTTCCAGCCGCCGGCGCTCATGGCGCTGTCGGAAACCGTGGGTGCCATGGGCGCCATCGGTTCCGCCGGAGCTGCGGGCGCCATAACCGCCATGTCGTTTTCTGCAAAATAGGATTCTCCGGCAGCGGATTCCGATTTCGCAGCGCCGCCGCAGCCGCACAGCATTGTCGCAAGCAGTGCGATGATCAAAAGCAAGGTCAGGTTCTTTTTCACGTTTTATCCCTCCTGAAAACAGAATCGCGTTTCCGCTTTACCTATTTGACGCTTTAATGCCGAAAAAGTTCCCTCGTGGGAGAGAAAATTTTTTTACTGCACTGCGCGCGGCCGGTTTTCCGACAAAAGCCGTGCCTCAACCTCGGCGCGCGTCGGCACCGAAGCAATACCGCCGCGGCGCTGCGTGGAAAGGCTTGCCGCCGTTGCCGCATAGCACCCCAGCGCATGCAGCTGAGCGGACGTTAAATGCTCCGGGGGCGTTTTGTGCTCAAGCAGCCATGCCGCGGCGCTGCCGCCGAAGATATCTCCGGCGCCCGTAGTGTCCGCCACCGCCACCTGCGGCGGCGCCACACGAACGCATGCGCTGCGGTTTGCAAGCAGACAGCCCTGCGCTCCGAGCGTTACCATGGCAAGCGAAACGCCGAAATCCGCCAGCAGCTTCTCCGCCGCGGCATCCGGCGCGCAGCCCCACAAAAATTCAGCTTCCTCGTCGCTGATTTTCACTATATCCGCCTGCTCCAGCCCCCACAGCATCTGCTCGCGCGCCGCCGTCTCGCTGCGCCACAGCGGACGGCGCAGGTTTGGGTCAAAGGAGATCAGCTTACCCTGCGCCGCGGCATACGCCACGGCGTGCCGCGTTGCGCTGCGGGCGGGTTCGTCGGTCAAACTCAGCGTTCCGAAATGAAAAATCTCCGCCCCGTCGATCAGTTCCGAACGTAATTCTTCGGTGCGCAAAAGTGTGTCCGCGCCCGGCTTGCGTGCAAAGCTGAACGATCGGTCGCCCGCACCGTCCAGCGTAACAAACGCCAGTGTGGTGAAGCATTCCGCATCCGTCACAAGTCCACGCGTGTCCACGCCGAGCTGCGAGAGCGTTTCGCGCAACAGTCTGCCGAAAGCATCGTCCCCCACTTTGCCGAGGAAGGCGGTTTTTGCGCCATAAGCCGCCGCAGCGGCAAGATAGTTGCACGGCGCGCCGCCCGGCTGCGCCGCCAGCACGGGATAGCCCTGCGCATCGGCGGAAACGGGTGCAAAATCGATCAGCAGCTCACCAAGGGCAACAATATCAGCCATAGCTGCTCATGCCTCCTTCGCCGCAGGATACTCGTTGCACAGCAAACGATACGGCGGTTCGTCCTCTTCAATGGCGGGAAAACGTCCCACCGGCGGGTTAAAGCGGTTGTCGGTGTTGTCGTCGTTGCACTGGCTCACTTCGCCAAGCAGCACCGCACCCGTTCCGGGCTCCACCTCAAAGTCGTGATAAAGCAGCGGCTCGATCGTGATGCTCTGTCCCGGCCGCAGCGCCACCTGCGCGCCGGCCTGCACAACCTTCTCACATCCGTCCACATGCACACGCACGGTGCTCTCGCGGTCGATGCTCTCATCGGGCAGGGAGTTGAACACGCGAATCAGCACCGTTCCGCCGCCGCGATTAATGATATCCTCCATCTTGCTCCAGTGGAAATGCATGGGAGAATACTGCCCTTCGCGCAGATAAAGCAGCTTTTCCGCGTAGGTTTTTGGATAGCGTTCGCGCTGTTTGAGGTTGCCGTTTCGCAGCGTGATGAGCGAAAAGCCCAGCTTTTCAAATTCATCCTGTCCGTAGTCGGTAATATCCCAGCCGAGCATATTATCGCGAACTTCGTCGTATTCGTGGCCTTTTTCTCGCCATTGTTCCGGTGTAAAGCCGCAAAATTCCGGCAACGGAAAGCGGCATTCCTCCAGCATTTTTTCCATTTCGCGCAAAGCGGCGTTGATTTCACTTCGTTTCATCGGGTCAATCCTCCATCAATGCAAAATAAATTGCGCCGACCGCCTGCGCATAGTGGGCAACTGCGGCGCTGCCGCGCTGCGCCAGCTGGCGCATCAGCCCGGAGCAGGCCAGCGTTTCATCGGCAGCTTCCAAATGCAGCTGCGGCATGATCTCCGCGCAACCTTCGCGCAGCAGCGCAAAGCAGCGTGCATGGCGCACAACGCGCCCGAACAAAAACCGCGTATCCGTTGCGGGGGAAAGATAAAAGCTCATCTCCCGGCTCACCTCGCCGAGGTTGCGGCCGATGCTGCGAAAAACCTCTTCCGCAGCCGGATCGCCTGCCTGCGCGCTGCGCATCAGATGCTCCAGGCAGGCTTTTCTCATATCCTCCGGCTGCTCGCGCACACAGATTCCGCCGCTGTCCGTTTCAGTGCAAAAGCCATCCAGCAGCGCCGGCTTCAGCTTATACGCCAGGCGAAACGCAGCCGCCTGACCGAGGTAGCGCCGCGCGCCGCCCAGCCCGGAGTTTTCGTTTCGCACGCAGCGGAGGTCCGCCGTCGGCAGATCGCGGCTTCGGTAGCTGCCAAGGTCGAGCAGCATGTCGTAAAACTCTGTTGGCATCTCCGGAATGCTGCCGTCGGCATTCAGCCAGCCCGTGCCGAGGTCGGTACCGAGCGAATGAGCAACAACGCCCCTGCTCAGCTGCGCACCGCGCCCGCAGTGCGCCAGCTCCATCGCCGCAGAAAACGCCGCCATATGCCCGTCGTTCGTCATGCGAACCGGCGCCCCCGGGACGCACAAATCCGCCAAACGCGCCTGCAGCGCGCTGATGCGGGCAAACTCCGTTTCAAAATCGCGCGCAGCGTTGCCTCGCATGCCGTGCATTTTCGGCGTTTCGCCGCCGACAATGCGGTTGCGGATCACAACGTCGGGAAAGCTGACGCCCAGCGCATCCGGCCGCGTGCCGCCGCAGACTTCGGCAATCAGCGTCACGATCGGGTCGATAATCCCGTCGGCAGTCAAACTCAGTGCTGGATTCCAGTCAAATTCCCGCAGCTCCAGCAGCGCGCCGTTGCGGCTGAGCGCCAGCTTAATGTCCGTTCCGCCGATATCCACGCCGCAGAAAAGTCCCGCTTCCGCCCGCCGCGCCGCAGCGCAAAGCCGCTGCGACAGCGTGCCCTCTGCCGGCATCGACTCGGGTGCTGCCGCCGCAGGCGGAGGGCCGGACACAACCGTAAAGCGGAACGCCCCCTCGCCCAGCGCGCGGCAGATCCGGTTTGCAACGCTCACCGCTTTGCCGATGCCCCGGCGCGGCCCAGTGTTCACCTGAAAGCTGTCCGCAAGCCCTTCCAGCAGGGTGCGCAGAGCGTGCTCTGTCGGCGGCAGATAAAAGCACATCTCCCGTCCGCCGAGCGCTGCGAGCATGTTGAACACGCTCGCATTCAGGTATTCCTCAACGAACGCGCGCTCGGCGTCGCCGTTCCAGCGCGCCACTGGAATGACAAAGCGTCGCTTTCCGCCGCCGCAAAGGGTGAGTTCCGTTGTAACCGCTACCGCGTCCGGCATTGCGCCCCACGCGCTTCGCACATCCGGCAGCCACACCGGCTCGTCACGCTGCGCCTGCGCGATCCATTTCGCAATCATGTGTTTTTTCAGCTCCTTTTCCTGCAAAAAGCGGGCCGGGCTTTGCCGGCCCGCTTTCGGGCAATATGTTGATTACAGAATGTGCACCGCGTTGGGCTGATACGCAAGGAAGCAGTTCTCGCCAACGGCGTAGATGCGTCTGTTTTTGGGGTCATACTCCGTCAGCTTCACAAGCGTATCGCCAACCATAACGTGATAGTTCTGGTAAGAGCCCATGAAGCGGCTGAGCACAACCTTGCAGGGCAGGCCGCCCTCGTCGGAGAGCACTGCGCTTTCCGGACGCAGCACAACCGTGTATTCCTTGCCGGGTTCCATTCCTTCGCGGCCAAGCACGCGCGACGGCGTTCCTTCAATATTGAGCGTGACATACTCGCCGTCGGCATCCGTCATCGTGCCCTTGAGGAAGTTGGCCTCGCCGATAAAGTCGGCGACAAACTCGTTTTTGGGATGGTAATAGATTTCTTCGGGCGTGCCCATCTGCTCCACAACACCCTTGCTCATAATGATGATCTTGTCCGACAGCGCCATCGCCTCGGACTGGTCATGCGTGACGTATACAGCCGTGATGCCGACTTCCTGCTGGATACGTCGGATCTCGGTGCGCATGGAAACGCGCAGCTTCGCATCCAGGTTGGACAGCGGCTCGTCAAACAGCAGCACGCTCGGCTCAATCACCAGCGCACGCGCCAGTGCAACGCGCTGCTGCTGACCGCCGGAGAGCTGGTTTGTCATGCGGCTTTCCATGCCGGTCAGCTCAACCAGATCGAGAATGTGCATCACGCGGCGATGAATCTCATCTTTCGGCACCTTGCGAAGCTTCAGGCCGTAAGCCACGTTGTCAAACACATTGTAGTGCGGCAGCAGTGCATAGCTCTGAAACACCATGGCCGTGTCGCGCTTGTTGGGCGTCAGCGCATTGATCGCCTCATCGCCAAGGTAGATCTCGCCCTCGTCCGGACTTTCAAAACCCGCGATCATGCGCAGCGTTGTGGTTTTGCCGCAGCCGGACGGACCAAGCAGCGTAACAAAAGTGCCCGGCTCGATGGTCAGGGAGGTGTCATGGACGGCGTAAAAATCCTTGCCGGTTTTGGGATCCTGATAGATCTTGGAAATATGGTCAAGGCGAATGCCTTTTTTGATCTTTTCCATTGCTTAGTCCTCCTTAATCTTCTTGCTGGTGCCAAAGCGGTTCATGAACAGATTCATCAGCAGCACCGCACCGTAGGTGATGACGATCAGAATCGTTGCAAACGCGCAGGCCAGCGAATACGAGCCTTTTTCCGCGAACTCATTGATCTGAACGGTGATGAGCAAAAATTGCGGCGTCACCAGAAGGATAATTGCGGAAATCGCGGTGATGCTTCGCACAAACGCCGTGACAAGGCCGCTCAGGAAGGAATCCTTGATCAGCGGCAGTGTTACGGTCATAAACACCTTGAAGCTGTCCGCACCCATGTCGTAGGCAGACTCTTCAATCGATTTGTCGATCTGCCGCAGGGCGGAGATGCCGCTGCGCGTGCCGGTCGGGAGCGAGCGCACCACAAAAACAATGATCAGAATCAGGCCCGTGCCGTAAAGTCCCTGCAAAACGCCGGAGTGGAACAGTCCGCCGGAAAATCCGCGAATGTAGCCAACGCCCAGAACCGTTCCGGGAACTGCCATTGCCAGCATGGAAACGGCCTCAATAAAGCCCTTGCTGCGGAACTTGCGCTTGACCACAAGATACGAAATGATCATGCTCAAAAGCGCCGTGATGGGCGCGCTGATCAGCGAGAGCAGGAACGAATCGCGGAACGCCTGGAAGCCGTGGTAGCGCGTGAAAATCAGCTTGAACCACTTGCCCGTCAGCGGGAAGAACTTGTAGCCCCAGGTGGGGAAAAACGCACCGATCGGCACGCAGATGTACATCATAATGACAAACAGGGCCGCAACGGCGCACAGGACGGTCAGCGGCGTTTTCACGCTTCTGTCCTCAATGAGCATACGTGCGCGGGAAGCCTTGCCGGTCAGGGTTGCGGCGGTTTTTGCCTCAAGGTAATATTTCTGCACCGCAAACATCAGCAGCGTGATGCACAGCAGCACCACCGCCATCGCCGCCGCGCCGGCCTTGTCGTAAGCGCCGGTAATCTGCAGATAGATGGTGGTGGCCAGCGTATCGTACGATCCGCCGATGAGCATGGGGTTTGCAAAGTCCGCAATCGACTCAATAAACGTCACCAGAAACGCATTGCCCAAGCCGGGCAGCAGCAGCGGCAGCGTTACGTTGGAAAACACCTTCCATCGGCTTGCGCCCATATCGCGTGCGGCCTCCTCCAGCGAGGGGTCGATGTTTTTCAGCAAGCCCTTGAGCATCATATAGCACACGGGGAAAAACGTAAGCGTTTGCACAACAACAATGCCCCAGTAGCCGTAAACGCTGTTGTCGTAAATGCCGAGCAGAAAGCGCGTGATGATACCGGCTTTGCCAAACAGCATGATCATGCTCAGCGACAGCACAAAAGGCGGCGAAACCACGGGCAGCATGGAAACAACCTTGAACAGGCCGCCCACAAATTTGCCCACGCGGACATACACCTCAACATAGGCAAACAGCAGACCGATCAAAGCGGACAGCACGCCAACCAGCACGCCGACTTTCAGCGTGTTGGTGATGGCGCGGGTGAACGTGGGCATCTGAAAGATACGCTTGAACACGCCGAACGACAGCCCGCCGTCGCCAACGAAACTATCCACCAGCAGAATGGCCAGCGGGTAGAGAATAAACAAAGTTAAAAAAGCAATCAGAACAACAATGGTGGTGACCATCACCGGATCGGCAAGCAGCTTCTTGCGGTCCAGCATTGCACCCTGGGAACGAGCCATAAGCGCTTCACTCCTTCTCGTTATCGGGAATGGGAAACAAACGCGGGGATTTCAAGCAGGGGAATATGTGCGAAAAAAGGGAAGGCGGCGGCAGCCGCCTTCCCGAAGTGCCATAGTCAGTTTTCGGTAGGTGTCAGAATCACTCGATCTGGAAGCGGCTGGTGTCGCCGGTGTTGGCGCCGGCAGAAGCCAGAGCGGTCATAACTTCCTGGATATAAGTGCCGATGTTCTTGGTTGCATCCTCGAAGTCATAGTCCATGACGTTGTTGGGATCCAGACCAAAGTCGTAAGCAGCCTGCGGCTGGGTTGCATTGTCCAGAACCAGGAACTGGTAGGAGCCGTTGTTGGCAGCCAGATTCACGCAGTCGGGAGAGAGCGCGTACTCGATCCACAGCTTTGCGGCAGCGGTGTTCTTCGCACCCTTGAAGATGGCGGTTGCGCCGATCTCGCAGGAAGTGCCGCTGGAGGGGATCACCAGCTCGATGTTGTCGTAGCCGTTGTCCAGAATCTGGGTGATGCCGTCATGCAGGAAGCCGATGCCGATGACGCATTCGCCGGTGCCGACGTTCTTGCTCGGGCCGGAGCCGGACTTGGTGTAAACTTCAACGTTCTTGTCCAGGTTCACGAGATAGTCGATGCCTTCGTCGTGACCGTACTTCTGGATCATGGTGTTGATGACGAGCTTTGCAGTGCCGGCAGTGTTGTAGTTGGACAGCCAGACCAGGCCCTGATACTCTTCCTTCAGCAGGTCGGGCCAATCCTTGGGAGTTTCCAGACCCATGCGCTCGAGCTCGGCTGCGTTGACCATGAAGCCAAGGATACCGGTGTAGATGCCGTACCAAAGGTTGTCGGCATGCTTGTAGTTGGCCTTGGAGATGTGGGAAGCATGAACAGCGTCATAAGCTTCCAGCAGGCCTTCTGCCGCGCAGACGTTGTAGGGGTCGGTCGTGCCGCCGAACCAAACGTCGGCAGAGGGGTTGCCGTTTTCTTCTTCGATCTTGGCCTGAACTTCGCCGGTGGACAGGCGCTGATATTCCACCTCGATGTCAAACAGCTTCTCGAAGTTTTCGCAGGCAGCCGCCAGATACTCTTCTTCGCAGGAGCCGTAAACAACCAGCTTGCCCTCGGCCTGTGCAGCAGCGATCAGGTCTTCCAGACCTTCAAAGCCGGCAGGCGCGGTAACTGCGGGAGCAGCGGGCTCAGCAGGGGCGGCGGGAGCTGCAGGTGCAGCAGGTGCAGCAGGTGCGGCAGGAGCTGCGGGGGTTTCGGTCTTGCCGCCGCAAGCAGCAAGAGAAAGAACCATCATCACAGCCAGCAAGAGTGCCAGAATTCTTTTCATTTGTTGTTATCCTCCATTCATTATAATCCGGTTTCTGCCGCGCTTCGCGGCATTTCCCGAACGGCAATATTATATATGCGCATATGCAATCTGTCAACAACAGAAAGACATTCATCGGGATTTTTATGTGATTTTCGCCTAAATATAGCACTCTTGGCACACGTTTGTCCGTGTTCGGCGTACATCCGCATTTGTTCCGAAGGCCTTTTCTCCTGTCGCGACGCATAAAAATGCATCCCGGCAAGCTTCCGTTTGCCGGGATGCTGGAGTGGGATTTGAATTGCGGTGTTCAGACAAAATGCCGCAGCGTTCGCTTCAGTACATCCACACTGATCGGCTTTGCAAGGTGGGCATCCATGCCGGCAGCCAGCGCGGCACGCCGATCTTCCTCAAAGGCGTTTGCCGTCATTGCAATGATCGGAATCTCGGACAGTCCAATGTCCGGAAGGGCGCGGATTGCCTTCGTTGCGGCATAGCCGTTCATCACGGGCATCTGCACGTCCATCAGCACAATGTCGTAAGTGCCGGGCGGGTTTTGGCTGATCTTCTCCACCGCAATCTCGCCGTTTTCCGCCGTATCGACAACAAACTCGCTGTCGGTCAGGATTTCAACGGCAATCTCGCGGTTCATCTCATTATCCTCAACGAGCAAAATGCGCTTGCCATTGAAACATTCGTTCCGAACCGGCGCTTCTTCGCGCACCTTCGATCTGCCGAAGCTTGTGCACAGCACGCGGCGAAGGTCGGAGGGGAATATCGGCTGACTGATCACGCTGGCGATGACCGCCTGCGGGCTCACTTCAATCCAGGCCTCGGTCGGCTTGAGGAGAATAACGCGCGCATCGGTGCCGGCAACGCGGCGAATCCCCTCTGCGGTGGCAACGCCGTTCATTTCCGTCATTTCGTTGCCGATAAAATAAACGCCGTACATATCGCCCGCCTGAACCGCGTCCTCCGTGCGAAGCACGGCCTCTTTGCCGGAAACGCACCATTCCGCACGCAGACCCAGATCGCGCAGCATCTTGCAAACGCAGCGGCAGATATCCGTGTTGGAATTGACAACCAGCGCACGCAATCCTTCGAATTCGGACATATCCGCAAATTCTTCCGGCTCGGGCGTATTGCAGATTTTGAATTCGAACGTCACGATCACTTCCGTGCCGACATTCTCATGGCTTCTGACCTCAATGTTGCCGCCCATCATATCAACAAGCGTTTTTGTGATCGCCATACCAAGGCCGGTACCCTGAACGCTGTTCACCGTTTCGCTCTGCGCGCGGGCAAAGGGTTCGAAAATCGTGCTGAGGAATGTTTCGCTCATGCCGATGCCGTTGTCGCGCACGCTGAACTCATACGTGCCGTAGCCGGAACGGGAAACTTTCTTTTCCGTAACAAGCAGCGTTACCGTGCCGTTTTCGTTGGTGTATTTGATGGCGTTGCTCATCAGATTGAGCAAAATCTGATTCAGACGCAGCTTATCGCAGATAATGTGCTCATCGTAAACGTCCACGGCGTCCACCAGCAAATCGATCTGCTTTGCACGCGCATTCGCCTGCACAATGCTCCGCAGCCCCCGCACAATTTCAGAAAGGCTCTCTTCCTTTTCTTCCAGATTCATCTTTCCGGACTCAATGCGGCTCATATCCAGAACATCGTTGATCAGCGACAGCAGATGGTCGGACGACTGAGAGATTTTTGCAACGTAATCCTCAACCTGCTCACGGTTGTCGATATGCTTTGAAATCAATCCCGTAAATCCGATAATCGCATTCATCGGCGTTCGGATATCGTGCGACATGTTGTTCAGGAACACGGTTTTGGCCTTGGATGCCGCATTCGCCATCTGCAGCGCCTGCTCCAGTGCTTCCTGCTGCTGCTCAAGCACACGCTTTTGCTCCGCGATCTTGGCATCCAGCTCGATCTTCTGCGCGGTTTCCTTATCAATCGGCATAAACGTCAGCACAAAGCTGACCGCCACACCGCCAACGCGCTCCAGCACAACCAGCGCGGTTCTGCGCCATTCGCCGGAGATCGAGCGATAGGAATATTCGCGGCGGTCGTCGTCCGCGAGATATTTCTGCACAAACGAAATATCCGCCATCCGTTCCCAGAATTCGCGATATTCCGGCATCACGTTTTTGCTGAGATCGCGCAGACGCTCGCTGTAAGAGCTGGTGCCGCGGCGCTTGCCGGTGTCATCGCTCTGCAGCCATTTCAGTGTGCGGATAATGTCGCTTTCCAGATTGACAAAATACAGGCCGATATAGTCCTCATACAGCTTGCTGTCAACATAGCGCTTGAGGATTTCCTCGTCCTTGTTTGCAAAGCCGAGGGCAACGGCTTTCGGTTCGTCAAATTCGCCGCCCACCTTGACAAACTTCATCTCGCAAAAACGCGTGTGATTCTTGTCTTCGCTGCGATAGGTGGTGATAAACGCCTTTTGCCGCGCAAGCTGGCGGCGGATATTGTAAACAGAACCGGCGCGCAGCATGTCCGCCTTATCCGCCTCGCAGACAAGTTCGTCAACATACATGCGGAATGCATCGGAATAGCTGATGCCGCTGACCAGCGTCTGTCCGAAACGCGACTGCTTGTCCGCATTCATGCTGTAAGGCGTCATCTCTTCCGTGTCGAGGTCAATGTAGTAAACCGAGGAATATTCCGACGCAAGAATATCAATGATCTCAAGGTTGCGTTCCAAAACTTCCTTGGTTTTCATCTGGGCGCGCATCTCGTCATCCACGCTGTGGAAGCCCGCAACCAGCTGAAACGGCTCCGCATCCGTCATCACAAACTTGATCTGCCAGTATTCCGTAACGCCGTCAATGAAGTTTCTGTAATTCACGGTGTAAGCCGGCGCTTTTTTCAGTTCGTTCAGGATGCGGTCTTTTCTGGTGGCGGCGTAAAACTGCTCGCAATCATCCGGGTGAACAATCCCCTCTTCCAGGCACTGCATGCGGTCGATAAAGTTTGTGATTTTGTTCCAGCCGCGCAGGTAGGGCAGCTTGCTCTCGTCAAGGCGGTAAACCTGGTCTTCCATGGTGTGCGGATTTATGCAGCACACCAGCGTGAAATCGTTGGTCAGACCGCGGATAATCGCCTGCCGCTCCATGTCGATTTTATACTGCCGGTCGATCTCCGTGAAGCCGACGGCAATATTCACGGGCGGCTCATCCACATCCTCGGCTTTCGCAATCGTCATTTCCGTATATTGATATTCGCCGTCGTAGTTGCGGCGGAAGATGATCGACTCGCGCTTTTTGTGCATCAGCCGTTCGCGGATTTTCTCCGGATCGGCAACTTCCGCCAGCATCGCCCGGTCATTGGGGTGCACCAGCGTTTTGATAAAGGTCATCAGCGCATCCTGCAGGCTCGGCGCCTGTGCGAGCGAAGCGCCGGTGTCGTGCTGTATTCGCTCGCTCATCGAGATCATGGAACCTTCCGAGCGGCTGATGTTGAAGTGATACAGGCCGGTATAGTCGTTTGAGAGGATCTTGATAACCTCGTCGTTACGGCGCAAACGCTCCGCCTGCTCGCGCTCGTGCGCGCGAACATCCAGAATCCACAGTAAAACGGCAACCGACAGCAGATACACAAACAGCGCAAGGCCAAACGCAGCGTAAACGCCGGGATCGCGGTCGATCAGCTCGCCCAGCGTGAAGATATTGTAAAGCTCCGCAAACCATTTTTCCTGCAGCTTCACAACCGTACCGTCGCCGCTGAGTGCATCGATCGCAGCGTTAATTTCATCCGCAAGCGCCTGATTGTCGCGCTGCACCGCGTAGCCGACATAGCTGGTATACTGTTCGCCGTTACGCATCACATCCCGCAGCTGGGAATAACGGCCTGTGGAAAACTGCCGCCATGCAACCGCACGGCGCAGCAGCACATAGTCCAGCGTGCCGTCATTCACAGCTTGCATCAGTTCCTGAACGGAATCGTAAAACAGCAAGCTGTCGGGCGAAATGAGCAGCGCCGCATGCTTCATATCGTTCGTCGTTCCAACCGAGCCGGCAGGCAGCGCATACGGCGTGTCCAGATTGGCCCAACCGTAAATCGAGACCGTATCGGTGCAGGTCGGCTTTGAAACGACAAAATTATTATCCTGCATGCCGTAAAGCACGTCGCGCCCCATCATCACATCCGCATCGCCGGATTCCACGGCGGCAACGCAATCTTCCCAGTCCAGCAGCCGGACTTCCACATTAAAGCCTGCGCGATTGGCAATCTCGTTAAACAGTTCCACCTCAAAGCCCGCGGGATTACCGTTTTCGTCAATAAAGCTGTAAGGTTCGTAGGTATGCATACCCACCACGCGCACCGTGCGCTCATAACTGTTTTCCGCAAAAACTTCCATCTCAGGCTTTGATGTACCCATTCCGGATTCCATCGCAGTGTATAGAAACGGAAGCGCAACAATCACGATACCCACCAGCGCGATCAAAATGGCGACAGGTTTTCCGATCCGGGCATTTTTCTGCTTCATTCGCGCACCTCCCCGACCGTGGTTTGCATATTTATCATGCAGCTTTTAAACGCATCATTTTCTCTCATCCAGGTCACACAGCCCCTCTTGCCCGCGGCCTGTTGCGGCCCGCAGACGTAACTACCGAAAAAACAGGCAAAACTTTATCTGTCTTTCATTAAAATTGCACGTCAATACAGAATCATAGTAGTACATTTTCGTCAATGTGTAAACAATATTTTGAAAATTCGGCATTAATTACAAAGGCGGTCGCCCGCTTTGTCGAAATAGATCAAAGCGGGGCGTGTTTTCGCATTTCCGCGCGCTGAATCCCTTGCGGCGCAAGGCGTTCAGCCGCATCAGCGTTGTCTATTTCGGCAAAGAAGTTGCCCAACGCGGTCATTGCGTAAAATCGGTTGCAAGCGGTGGAAAAAGGCGCTATAATTACGGAAGAACACCGACAAATCACGCCGGAGGTTTAGTCCATCATGACAAACGCCGAAACCCTGCTCTACGGCAACAAAGCATACGTTGAGCACTTCAACCGCATGGAATACCCGGCGCAGTTTCAGCGCTGCTGCAACACCTGCTCGCCCGTGTTTGCCTCGCTGACGGAGGAGTCCGCCGCCACGCTGGCAGAGGAGCTGCTCAGCCTTGCGGAAAGCCGCCTGCCGCGCGGCAGATTTCGCCGCCGCCTTGCTTTGAGCGACCTGCAGCAATATTTCCTGCTTTATATCGTGCCCGCCGCTCTGGCTGAGGAAACCGAAGCTGCAGCGCACTTTGCCGGGGAGCTGTGCGCACGCTGGAATGCCGCGCACCCGGATTTCCCTTTTCAGCAATCGAGCTTTTCCGCACTTTGCGAAGGCTTTCGCGACAAGCCGTTCGGCTTGTAATCGCTGCAGCGCCTATCCCACGGAGGTAAAACGCAATGACCAAGCTGAGTTCCTTTTTGTCCCGGCGCAGCCGCAATTCCCTGACGCTTTGGCTGCTGGCCGGCGGCTATCTTGTATATCTGGCCTACTCTCTGCTGCGCGATGCCGGCAAAACCACCGAACATGTTTGGGGCATCTACCTCAGCGCCGCTGTTTTCGGGCTGGTCGGGCTTGCGCTGCTCGTCGTCAGCCTGCTGGCGATGAAACAGGGCTGGTACAGCGAGAAGGCTGGCTCCTGCGAAGATGAAGCCGCAGCCGCACTCTCGGCCGACTGCACTGATGCCTGTGAATCCGTCAGCAACGAGTCCTCTGCGGAAGACTGACATTCCGCCGCAATTTTGCGCTTGAAGACATAAACCAAGAACCGCATCTTCCGAAAAAGAGAAGATGCGGTTCTTGGTTTATTCGGTTTTCGCCTCAATGCGTGCCGCTTTCAGCACGGAACGCACTATTTTTTCGCTGCGCGGCAGGAAAAATCCCGCAACCGGGCCGACCAGCACGGCGCACACCAGCGTTCCCACGCCGAACACGCCGCCAAGCAGCCAGCCGCCAAGCACAAAAACGCAGTCCGTAATCACGCGCACCACGCTGAATTTTTTCTTCAGCTTATCGCTGATGACAACCGCCACCAGATCGTTCGGGCCGGTGCCTGCATCGGATTTGATCACGATGGTCATGCCAAATGCAAGAATCACGCAGCCAAGCGCCAGCACGCCCAGCTTCACCGCAACAGCGGTCATATCCGCAAACAGCGGTCCCAGCAGCAGCGTGAAAAAGTCGATGATCGGGCCGCCGCACACCATGCACAAAACCGTTCCGATCTTCACGTAACGCCGGTCGGTGCAAAGCAGCGCGATGATAATGAGCACCGAGATCGCCACATGCGTCCGCCCGTGGGTAAGAAACGGCCAGTTCAGCGCACGGTCGATCTGTCGGAACAATCCCTGCACCAAAACATTGAACGGATCCGCGCCCATGTCCGCGAGCAGAAACAGCGTTACGCCCAGGTGCGCAATCGTCAGGCCCACAAGAAGCAGCACCACTCTGACCAAAATTTCGCGATAGTTCTTCAAATTTTCCTCCCCGACGCAAAGCACCGCTCACCGGCAGCGAAGGAATTCCGCCTTCCCGCCGCGCACACGCCGTATTCGCGCCGTTTGAAATTCCGCCGACCGCAAATTCACTTACGGCCGGCGGAGCGTTTATGTTGGTATGTGTGCCGAATTATCTCAGCAGAAGGGATTTTCGGTGGGATAAGGCAGGCACTTGGGCTGGTTGTAGGCGATGTCCTTCACGCCGAAGTAGCGCAGAAGTGCAAACAGCGCCTTGCCGCAGTGGGCGAACGCAACC
>SVMK01000004.1 GCA_015067465.1 Oscillospiraceae bacterium
CGTTAAGGAAACCGTCGGCTGCCGCGACGACATTATGCTCTATCTCATCAGCAAGGGCATGGAACCGAAAACCGCTTTCAAGATCATGGAAGCGGTTCGTAAAGGCAAGGTGAAAAAAGGCGGTTTCCAGGAAGGCTGGGTTGAGAAAATGCATGAGCTCGATGTGCCGCAGTGGTATATTGATTCGCTCGCAAAAATCGCCTATCTTTTCCCGAAAGCGCACGCCGTGGCCTATGTTATGATGGCGTTTCGCATCGCTTATTTCAAGGTGCACCATCCGCAGGCGTTCTACGCGGCATATTTCTACCGCCGCAGCCAGAAAGATTCTTTCGACGCCGAGATTATGACGCAGGGCATCGACACGGTGAAGAAAAAGATCCGGGAAATTCAGAACAACCCCAACCCCACCGCAAAAGAAGAAGATCTGGAAACCACGCTGGAGGCCGTTTACGAATTCTATATGCGCGGTCTCAGCTTTGCGCCCATCGACCTTTATCAGTCCGACGCAATCAAGTTCCTGCCTGTCGGCGACAAGCAGCTGCGCGCGCCGTTTGTCAGCATCTCCGGTCTGGGCGAAACCGCCGCACGCGACCTTGCCAACGCAAAAAACAAGGGCGTGACCTTCGTATCCATGGAAGATGTCAGCGCGGCCTGCCCCAAGGTCAGCCAAACCCATATGGAAACGCTCAAGCGTCTGGGCGCGCTCGGCAACATGCCGGAAACCAGTCAGATCAGCCTGTTCTGAACCGAATCCACCCCATTCGACAAAAATCGTCGATAAGTTCCAATCTGCAGCTTATTGCCTGCCACGGCGGAGTGTGTTATGATTTCTTTTGTTGACTCCCGTGGCGGGCATTTTGCTGGCGGAGGTATGTACTATGGACAAGTGCATCAGAGTTTTCATTGCGGACACATCCCGGGAATTTACAGAACTGCTCCGGCAGAGTCTGGATATGCAGGAAGATTTCACCGTGATCGGCACGGCCGTCCGCGGCGACACGGCGTATCGCGATATTGCCGCGCTCTCGCCCGACCTTCTGATCACAGATCTGCTTCTGCCCGAGCTGGACGGAATCAGCCTGCTGCGCCAACTGGAATGCGAGGGCATTCTGCCCCACACCATCGTAGTATCCGGCTTTTTCAACGACCGCATCGCGCGCATTGTCAGCAGCCTTGCCGACAACTATCTCCCCAAGCCCTGCCGCACGGAGGATTTGATCTGCCATATGCGCGAGTGTATCTGCGGCCGCGGCAAAAGCTTTGTTCGCAGCTATGACGCCCTTGTGACCCGCACGCTGATCGATTGCGGCGTGATGCCGCATCTCGACGGCTTTAAGTATCTGCGCAACGGCCTTGTCCGCGCGCTGGAGGATCACAGCGTTCTGCGCGGCGTGACAAAATCACTTTACCGCGATATCGCCAAAGACCACGGCACCACCGCCGCATGCGTGGAGCGCTCCATCCGCAGCGCCATCGAACGGGCATGGCAGAGAAAAAGCGCAGCCGACCGCCGCACCTGCTTCGGTCACCTGTTTGACGCCTTTGAACAGCCGCCGTCCAACGTGCCGTTTCTCACCGCGCTGACAGAGTATATCGAAGCGCAGTATGCCCGCATCGAAATGCAGCGCTGATTCGCTGCATCGTTATGGAATTAACGATAAAAAAGTCAAAAAACCTCGATTTTTTCATTGACAGCGTTTTTCTTTTCAGTTACAATATTCGCATCTCAATTGGGAGAGTAAAAAAGAGTCTTCCGAGCAAGATAATTTGACCGCCGGAGCGCAGCGTTTTTTCCCCTGCGCGAAGGCCAAGGCCATACGGACAGCCGGGTCGAATGCCGCAAGCACCGCGGAATGCGGTCGGCAACTTCTGTTGCCTTATTGATTTGAGCTTCAAAGCTCAGTTTTATAAGTTGGTTACTTAAAACCGATGCCCAAACGGCATGCAACTTGTGAAATGGTCAATAAGAGTAGTAAAAGTAATCTTTGCTATATAGACTCTAAAACCCATTGGGATCCGCGTATCTCTCCGCAGCGGCGGACGGGAATGCAAAAACACGGATTTTTCAAGTGATATGCCCGAATTCGGTGCATATCACTTTTTTATTTCCTGAAAGCGGGGAACGGGCTATGAAAAAGATCATCGAGCTGAAAAACATTTCCAAATCCTTTGACGGCGAGCTGGTGCTGGATCACATCGACCTCAACATCTACGACAACGAGTTTTTAACGCTGCTCGGCCCGTCCGGCTGCGGAAAAACAACCACGCTGCGCATCATCGGCGGCTTTGAGCAGCCCGACGGCGGCGACGTTGTTTTCATGGGTGAGCGCATCAACGACGTTCCGCCCCACAAACGCAATGTCAACACCGTGTTCCAGAAATATGCGCTTTTCCCGCACCTGAATGTTTTCGAAAACGTTGCCTTCCCGCTGCGTGAGCGCAAGGTTCCCAAAGCGGAGATCGAGGAAAAGGTGAACGAAATGCTCGCGCTGGTCAAGCTCTCACAGCTGGCCAAGCGCCGCGTAACGGAGCTTTCCGGCGGTCAGCAGCAGCGCGTTGCCATTGCCCGCGCGCTGATCGGCCATCCCAAGGTGCTGCTGCTCGACGAGCCGCTCGGCGCACTGGATCTGAAATTGCGCAAGGACATGCAGCAGGAGCTGAAGAAAATTCAGAAAGCCACCGGCATCACCTTCATCTTCGTCACCCACGATCAGGAAGAAGCGCTCACCATGAGCGACACCGTGGTCGTTATGAGCGAGGGCCGCATCCAGCAGATCGGCACCCCCATCGATGTTTACAACGAGCCGAAAAACGCCTTTGTGGCGGACTTTATCGGCGAGAGCAACATCCTCGACGGCATCTTCATCGAAGATAAAAAGGTTCGTTTCTCCGGCCACACTTTCACCTGCGTCGACACCGGTTTCAAGCCCCGCGAAGCGGTGGACGTGGTTGTGCGTCCCGAGGATGTTGATATCGTCCCCGAGGACAAGGGCATGCTGCGCGGCGTTGTCACCAGCGTTACGTTCATGGGCGTGCACTATGAGGTTATCGTGGACATCGGCGGCTTTAAGTGGATGATCCAGACAACGGACTTTGTGGACGTTGACGAGCACATCGGGCTTTATATCGAACCGGACGCCATTCACATCATGGAAAAGAGCGAATATTCCGGCCTTTACGGCGACTATTCCTCTTTCTCCAACGAACTGGATGAGCTGGACGCGCCCGTTGATGCGGAAACGGAGAGCGAAGAATGAAGCAATCCGTTCAGTTCCGAAAAGGCCGCGGACACCATTTGCTGCTCGCGCCGTATTCCGTGTGGTCGGCGCTGTTTATCGTCGTGCCGCTGGTATTTATCGCTTACTATGCGTTCACCGACAATAATTTTGCTTTCACAACGGAAAATATCACCCGCTTTTTCACCACCAAAAGCAATGTGACCGCCGCGGACGGCTCCGTTTCCGAAGTTCGCACCTATCTGCTGATTTTCATGCGTTCGCTGAAGCTCTCGGTGATTTCCACCGCGCTGTGCCTGCTGCTGGGCTATCCCACCGCCTACATCATGGCCCGTTCGAGCGACCGCGCGCAGAAAATCATGCTCACGCTGATTATGATCCCCATGTGGATGAACTTCCTCATCCGCACCTACGCATGGATGACCATCCTGCAGGACACCGGCATCCTCAACGGACTGCTCTCGTCCCTGCATCTTCCGAATATTCACATCATCGGCACGGAAAGCGCCGTGGTGATCGGTATGGTGTATGACTATTTCCCATACATGGTTCTGCCCATCTATTCCATCATGGCAAAGATGGACGTCCGGCTGCTGGAGGCGGCGCGCGATCTTGGCTGCAACGGCGTTTCCGTTTTGCGCCGCGTAATTTTCCCGCTCAGCCTTCCGGGCGTGCTCAGCGGCATCACAATGGTGCTCATTCCTTCCATCAGCACCTTCTACATCTCCCAGAAGCTCGGCAGCGGCAAGTTTTTCCTCATCGGCGACGCAATTGAGGGCCAGTATATTGCCAACAATCTCCATTTTGCCGCCGCCATGGCCTTCATCCTGATGCTCATTCTGCTCGTTTGCATGTATCTCATGAAGTATTTCACCAACCGGCATCTTTACGGAGGTGGCGAAGCATGAAGACAATTTCCAGAATCTACACTGCTCTCATCTTTATCTTCCTGTTCGCGCCGATCGTCATTCTTCTCGTTTTCTCTTTCAACGAAGCGAAGAGTCTGTCGGTTTTCTCCGGTTTTTCCCTGAAATGGTACAGAGAGCTTTTCCGCGACGAAGCCACGCTCAGCAGCGTGAAAAACACGCTGCTGCTCGCCACCTCCGCCATGGTGATATCCACCGTGATCGGCACGGCTGCCAGCGTTGGCATCCAGCGGCTGCGCTCTAAATTCTACCGCAGCGTTATGAACACCGTCACGGACATTCCCATGACCAACCCCGATATCATCACCGGCATCTCTCTGATGCTGATGTTTGTGTTTGTCGGTCGGCTGTTCGGCGCCGGCACCAGTCTGAATTTCTGGACGATGCTGATCGCCCACGTCACTTTCTGCCTGCCCTACATTATTCTGCAGGTTTTACCCAAGCTGCAGCAGATGGATCCCGCCCTGCCCGAAGCGGCGATGGACCTTGGCTGCACGCCGCTGCGTGCATTTTTCAAAGCCACGCTGCCCGAGATCATGCCCGGCGTGATCACCGGCGCCATCATGGCGTTCACCCTGAGTCTGGACGATTTCGTTATCAGCTACTTCACCTCCGGAAACGGTTTTCAAACCCTGCCCATCCGCATCTACAACATGACCAAAAAAACCGTTACCCCGAAGATGTATGCGCTGTCCACCATTATTTTCTTTGTCATCCTTGCGCTTTTGCTCCTGACTAATCTCACAAACAACGACGACGCCAGGCGTATGAAAGAGGCCCGGCGCAACCAAAACCAAACCAAAACCTGAATTCACGGAGGACTGATTGTTATGAAAAAGATTGTCACCGCTGTGCTTGCCGCAGCCCTTATGCTCACCCTTGCGTTCGCCCTGACCGGCTGCGGCGCATCCGAAACGCTCACCCTGAACGTTTATAACTGGGGCGAATACATCTCCGACGGCAGCGAAGACAGCTTCGATACCATTGCGGAATTTGAAGCGTGGTATGAGGAAACCTACGGTCAGAAGGTGAACGTGAACTACGACACCTACACCAGCAACGAGGATATGTATGCCAAGCTCTCCGCCGGCGCGGTCAGCTACGACGTGATCATCCCCTCCGACTATATGATCGCCCGCATGGCACAGGAGGATATGCTGCTCCCGTTGAATTTTGACAATATCCCCAACTACAAAAATATCGACAGCACTTTCCACGGCCTGTACTATGACCCCGACGACACCTACTCCGTCCCCTACACCTACGGCATCGTCGGCATCATCTACGACGCCAACGTGGTTGACGAAGCCGATGCCACCGGCTGGGATCTGATGTGGAACGAGAAATACTCCGGCAGCATCCTCCAGTTCAACAACGCACGCGATGCTTTCGGCACCGCCATGTATAAGCTGAATATCGACGTCAACACCACCGACCACGCTGAGTGGGACCGCGCATACGAGGCACTGATGGAGCAGCGTCCGCTTCGCTACGGTCTTGTCATGGACGAAATCTTCAACATGATGGAAGCCGGCGAGGCCGCCGTCGGCGCTTACTACGCCGGCGACTACTTCACCATGGTGGACGATCAGGCCGAGGATGTTGACCTGCAGTTTTATTATCCCGATCCCACCAACTATTTTGTTGACGCCATGTGCATCCCCTCCTGCTGCGAGCACAAGGAACTGGCCGAGATTTTCATCAACTATATGCTTTCCGAAGAACCCGCCATTGCCAACGCCGAATACACCTACTACGCCTCCCCCAACACCGCGGTTGTGTCCAGCCCCGTTTACATTGAGGACATGGGTGAGGACGTTCTGGAAGTGCTCTATCCCCCGATGGACGACTTCTCCGCGCTCTACAACCTCTACGCTTACAGAAATCTGGACCAGGCAACGCTGGATTATCTGAACACGCTTTGGGAAAACGTTAAGATCAACTGACGCGCTTTCCCACTCCGCTAAAATAACAGCGCAGCGCATCTCCCGAACGGCAAAAGCCGCGGAGATGCGCTGCGTTAATCATTTGTCTTACTTATTTAATTATATCAGTTTTTCAGCTTGAAGAGCAAAACGCCGCCCGCCATCAGCACCAGTCCGGCATACTTGCTCCAGCCGAAGGCCACGCGCTCGCTGCCCATCAGTCCGAAAGCGTCGATCAGCGCCGCCACCAGCAACTGCGAAATCAGTATCACGGAAATGCTCACTGTGGGGCTGAGGTCGCGTATGCCCAGCATCACCGTAACCGTAATCACAAGCCCCAGCACACCGCCGAACCAATAAAGTTTCGGCGTTTCCCCAAGCGCGGCAAAGCTGCCGCCGTGGGACACCGCCAACGCCGCGAGCGAGAGCACCGCAGCTGTGCACTGCACAATCGTGTTGGCCTCCATGGTGCCGATATGCTCGCCCAGCCGCGTGTTCATCACACCCTGTATGCTCATCGCCATGCCGGCAATGATGCTGAAAACAATTCCCATCATCTTTTGTTCCTCCGATTCAATATCTGATAGCGCGACCGAATATGCCGCTGTCAGCCAGCTGCTTGAGCACCACGGCGAGCAGCGGAAATGTCAGCATACCCCAAACGCCCCATACCCGAAACCCAACATAAATGGCCGCGAGCATCGCCAGCGGGTGCAGCCCCAGCTGATCTCCGAGCAGTTTTGCCTGTATGCTCTGATGCAAAACGGTGACTGCCGCATAGGTGATGCCAAGCCCGATCCCGAGCGGACAGCTTCCCGTCAGAAATTCCGCCGCAGCCCACGGCAGCAGCACCGTTCCCGTTCCGAACAGCGGCAGCGCATCCACCAGTGCGGTCAGCAGCGCCAGCAAGAGGGCATATTTGACCCGCAGCAGCAAAAACGCCGCCACCAGCACGGCAAACGTGATTGCCAGCATAATCAGCTGCGCACGCAGCCAGCGCCCCAGCGTGCGGCGCAAATCCCGATACAGCAGCCGCGCCCTGCACAAAAAGCGTTCCGGAATCTGCCGCGCGGCAAAATGCAGCAGCATCGGGCGCGACGCGGCAATAAAATATGTGCCCAGCACCGCTGTGATCAAAAACAGCAGCCCGTCCGGCGCGGAAGCC
Organism: Oscillospiraceae bacterium; assembly: GCA_015067465.1. Lineage (GTDB taxonomy): Bacteria > Bacillota > Clostridia > Oscillospirales > Oscillospiraceae > SVKR01. Next base: position 7,253 of record SVMK01000004.1, read on the forward strand.
GCCATCACGGGCAGCAGGCTCAAAAGCTTCCCCGACACCGTTGCAGGCAGGCTTTCCAGCGCGCTCTCCGCGCCGCTCACCGCCCGGTCGATCCACAGCCGCACCCCCGCGGGCAGACGGTTGATATAGGCCGCCAGCGCTGTTTCCCAACGCGACGGCACCATAGCCAGCTGCGAAAGCAGTTCCGGCAAACGCTCCGCCAATGCGCTCACCTCCCCGATCAGCCGTCCGATCAGCAGCCACAGAAATCCCGCCACCGTGACCAGCGCCGCAATCACGCAAAGCCCCGCGGCAAGTCCGCGCGGCCAGCCGCAGCGGCAAAGGCGCGCCACCACCGGCTCTATGACCATCGCGGCGGCAAACGCAATCACAAACGGCAGCAGCCACCGCACCGCAGCAAATACCGCCGCAAGCAGTGCCAGCGCTGTAAAAACCGTATTCACGAATTTCGACGAGCAAATATGCAAAGAATCAACTCCGGACAAATTTTTTCAAAAAAAGCTTGCACTGTCCGATTGTATGTGCTATTATACCGCAATATAAAGACAAATGACTTTCTACGAAAGACAAAACAGCATTTCAGCCGCGTCCCGCAAACAATCGCCGCTGCACGGCGGATATGCGGGGTCGCATGCGCGGCAGGAACGGAGGTTAATTTTTCATGTCCAAACCGAAACTTTACATCGTGGAAGCATCCATGCTGCCCGAGGTATTTCTGAAAGTGAGCGAGGCAAAAGAATATCTGCAGACCGGCGCCGCATCCACGGTTGCGGAGGCAGTTGCCAAGGCAGATATCAGCCGCAGCGCCTTTTACAAATACAAAGACGCAATCACGCCGTTTCGCGATGTCAAGCGCGATCAGGTGGTCACCATGAGCATCATCACGCAGGACAAGCCCGGCGCACTTTCCTCCGTCCTCGCTATTTTTGCCAGCGCAGGCGCAAATATTCTCACCATCAACCAGTCCATCCCCACAAACGGTGTCGGCATCGTCACGATTTCGATCATCGCCGAAGAGATGACCGTTTCGCTCGACGCTCTGCGCTCGCAGGTGGAAGCGCTGCCAAACGTAATCCGCATTGAAGTGCTTGCGGGCTGATATCCGTACAAGGAGGAAATCGAAATGAAAAAAGCTGCTCTGCTCGGCTGCGGCATCGTCGGTGGCGGTATCGCCATCATCATGAACGAAAACGCGGCATATCTGGAAAAAAGTGCCGGCGAACCGGTGGAACTGAAATATATCCTTGAACTACGCGACTGCTCCGATCAGCCGTGGGCAGACAAGGTGGTCAAAGACTTTGCCATCATCGAAAACGATCCCGAAGTCAGCGTTGTTGCCGAGTGCATCGGCGGCGTCGGTGTGGCTTACGAGTTTGTTAAGCGCGCGCTGCTTGCAGGTAAAAGCGTTGTAACATGCAACAAGCAGCTGATCGCGGAGCGCGGTTTGGAGCTGCTGGAGATTGCAAAAGCACAGAAAGTGTTTTTGCTGTTTGAAGCCAGCGTCGGCGGCGGCATCCCGCTGCTGCGTCCGCTGACCAACTGCCTTTCCGCAAACCGTATCGAGTCGCTGCGCGGCATCGTAAACGGTACAACCAATTATATTCTCACGCAGATGATTCAATGCGGCGTGAGCCTTGACGCGGCACTCGCCGAGGCGCAGAAGCTCGGCTATGCCGAGGCCAACCCCGCCGCCGACGTTGACGGAATCGACGCGCTGCGCAAGATCTGCATCCTCGTCGATCTCTGCTTCGGCAGCAATCTGCCGCCGGAGAAAGTGCCCACCGAGGGCATCCGCGCCGTTACAACCGAGGACGCGCAGTTTGCCGACCGCATGGGCTATGCCATCAAGCTTTTGGCCTGTGCCGCGCGGCAGGACGGCGATCGCTTCACCGCATATGTTGCTCCGCAGTTTATCAAAACAACCTCCCTGCTCGGCAATGTCAACGGCGTTATGAACGCCGTTTCCGTCACGGGCAACGCCGTTGGCGAATGCCTGTTTTACGGCGCAGGCGCGGGCAGAATGCCCACCGCAAGCGCAATGGTGGCCGACATTCTCGACACCTTCCGCCGCGGCAACGGCAAAAAGTTTATCAACTGGGGTCCCGAGCGCCCCGAACGGTTTGTCCACCCCGACGATGTTCCCTCCCGCTGGTATGTCCGCTGGTCCGGCAGCTGCAGCGCACCTTTCGCCGCAGCGTGCATCACCGAAGGCACCCATTCCGCCGCCGTCACCGAGCCGATGCTGCGCAGCGCGCTGGACGAGATGCTCCGCGGCGTGGAAATTCTCAGCGTTTTCCGCGTCTGCGATTAACTGCGCAGGCCCCTGCTGAGTATGATGGAACAGGCGGGTTTCCTCCCGTTGCTGAAATGATAAGGAGAATCGTAAGCAATGCTGATTGTTCAAAAATTCGGCGGCAGCTCTGTTGCTGACGCCGCCAAAATAGAACGTGTCGCAAACATCATTGCCGACACCTACCGCGCGGGCAACGAGGTTGTCGTTGTGCTCTCCGCGCAGGGCGACACCACCGACGATCTGATTGAAAAGGCGCATGAGATCAACCCCGCACCCTCCAAGCGCGAGCTGGACGTTTTGCTCTCCGTCGGCGAACAGATCTCCGTTTCGCTCATGGCCATGCAGCTGGAAAAAATGCATCTCCCCGCCGTCAGCCTCACCGGCTGGCAGGTAGGACTTCGCACCAACAGCGCTTACGGCGCGGCACGCATCAAGTCCGTTTCCACCGAACGCATCCGCCGCGAGCTTGATAAAAACCGCATCGTGCTCGTTGCCGGCTTCCAGGGCGTGAACAAATTCGATGATGTTACAACCCTCGGCCGCGGCGGCAGCGACACCACCGCCGTTGCCATCGCCGCCGTGCTCAACGCCGACAAATGCCAGATCTACACCGATGTGGACGGCATCTACACCGCCGATCCCCGCAAGGTTGCAGCCGCAAAAAAACTCGACGCCATCACCTATGACGAGATGCTGGAGCTGGCCTCCCTCGGCAGTCAGGTTCTCCACAACCGCTCCGTTGAGATGGCAAAGCGCTACAGCGTGGATCTTGAAGTTCTCTCCAGCTATGAGCGCAAACCCGGTACAAAGGTCAAGGAGGTTGTAAAACCCGTGGAACGAATGATCATCAGCGGCGTTGCGAAGGACGCCAACATCGCAAGAATCACGGTTGTCGGCGTACCCGACGCGCCCGGCGTGGCATTCAAGGTTTTCTCCGTGCTCGGCAAGGCCGGCATCAATGTGGATATCATCCTGCAGTCCGCCGGCATGGGCGGCACCAACGACATCAGCTTCACCGTCGCCTCTGCCGATGCGGAAACCGCCAAGTCGATTCTGGCCGAATACGCGCAGTCTATCGGCTTTGACCATGTCACCGTAGACACCAACGTTGCCAAGGTCAGCATCGTAAACGCCGGCATGATGAACGGCCCCGGCACCGCCGTGAAGATGTTTGAAGCGCTCAGCACCGCGCACATCAACATACAGATGATCTCCTCCAGCGAGATCAAGCTCTCCGTCGTGATCTCCGCGCAGGAAGCCGACCGTGCCGTGAGCGCCATTCACGACAAATTCTTTGAAGCATAACCCTCCTCAAATACAAAAAAACGCCCCGCTGCGGCATGCAGCGGGGTGTTGTTTTTGATTTCGTTTTTCGTTGTTCTGCGCGCAGCGCACATCAGCCGCGCTCGGCAATTTTCTTTTTCCAGCAGCGGTGGCACATGGCAACATAGCTGTCGTTGCCGCCGAGCAGAATCTGGCTGCCCTCCGTAATCACGTTGCCCGCGCCGTCGATGCGGGCATTCACTGTGGCCTTGCTGCCGCAGGCGCAAACGGTTTTGATCTCCGTCAGCGAGTCGGCCAGCTCCATCAGGCGCTGAGAGCCGGGGAAGAAATGCGTCTGAAAATCCGTGCGCAGTCCGAAGCAGAGCACAGGGATATTGTTGCGATCCACCAACGCACGCAGCTGGTCGATCTGCTCGGGCGTGAAAAACTGGGCTTCATCGGCGATGATAACGTCGAATTCTCCCGCTTTGGCATATTCCTGCGCAATATCCTGCTCGGGTGTGATCACCTGCGCGCGGCGCTGCAGGCCGATGCGGCTGCGGATAATGTCCGCGCCGTCGCGGTCGTCGGTGCTGGGCTTGATGAGCCAAACAGTCATGCCGAGTTCTTCGTAGTTAAACTGCGTGATGAGCGCCTGCGCGGATTTGCTCGAGCCCATCGCGCCGTATTTGAAATAGAGTTTTGCCATATTCGCTGCTCTCCTTTTCATTCGCGCAGGAAACCGCGAATGCGTTCCATCACGATATCCATTGCAACCTGATTGCGTCCGCCCTCGGGGATGATCAGGTCGGCATTGCGCTTGCTCGGTTCCACAAACTGCTCATGCATGGGCTTCACGGTTGTGAGATACTGGTTCACAACGCTGTCCAGACTGCGGCCGCGGTCGCGCACATCGCGCACAATGCGGCGGAGAATGCGAACATCGGCGTCCGTATCGACGAAGAGCTTGATGTCCATCTCGTCGCACAGCGTTTTCTCGGAGAAAATCAGAATTCCCTCAACAACCAGCACCTTGGCGGGCGTTACTTTCACCGTGCGCTCGCTGCGGTTGTGCGCAGCAAAATCGTAAACCGGGCTGTTGATGCTGCGTCCGTGCTTCAAGCCGCGAATGTGCTCGAGCATCAAGTCGGTGTCAAATGCGTTGGGGTGGTCGTAGTTGAGGCGGGTGCGCTCGTCGTAGCTGAGATCGTCGTGCGCTTTGTAGTAGCTGTCGTGGTGGAGAATGGAAACATTTTCTCCAAACTCGCGGATGATTCGCCTGGTGATCGTCGTTTTGCCGCTTCCTGTGCCGCCGGCGATACCGATTGTCAAAACGTTCATGCCTGTCCTCCGCAGTATTCTTTATTTCGACAGCATTTTACCACAGGCACACCCGGTTGTAAATTGACTTTTCGGATTTATCGGATATAATTTGTTCATGGAAATATCTTTCTCTCCGCCGCTGCCCTGCGCTGCGTCGGAGCAACAAAAATCACAAAATCGGAGGAATCACATATGTCTGTCCCCACCCCCCATATCACTGCCAAAATCGGCGAGATCGCCAAAACCGTTCTGATGCCCGGCGATCCGCTGCGCAGCAAGTTCATCGCCGAAACCTTTCTGACCGAGCCCGTACTGGTAAACAACACCCGCGGCGTTCAGGGCTACACCGGCACATGGAAAGGCGTGCCCGTTTCCGTCATGGCTTCCGGCATGGGCATCCCCTCCATCGGCATTTACAGCTGGGAACTCTATTCGGAATACGGCGTTGAAAACATCATTCGCGTCGGCTCTGCCGGTGCGCTGCAGGAAAATATTCATGTGATGGATATCGTCATCGGTCAGGGCGCCTGCACCGACTCCAACTTTGCCCATCAGTTTGACCTGTTCGGCACCTTCGCCCCCATTGCGGACTACGCCCTGATGCGCACCGCCGCCGATCTGGCCAAAGGCCGCGGCGCAAACGTTCACATCGGCAACATCCTCTCTTCCGACAATTTCTACTCCGACGGCTCCGACAGCCATGACCGCTGGAAAAAAATGGGCGTTCTCGCCGTTGAGATGGAAGCAGCCGGCCTTTATATGAACGCGGCCCGTCTCGGCAAGCGCGCACTCGCGATCTGCACCATTTCCGACCACATCTATCTCCCCGAAATCCTGTCCGCCGAGGAAAGACAGACCTCCTTCACCCAGATGATCGAGCTGGCACTGGATACCGCCGTCGCCATGGAAGGCTGAGCCTCTTGTTTCACATTTTTCCAATATATGGTGCCGTATTTTATAATTCGGCACCATATCTATTGCATCATGCAGGCATTTTATGTTTACATAAGAATTTTCTTTCGAATTTCGCGCAGTTCTTTCGCATAACCACTTGATTTGAGTCGCCGTATGGTGATATAATTCAGGCGCTGCGAAAATTTTTCATCATTGCAGCTTTGCGACATTTGTTCACAAAATTTTTAACGAGGAGAATAGACACATGAAAAAGTTCCTTGCACTGTTCCTGGCACTGGCTATGGTCTTTGCTCTCTGCGCATGCGGCGGCAAGACCGAAACTCCCGCAGCTCCCGCTGCACCTGCAGAGCCCGCTGCTCCCGCAGCTCCTGCAGCTCCTGCTGAGCCTGCTGCTCCCGCCGAGCCCGCAGCTCCCGCTGAGCCCGCAGCTCCCGAGATTCCCGACAGCATGACCTCCGCTGACGGCAAGTATCAGATTGCCTTCATCACCGACGTGGGTCAGCTCCATGACGGTTCCTTCAACGAAGGCACCTGGAACGGTGTAAAAAACTACGCCTCCGCCAATGACATGAGTTACAAGTACTACCAGCCCGCCAACGGCGATCAGGCCACCGACGACGACCGTTACAACGCCATGAAGGCCGCCGCCGATGCCGGTGCCGAGGTCATCGTCTGCGCCGGTTTCATGCAGGGCACCGCTTTGGCTAAGGCCGCCGCCGAGCTCGCCGACATCAACTTTGTTTTCGTCGACGGTTGGCCGCTGGGTCTTGCCAACGTCGCCCCTATCGCCTTCGCTGAGGAGCAGTCTGGCTATCTGGCCGGTTATGCTGTCGTCAAGGAAGGCTTCACCAAGCTGGGCTTCACCGGCGGCGGTGGCGGCACCAACCCCGCCTGCTGCCGTTATGGCTACGGTTATGCCCAAGGCATCAGCGCCGCTGCTCAGGAGCTGGGCGTTGAGACCGAGCTGAAGTACTCCTGGCAGTACGGTGCCGCCTTCGGCGCTTCTCCCGAGCTGCAGACTCAGCTCTCCGGCTGGTATGAGACCGGCACTGAGGTAATCTTCACCTGTGGCGGTTCCATGTTCTACTCCGGTGCCGCCGCCGCTGCCGCCAACGATGGCTGGATCGTGGGCGAGGACGTTGACCGCAGCCTCGTATCCGATACTGTCGTGACCTCCGCCTTGAAGGGCTTGAGCGCCGCCGCTGAGTGGGCCATTGACAAGCACTACGCCGGCGAGTGGGCTGACATCGGCGACGTGGCCACCATTCTGGATGCCAAGAACGGTGCCGTTGGTATCCCCACCGCCACCTGGAGCATGGAGAACTACACCGTTGCGGAGTATGAGGCCCAGTTGGCCGCCATGGTAGACGGCTCTTTGGTCGTCGACAACACCGTTTATGAGAACGACGGCATCTGCAACCTCGATCTTCCGAACGTGACCGTTATCTACGAATAATCCTTCGCATCCAAAATCGGGAAGGCATAAAGCCTTCCCGATTTTTTTCTCTTCTCCTTTGTTTACTATTTAATATTTTTATTTCCTCTACCGCATAATTCCTTGCAATCATTTAGAATTTCTTATATAATAATATGCGAAATTTATTCCCCCCGGTGAAATAAGAAGATAAACGAAAGAGGTGGGCGATATGGACAACTCTCCGCATGTGATAGAGATGCTCCACATTACCAAGGAGTTCCCCGGCATCATCGCCAACGATGATATTACCCTGCAGCTGCGCCGCGGCGAGATCCACGCCCTGTTGGGCGAGAACGGCGCCGGAAAATCCACTCTCATGAGTGTCCTTTTCGGCCTCTATCAGCCGGAAAAGGGTGAGATTCGGAAAAACGGCCAGAAGGTCAAAATCAACAACCCCAACGACGCCACCGCCCTGGGTATCGGCATGGTCCATCAGCACTTTAAGCTGATCGACGTTTTCACCGTTCTGGATAACATCATTCTGGGCGCTGAAACAACAAAAATGGGCTTTCTGCAGAAGAAGGCCGCCAGAGAAAAGGTTGAGGCCATTTCCAAAAAATACGGCCTGCACGTTGACCTGGACGCCAAGGTGGAGGACATCACCGTCGGCATGCAGCAGCGCGTTGAAATTCTCAAGATGCTCTATCGCGACAATGAGATTCTGATCTTCGACGAGCCCACCGCCGTTCTTACCCCGCAGGAAATCGACGAATTGATGGCCACGATGAAGGAATTTGCCAAAGAGGGCAAGAGCATCCTTTTCATCTCCCACAAGCTCAACGAGATCATGGCAGTGGCCGACCGGGTCAGCGTTCTGCGCAAGGGCAAGTATATCGGCACCGTGGAGACCAAAGACACCGACAAGCAGTCCCTGTCCAACATGATGGTGGGCCGTCCCGTCCAGCTGGAAGTGACCAAGCAGGAAGCCAAGCCTTCCGACGTCATCCTCCATGTGGAAAACTTCATCGTTCCCGCCAAGGGCCGCAAGGACAACGCCGTCAACAAGGTCACCTTTGATGTCCGTGCCGGCGAGATCGTCTGTATCGCCGGTATCGACGGCAACGGTCAGACCGAACTGGTGCACGGTCTCACCGGTCTGGACAAATGCTCCTCCGGCACCGTAACGCTCTGCGGCGAGGACATCTCCAAATCCTCCATCCGCAGCCGCGGCACAAACATGAGCCACATCCCCGAGGATCGCCACAAGCACGGCCTGATTCTGGACTTTACGCTCGAGCAGAACATGGTGCTGCAGCGCTATCAGGAGCCTCGTTTCCAGAAGGCCGGTTTCATCAAGCCCGCCGCCGTGCGCGAATATGCCGAGGAACTGATCGGCGAATACGACGTGCGCTCCGGTCAGGGCGCAGTCACGGTTGCCCGCAGTATGTCCGGCGGCAACCAGCAGAAAGCGATTATTGCGCGCGAAATTGACCGCGACAAACCCCTCATCGTGGCCGTTCAGCCTACCCGTGGCTTGGACGTGGGCGCCATTGAGTATATCCACGGCCAGCTGGTGGCCGAGCGCGACAAGGGCAAGGCCGTCCTTCTGGTCTCCCTGGAGCTGGACGAGGTCATGAGCCTGTCCGACCGCATTCTCGTCATGTATGAGGGCGAAATCGTCGGCGAACTTGATCCGAAACAGACCAACGTGCAGGAGCTTGGCCTTTACATGGCAGGCGCTAAGCGTGACCGTAAGGAGGCGAGTGAGGTATGAACAACAAAACACCGTTGCTCCGCAGGGACGGCACCGTAAAGCTGCTCTCCTCGCTGCTGAGTATCGTCATCGGCCTGGTTGTCGGCGGCCTGATCGTGCTTCTGGTCGGCGCAGGCAACAAGTCCATCGGAATCACCGGCGCCTGGGAAGGTCTTCGCCTGATTTTCGCCGGCATTCTCTCCACCGGACGCGACGCCGCGGGCAGCCTGACCTGGGGCTTCAACCCCGCCAACGTGGGCAATATGCTCTTCCGCGCCGTACCCGTGATCATGACCGGTCTTTCCGTTGCGGTTGCATTCAAAACCGGACTTTTCAACATCGGCGCACCCGGTCAGTATCTGATGAGCACCATGGTCACTCTCATCATCGCGCTGAGCATCCCCACCACCGCAGTTCCCGCCGGTCTGGTATGGCTGCTGGCTTTTGTTGGCGGCATGGTTGCCGGTGCGCTCTGGGGCGCAATTCCCGGCATCGTCAAGGCATTTCTCAACATCAACGAGGTTCTCGCCTGCATCATGACCAACTGGATCGCGGCCAACCTTGTCACATGGGTGTTTGACGGCAGCGTTTACCGCAACGTTGTGGAAAACACCAAGACCGGTTATATCTACTCCACCGCCTACGGCCTCACCGAGGTGGACGGCGTGTGGACCTATGTAAAGGGCAACGGCGTCCAGACCGCCAAGATGGGACTGGACAAGATCTTCCCCGGCTCACAGGTCAACGGCGGTATCATCATTGCCATCCTGCTGGCCGTTCTGGTGTGGGTGCTCATGAGCAAGACCACCCTGGGCTACCAGCTCAAGGCCTGCGGCTCCAACCGCCACGCCGCCCGCTACGCCGGTATCAACGACAAGCGCAACATCGTTCTCTCCATGGCCATCGCCGGCTCCATGGCCGGCGCTGCTGCCTCCCTGTACTACCTCTCCGGCAACACCGAGTTCTACTGGAACACCTATCAGTCTCTCCCCGCCGTGGGCTTCAACGGTATTCCTGTGGCCCTGCTGGCCATGAGCAACCCCATCGGTGTCATTTTCTCCGGCGTATTCATGGCCATGCTGGATATTGTCGGCCTGCAGCTCACAAATCTCACCGCTTACAACGAATTTATCACCGACGTTATCATCGCCGTGATCGTTTATCTGAGTGCATTCTCCCTTGTGATCCGCACACTCCTGACCGCACGCAAAAAGTCCCGCGATGACGGACCGAACGCAAACGCAGACTCCGAGCCCGCCGCGGCGGAAGCGATGCCTGCAGCCGATGCTGCCGATGCCACCCCCGCCGATGCGGCGAACTCTGAACAAGGAGGTGAACAGGCATGACCTTTCTGATCCAGCAAACTCTGCTGTACGCAGTTCCTCTGATGATTGTGGCGCTCGCCGGTGTGTTTGCCGAGCGCAGCGGTATCATCAACCTGGCGCTTGAAGGTATTATGATCTTCGGTGCCTTTGTCGGCGTGCTGTTCATCCGCATTCTGCAAAGCAGTGAAGCAATCATTGCGCTGCGCGAAGCCAAAAACTGGCTGGCGCTGCAGGGCATTGAGATGCTCACCATGCTGGTGGCAGCCGCACTCGGTGCCGTTTTCTCCCTGTTGCTGAGCTTTGCCTCCATCAACCTGAAGGCAGACCAGACCATCGGCGGCACGGCGCTGAACCTGCTGAGCCCCGCGCTGGTGCTCTTCTTCATCCGCATTCTCGCCAACCAGAACACCCTGACCATGGCTGAAGGCGACTCCGCCAGCTGGTTCATGATCAAAAAGACCACGCTCGGCTTTGCCAAAACGGCAGACCTCGGCTTTTGGGGCAACACATTCCTGCATAAAGTCTATCTTGCCAATTATATCTGCATCATCGTGTTTGTCATTTTGTCCGTGATTCTCTACAAAACGCGCTTTGGTCTTCGTCTGCGCTCCTGCGGCGAAAATCCTCAGGCGTCGGATTCTCTGGGCATTAATGTCACCCGCATGCGCTACGCCGGCACCACCATTTCCGGTGCGCTGGCCGGTATGGGCGGCTTTGTTTACGCACTCACCACCGCAAACTGCGCCTCCACGGGCGACGTTGCCGGCTTCGGCTTCCTCGCGCTCGCGGTTATGATCTTCGGTAACTGGAAGCCCCTCAACATCGCCGGCGCTTCGATTCTGTTCGGCCTGTTCAAGTGCATTGCCGCCGGCTACTCCAGCATCGACATCAACGGCGACGGCATCTACATGCTCAAGGAAATCAGCACCACCATGCCCTTCTTCAGCTCTCATTTCTACCGCATGCTCCCCTATCTCATCACCCTGATCGTGCTCGCCTTCACCTCCAAAAACTCCCGCGCCCCGAAGGCGGAGGGCATCCCCTACGACAAGGGCAGCCGCTAATCGGAATCTGCGGTTCCGCCGCGGCATGCACACGGTCTCCGCGCCCTGCCCGTACAGGGTGCTGTGCGCCCACCGCGCACACTTGCGCTAACCTTCACAAAAGCACCGCCCCGCACCGAAATTCGGTGCGGGGTTTTGTTATGCGCCAAGGTTATGACAGAAATCGGGTTTTTCTTTCTTATAACCGCTTTTTTGGGGGTTATAACCTAAAGTTTTGACGAATGCGAAAAAAATCCGAAATTCGTTTTTTTGCTCATTGCGCGGCTTTGTTTTTTGTACAAGTTATATTTTTGTTTATCCTTGCGTCGCCTTTACAGTGATTTTCTTTGCTGTTATAATATTTGTGTACTTTAGTGTATTTGGGTAGTATATCCGCGTTTCGGTATGTAACAGAAATGCAAAAAAAGATAACGTGAGGAGGAAATCACAATGTCTCATTTACAGGAAGCTGCTGTGAAAAAGGTCGAAGCGATCTGCGATAAATACAGCGGCGAAACCACCCCGCTGATCATGATCCTCAGCGAACTTCAGAAGGAATTCGGCTATGTTCCTCTGGAAGTTCAGGAAATCGTTGCGAATAAGACCGGCCTTTCCGTTTCGGAAATTTACGGTGTCGTAACTTTCTACTCTTTCTTCTCCCTGAAGCCCAAGGGAAAGTACGTCATTGGCTGCTGCCTCGGCACCGCTTGCTACGTCAAGGGCGCACAGCAGATCATCGACAAGTTCTCCGAGATTCTGGGCATTGCTCCCGGCGAAACCTCGGAAGACGGCCTGTTCACCATTGACGCTCTGCGCTGCATCGGCGCCTGCGGCATTGCTCCGGCTGTCACCATCAACGGCAAAGTTTACCCCAAGATGTCTGTTGATAAGGTTATTTCCGTCGTTGATGAATATCGTGCCATGGGAGGTGGAAACTAATGAAGACTTTTGCTGAACTCGACGCTAAAATCTGCGGCTGCACCGACGCTTTCACCGCAAAGATGGACGGCAGCAACGGCAAGCGCGCTATCCTGCTCTGCGGCGGTACCGGATGCCTGTCCTCCAATTCCATGAACATCAAGGAAAAGTTTGAGGAACTGGTTGCTGCAAACAACATGGGCGACAAAGTCACCGTCAACATCGTTGGCTGCTTTGGTTTCTGCTCTCAGGGTCCCTTCGTCAAGATTTTCCCCGAAGACACCCTCTATCGCCTTGTTAAGATCGAAGACGTTGAAGAGATCTTCGAGAAGGACATCAAGGGCGGCGAGATTGTTGAGCGTCTGCTCTACGTTGAGCCTCTGACCGGCGAAAAGGTTGCCAAGCAGGACGACATCAACTTCTATAAGAAACAGAGACGTATCGCACTGCACGGCTGCGGCGTTATCAACCCCGAAAACATCAACGAAGCCATGGGCTACGGTGCATTCAAGGGCCTGAAGCGCGCACTTTCCATGGAGCCGAAGCAGGTCATCGACGAAGTTCTGGCTGCCGGCCTCCGCGGCCGCGGCGGCGCAGGCTTCCCCACCGCACGCAAGTGGTCCTTCGCTTATGCAAACGACGCTGAGCACAAGTACATCGTCTGCAACGGCGACGAAGGCGACCCCGGCGCATTCATGGATCGTTCCATCCTCGAAGGCAACCCCTTCGCAGTTGTCGAAGGCATGATGATTGCCGGCTACGCAATCGGCGCATCCGAGGGTTATTTCTACGTTCGTGCAGAGTATCCCATCGCTGTCGACCGTCTGAGAAACGCAATTGATCAGATGACCGAAGCCGGCATTCTGGGCGACAACATCATGGGCTCCGGCTTCAACTTCCGCGCGCACATCCGTCTGGGTGCCGGCGCATTCGTCTGCGGCGAAGAAACCGCTCTGCTCAACTCCATCGAGGGTAAGCGCGGTATGCCCCGTCCCCGTCCTCCCTTCCCCGCATCCAAGGGTCTGTGGGATTCTCCCACCTGCGTGAACAACGTTGAAACTCTCGCCTGCGTTCCCTACATCCTGCGCGAAGGCGCTGCCGACTTTGCAAGCTGCGGCACCGAAAACTCCAAGGGCACCAAGGTGTTCGCTCTGGGCGGCAAGGTCAACAACGTCGGCCTGGTTGAAGTTCCCATGGGCACCACGCTGCGCGAGCTGATCTACGACATCGGCGGCGGCATCCCCAACGGCAAGAAGTTCAAGGCCATCCAGACCGGCGGTCCTTCCGGCGGCTGCCTGCCCGCAGCAAACCTGGATGAATCCATCGACTTTGACAACCTGGTTGCCAAGGGCTCCATGATGGGCTCCGGCGGCGCCATCGTCATGGACGAGGACAACTGCATGGTCGACGTTGCAAAGTTCTACATGGAATTCATCTGCGACGAGTCCTGCGGCAAGTGCTCTCCCTGCCGTATCGGCACCAAGAGAATGCTTGAGCTGCTCACCCGCATCACCCAGGGCAAGGGCACCATGCAGGATCTGGATGAGCTGGAAGAGCTCGGCCGCTATGTCACGGCCAACTCCCTGTGCGCTCTGGGCCAGACCGCTGCCAACCCCATTATCTCCACTCTGACCCATTTCCGCGATGAATACATCGCTCACATTGTAGACAAGAAGTGCCCGGCCGGCATCTGCAAGGATCTGGTGCAGTACAAGATCGATCCCGAAAAGTGCAAGAAGTGCTCCGCCTGCGCTCGCAAGTGCCCCGTAGAGGCAATTTCCGGCACGCCCGGCAAGACGCCCTTCGAGATCGACACCACCAAGTGCATCAAGTGCGGTCTGTGCTTCGCAAGCTGCAAGTTCGATGCAATCTACAAGGACTAAGGAGGGATTTGACATGAGTAAAGTCAATATCAAAATCGAAGGCCGCGACTATCAGGTTGAAGAAAACCTGACTATCCTCGAGGCCGCCCGCCAGTGCGGTTATGAAATTCCCTCTCTCTGCACTTACAACCACGGCGAATGCAGCCAGGGCTCCTGCCGCGTCTGCCTCGTTGAAGTTAAGGGTGCAAGAGGTTTGGTTGCATCCTGCGTTTACCCCGTGAACGAGGGCATGGAAGTTATCATTTCCTCCCCCAAGGCTGTTGCTGCCCGCCGCGTCAGCGTTGAGCTGCTGCTCAGCAACCACTCTCAGGACTGCCAGCAGTGCTCCAAGAACGGCAACTGCGAACTGCTCCATGTTGCAAAGATCACCGGCGCACGCGAAGGCATGTTCCGCGGCGCAAAGACTCCCACCGTTTACGATGATGTTACGCCCTCCATCGTTCGCGACACCAGCAAGTGCATCCTCTGCGGCCGCTGCATCGAGCGCTGCAAGAATGCCCACGGCAACGGCGTTCTCGGCTTCATCAACCGCGGTTTCAACACCACCATCGGACCTGCCGGCAATGTTTCTCTGGCTGAGTCTCCCTGCCTGCTGTGCGGTCAGTGCGTTGCTGTCTGCCCGACCGGCGCGCTGATGCCCAAGTCCGAGATCGACAAGATCGACTTCGCAATGGCTTCCGGCAAGCACGTTGTCGTTCAGACCGCTCCCGCAGTTCGCGCTGCGCTCGGCGAAGAGTTCGGCATGCCCGTCGGCACGCCCGTCACCGGCAAGATGGTCGCTGCGCTCAAGCGCCTCGGCTTTGCCAAGGTTTACGACACCAACTTCGCTGCCGACCTTACCATCATGGAAGAGGCCACCGAACTGCTGCACCGCGTAAAGACCGGCGGCGTTCTGCCCATGATCACCTCCTGCTCTCCCGGCTGGATCAACTATGCGGAAACCTACTACGGCGATCTGCTGGATCACATTTCCTCCTGCAAGTCTCCCCACGAGATGCAGGGCGCCATCCTCAAGAGCTACTATGCACAGCAGAAGGGCATTGACCCGAAGGATATCTTCGTTGTTTCCATCATGCCCTGCACCGCAAAGAAGTTTGAGAAGGAACGTCCCCAGCTCCGCAACAAGG
Organism: Oscillospiraceae bacterium; assembly: GCA_015067465.1. Classification (GTDB taxonomy): domain Bacteria; phylum Bacillota; class Clostridia; order Oscillospirales; family Oscillospiraceae; genus SVKR01. The sequence goes on from SVMK01000004.1 coordinate 22,513, forward strand.
ACGGCCTGAAGGACGTCGACGCTGTTCTCACCGTTCGCGAACTCGGCGACATGATCAAGCGCGCAGGCATCCTGTTCACCCGTCTGCCCGACGAAGAGTTTGACGCAGACCTCATGGGCGACTATTCCGGCGCAGGCGTCATCTTCGGCGTCACCGGCGGCGTTATGGAAGCTGCTCTGCGTACGGCATACTTTGTGCTGGAAGGCAAGGAGCACGAGGCCATTAAGTTTGAGGCTGTCCGCGGCTTTGAAGGCATCAAGGAAGCTTCCCTCACCCTCGGCGGCATGACTGTCAACATTGCTGTTGCCAGCGGCATGAAGAACGCCAAGGTTCTGCTCGATGACATCCGTGCCGGCAAGAGCAAGTACCACTTCATCGAGATCATGTGCTGCCCCGGCGGCTGCATCAACGGCGGCGGTATGCCCATCGTCCGCAACGTCTTCCTGCCTGATGAGGGCGTTGACATTGTCGACACCTATCGCCAGAAGCGCGCCGACGCGCTGTACAGCGAAGATGAGCGCAACGCACTGCGCCAGTCCCACAACAACGCGCAGGTCAAGGAGCTTTACGAAAAGTTCCTCGGCGAGCCTTGCGGCCACCTCAGCCACGAGCTGCTGCACACCACTTACGAAGCCCGCGCTCCGTTCCGCATTGCTGAGAAGTAATCGGCGGCCCACCGCGATCTTCGCCAAATAATTAGTTTCACGAAAAACCGACCGTTCTTCAATTGAATTCGGTCGGTTTTTCTATCACCTTTGCATCCCCCCGCGGGGGTTATTACTTTAATGCATTTCACCCATACGAAAATAGTATCAGCTATTCCCGTATTGGCGTGTTGACTAAATTCATGCTTCTTGCTATGATATACTCATCGGTATAGTATACATATATCAACGTCATGTAATTATTTTGCAATCCGAGAAGGATTGGGAAAGACTGGAGGAACACCGATTGAATAACTGGGACGAACTGATCACAATTGAGCAGATGGAAGAAGCGACCCGCACTCTGCTCGAAAACGGCGAAAAAGTTGGCGCCGACTCCTGGCAGCAGCGCGCAAAGAACCAGACTCCGCACTGCGGCTTCGGCGAATCCGGCACCTGCTGCCGTATCTGCACCATGGGTCCCTGCCGCATCACCCCGAAGGCCCCCCGCGGCATCTGCGGCTGCGATGTTCACGGCATCGTCGCCCGTAACTACCTGCGCTTCACCGCAGGCGGCTCTGCAACTCACTCCGACCACGGCCGTGAGATTTGCCACACCCTTCACGAGACCCGCGAAGGCGGCAACTATCAGGTCAAGGATCCTGAGAAGCTGAAGAGAATCGCCAAGGAATGGGGCGTTGAAACCGAAGGCAAGGACATTTACGACCTGGCTCATGAGATGGCCGAGCTGGCTCTGCTCGAGTACGGCAAGCCCTTCGGCACTCAGAAGTTCATCAAGCGCGCTCCCGAACACACTCAGGAGCTGTGGGCAAAGGCAGACATCGAGCCTCGCGCAATCGACCGCGAAGTTTCTCAGTCCCTGCACATGACCCACATGGGCTGCTCTTCTCTGCCCGAAGCTCTCATCCGCCACTCTCTGCGTTCCGGTCTGTCTGACGGCTGGGGCGGCTCCATGATGGGCACCGAGTTCTCCGACGTTATGTTCGGCACGCCCAAGCCCATGGACACCGAAGCAAACATCGGCGTTATGGATAAGGACATGGTCAACATCATTGTTCACGGCCACGATCCTTCCCTGTCCGAAATGATCGTTTTCTATGCCAACGATCCCGAGATGATCGCACTGGCAAAGGAGCAGGGCGCCAAGGGCATCAACATCGCCGGCGTCTGCTGCACCGCAAACGAAGTCACCATGCGTCACGGCATCCCCATGGCAGGTAACTTCCTGTCCCAGGAGAACGTCGTTCTGACCGGTGCCTGCGAAGCCATCGTTGTCGACGTGCAGTGCATCTTCCCCGCACTCGGCCCCCTGAGCAAGTGCTTCCACACCAAGTTCATCACCACCTCTCCCATTGCCCAGATTCCCGAGGCCGAGTTCATCCGCTTCAATGCTGAAACCGCCGGCGAGAACGCAAAGGCAATCGTCAAGATGGCGATCATGAACTTCAAAAACCGCAAGCCCGAGCTGGTCAACATTCCTCAGCTGAAGACCAAGGCCCGCGTTGGCTACTCTGTCGAGGCCATCAAGAAGGAACTGGACGGCGTCTGCAACTCTCATGTTGACGAGTTCGGCTCCCTCAAGCCCCTCGTGGACGTTGTTAAGTCCGGCGTTCTCCGCGGCGCTGTCGCAATGGTCGGCTGCAACAACCCCAAGGTCCGCCCCGACACCGCACACATTGAGCTGATGAAGAAGCTGCTCGCCAACGACATTATCGTTGTTGTTACCGGCTGCTCCGCACAGGCTGCCGCTAAGGCCGGTCTGATGGATCCCGACGCTGCAAAGTACTGCGGCGAAGGTCTCAAGCGCGTCTGCAAGCTGGTTGGCATTCCCCCCGTACTCCACATGGGTTCCTGCGTGGATATTTCCCGTATGATGATCCTGGCCTCCGACGTTGCCAAGGATTGGGGCATCAACATCTCCCAGATTCCTCTCTGCGGCTGCGCTCCTGAGTGGATGAGTGAGAAGGCTGTTTCCATCGGTAACTACGTCGTTGCCACCGGTATCGACACTTACCTCGGCGTTGACCCCTACACCAAGGGTTCTTCCGAAGTCACCGAACTGCTGCAGGGAGAAAACGGCCTGTGCCAGCAGCTGGTTGAGGCTCATTTCATCGTTGACACCGATCTCGAGTCCCTCGGCGACAAGATGATCGCTGGCATCGAGGCCAAGCGCGCTGCTCTCGGAATCTGATAGCACAGAGGCGAAGAACTTATGAAAGTTGCAGTAACCGGCAAAGGCGGCGTCGGCAAAACGACACTGTCCTCCACATTGGCAAGACTGTATGCCGCGGAAGGACGCACCGTTTTGGCCGCCGACGTTGACCCGGATGCCAATCTCGGATTGGCGCTGGGCCTTACGGAAAGCGAAGTGAATTCCATCACACCCGTTTCCAAGATGAAGGAACTGGCCATGGAGCGCACCGCCGCCAACGAAAGCCGCACCTTTTACAAAATGAATCCTCAGGTTTCGGACTTGCCCGACAAGCTGGCCAAGGATATCAACGGCGTGAAGCTGCTGGTCATGGGCACTGTGGACACCGGCGGAGCCGGCTGCGTCTGCCCTGAGCATGTGATGCTCAAGTCGCTGCTTTCCAGCCTGGTTTTCCGCAAGGACGATGTTGTCGTCATGGATATGGAAGCCGGTCTGGAGCATCTCGGACGCGGCACCGCCAGCCTGGTGGACCAGTTCATCGTTGTCATCGAGCCGGGTGCCAGAAGTATCCAGACCTACGAAAAGGTCAAGCAGCTCGCATCGGATCTGGGCATCACGAATGTCAATGTGGTTGCCAACAAAATCCGCAGTGAGGATGACCGCGAGTATATCCGCCAGCGTATCCCCGAGGAAAATCTGCTGGGCTTCATAAGCTACAACGCCGAAGTGATCGACGCAGACCGCCGTGGCGTGTCGCCTTACGACACAAGCCCCACGGTGGTGGAAGAGATCCGACAGATTAAAGCAAAGATTGATCAAAAATAATGGAGTAATGAAAGGATCATATATCTATGGGACTGTTTGACAGAGTATTCCGCGGCTCCGATGAGATGTTTGCCAAGGCTGAGGCCGATGTCAACGCCGTCGTTGCCGAACTGGGCGAAAATGCCCCGATGAAAATGCCCGATACCGCTTACTATCTTGCCTGCCTGTATTCCTATCTCGGCATCAAGGTCACCACGCTCGGTGAGCTGAAGGCAGCACTTCCTGCGGTTAAGGCAATGATGACCCGCGAATATAAGACCAAGGACATCTTCACCTCCGGTGTCGGCACCGCAATCGCTGCCGAGCTGATCGAGGCCTGCAAGTATGCCCGCTGCGAAAACCCCTATGAGGGCACCAAGTACCACGGTCACTTCAGCGATGCTGAGGTTCGTACCCTGGGCGTTCCCCTCGTTACCCGCGATATCCCCGGCTTCGTCGTTATGATCGGCCCCGCTCCCAGCAAGGAAGAGGCTCTCGAGATGGTTAAGGGCTATCAGACCCGCGGCATCTTCGTGTTCCTGATCGGCGGCATCATCGACCAGCTCGAGGAATGCGGCATCACCATGAACTTTGACGTTCGCGTCGTTCCCGTCGGCAACGACATTTGGGCTGTTGGCCACATCATCTCCCTCGTCGTCCGCGCTGCCCGTATCTTCGGCAACGTTGAGTTCGGCGATTACGACGGCTTCAACACCTACACCTTCGACCGTATCTTCGCATTCGTCAACGCCTACGCTCCCGTTCCCGACATCACTGTCGCCTGCGGCGCCGGCGCTATCCAGATGGGCTTCCCCGTCATCACCAACGACACCAACGACATGTGGCGCGTTCCCAAGTCCCTGATCATCAACGAGAACACCAAGGACTGGATCGAAACCTCTCTCGAAGCTCGTGACATCAAGATCAAGATCACCGAGATGGATCAGCCTCTGAACTACGGTAACGCATTCGACGGCGAAATCATCCGTAAGGGCGACATGCGTCTCGAGGCCGACGGCTCCCGCGTTGACTGCTGCGAATTCTGCTGCACCAAGGAAGCCAGCGAGATCGAAGATCACGCCATCATCCTCGACGGTCCCGACTTTGACGAGCTGCCCGAAGGCGGCAAGATCTGCCTGACCATTACCGCTGAGGTTTCCGGTAAGGCATGGCACACCGACTTTGAGCCGGTCGTTGAGAGAAAGTTCCACCACATGATCAACTGCCTGGAAGGCGTTATGCACACCGGTCAGCGTGACATGATCCGCATCCGCGTTTCCAAGGCTGCATTTGATGCAGGCTTCCGTGCAAAGCACCTGGGCGAAGTTCTGTACTGCCAGATCAAGAGCGAGTACGAAGCCGTTGTCGACAAGTGCCAGATCCGCATCTGCACCCGTCCCGAGGGCTGCGCCGAGGCACGCGCCGAGGCCAACAAGAGCTTCGAGGCACGTGATGCACGTCTGAAGAGCATGACCGACGAATCCGTCAACGAGTTCTACACCTGCATCCTCTGCCAGGCCTTCTCTCCCAGCCATGTCTGCATTGTCACCCCCGAGCGTCTGGGTCTCTGCGGCGCTGTTTCCTGGTTCGACGCCAAGGCAACGCACGAGCTCGATCCCAACGGCCCCTGCCAGATCGTCACCAAGACCCGCTGCACCGACGAGCGTCTCGGCGCTTACGACGATGTCAACGAGGCAGTTCAGAAGTATTCTCACGGCGCCCTCGAAAAGGTCACCCTGTACTCCATCATGGAAGACCCGATGACCTCCTGCGGCTGCTTCGAGTGCATCTGCGGCATTGAGCCCATGACCAACGGCGTTGTTATCACCAACCGTGAGCATGCCGGCATGACTCCTCTGGGCATGACCTTCTCCGAAATGGCATCCATGACCGGCGGCGGCGTTCAGACCCCCGGCTTCATGGGCCACGGCAAGCAGTTCATCGCTTCCAAGAAGTTCCTCGCTGCCGAAGGCGGCATGGCTCGTATCGTGTGGCTGCCCAAGGCTCTGAAGGACCAGCTGAGCGCCCGCATCAACGAGACCGCCAAGGAGCTCTACGGCATCGACGACTACGCCTCCATGATCGCTGACGAAACCGTCGTCACCGACGATCTGGAAGGTCTGATGGAGTTCCTCCAGAAGGTCAACCACCCCGTCCTGGGTCTGGAGCCTCTGATGTAATCGGACGATTCCTACATAGCATCCCCAAAAAACACCAAACGGCTCGAAACCAAAACGGTTTCGAGCCGTTTTTTTATGCCTTGTTCAAATTGAAGAAAATGGCAGTTTGGTGAATTCGGGCTTTCGCGGTATAAAATCGCACTGTTCACAAATACTAACGGCGTAATTTGTAAAATAAGGAGCTCGATATATGAAAGCAACAGGAATTGTACGCCGTATCGACGACCTCGGCCGCGTTGTCATTCCCAAGGAAATCCGCCGCACCATGCGCATCCGCGAGGGAGACCCGCTGGAAATTTTTACCGAGAGCGACGGCGAGGTTATTTTTAAAAAGTATTCCCCGATGGGCGAACTGTCTGAATTTGCAACGCAGATTTGCAGCAGCCTTTCCAAAACCAGCGGTGCCATCGCGCTCATCTGCGACCGCGACACCGTGATCGCCGCAGCCGGCGGCGGCAAACGCGAGCTGTTGGAAAAGCGCGTAAGCCCCGCGCTGGAGCAGATTATGGAAAAGCGTCACGTCTACGGTGCGGAAACCGCAGTAACGCTGCCTGTAACGGACAGCGGCGACGAGCTTTGCATTGCCATTGCCGCTCCGATTCTGAGCGCGGGCGATGTTTTGGGCTGCGTTGTCTTTGCCGCAGCGAAAGGCGCCGCGCCCTTTGGCGACACCGAGCTGAAGCTTGCGCAAACTGTAGCGGGCTTTCTTGGCAGACAAATGGAAGAGTGAGCGGGTCGGACGAAATTTTTTCGTCCGACTTTTAATTTTTTCGAATTTTTCGGGAACAAAATCCCGATCCATGCGTCTAAGTAAGCGTAACAACAAAGTAATCAATCAGAAAGAGGTTAAAAAGCTATGAAAAAACTGTCTGTTATTTTCCTGATCCTTGCAATGCTCCTTGCCGGCTGCGGCCAGGCCAAGGAAGAGCCCGCCGCCAATGTTGATCTGACCGCATTTTATGAAAGCGTTGCCGAAATGCAGGGTCTTGAAGGCATGGTTGCCCTTGAGGGCGAAATGCTCGAAGCCTGCTTCCCCGGCCTTGCCGATATCGAAACCCAGCAGTTGGTCGCTTACGCACCCATGATGAGCGCCAATGTCAATGAGTATGTTTTTGTTCAGTGCAATTCCGCCGAAGACGCCGCAGCTGTCGGCAAGATTCTGCAGGAGCGCGTTGATATGCAGGCCAACGGCGGCGCATGGTATCCCGAGTCCATGGCAGCATGGGAAAAGGCCAAGGTTATCGTCAACGGCAACTACGCTCTGATGATCGCCACCTGGGAAGGCGCTGACGAAATCGTTGAAAAGTTCGAAGCATTATTGTGAACAATTCGCCCTTGAAAACGGCGGATAATCTGATAAACTAATATGTAGTGCTGTTTTGCGGGGCAAGGCCCCGCAAAACGCATAATTTCGGTTCTATCAGTTGGAGGCGTACGACATGTACAGAATCGGCATCGACATCGGCGGAACAAACATTGTTGCCGGAATTGTGGACTGCAATTACCGCATCCTGAAGATTTCGACAACCCCCACACGTGTCACCGAATCTCCCTACGATCTTCTGGATGATATCGAGCAGTGCATCCGCGATCTGCTTGAGTCCGCCGGGATTTCCATCGCGGACTGTGCCGGCATCGGCATCGGCGCACCCGGAAGCTGCGACACAAAGCACGGCATTGTCCGCAACGCCCACAATATCGGCTGGCACAGCGTTCCCGTGTGTGAGCTGCTGTATCAGCGCTTTAATCTTCCCGTTTTCATCGGCAACGACGCCGACTGCGCCACGCTCGGCGAGGTTGTCGCCGGCGCGGCACGCAACTACTCCAGCGCCCTGCTCATCACCCTGGGCACCGGCGTTGGCGGAGGCCTGGTTATCGACAAAAAAATCTACTCCGGCTACCATAATCTGGGCGGAGAGTTCGGTCACATGTGCATCGCGATGGACGGCGAGGAGTGCGCCTGCGGTCAGCGCGGCTGCTGGGAAGCCTATGCCAGTGCAACGGCTCTGATCCGGCAGGCAGCGGCAGCGGCAGCGGCAAACCCCGCATCGCTGCTCAACCGCTGCGACCGGCTTGACGGCATTACGGTTTATGAAGCCGCCGCAAAGGGCGATGCCACCGCAAAGGCGGTTATCGAAAAATATGCCGCATATGTCGGCGTTGGTCTTGTCAATCTGGTCAACGCGCTTTATCCCGAAATCGTTCTGTTGGGCGGCGGCGTTTCCAATGCGGGCGACGCACTCATCGCCCCGGTAACTTCTTACATCAAAAACCACTTTTTCCTGAACAATCCCGCCCTGCTCCCCACCATCAGCGCAGCGCATCTGGGCGGCAACGCCGGCATGATCGGTGCCTCCGCGCTGGTTGTTTCGCAATGGTGATTTTTGCCGAAGCGTAAGGCAACTGCAACTGGGCTTTTCGTGTTATCGCCAAACTTAAAAAACCTGCTTTGTCGTATATTGACACAGCAGGTTTTTTCGTTTAACATGGCTGATATAAGTCGATATTTGCCGATATAGGTTCGGATAGATGGCCCGAATGTTTCTACCGTGACGCCAACCAGTCACGACTATTGGTTAAACTGCCGATACCCCGCGCTTTCTGCAGCGGAGTATCGCCGTTTTTGCTTTTAACCTCTATTGGCAGACCGGGTTGTCTGCTTTTTTTATTTTTAAATTACCGAAAGGAGCTGAGAAAACTTGCAACTGATGGAAGAAATGATTCTGACACACGGCAAGGTTCTTCCCGGCAATATTCTCAAGGTTGGCAGCTTCCTGAATCAGCAGATCGACACCAGACTGCTCCGCAAATGCGGAGAGGAGATTCTGCGCCTTTTTTCCGGCTGCGGCATCACCAAAGTTCTCACCATTGAGGCCAGCGGCATCGCCCTTGCAACCGCCACCGGTCTGGAGCTGGATGTTCCCGTGATCTTTGCCAAAAAGCATATCACCAGCAATGTCGACGGCGACGTATACTCCACCACGGTGCATTCCTTTACCCATAACACGGATTATTCCGTTGTAGTCAGCCGCGATTATCTTCTGCCCACGGACAAGGTTTTGCTTGTGGACGATTTTCTCGCCAACGGCGCGGCTCTGCGCGGTCTGGTTGCGCTCTGCGCGCAGGCAAACGCACAGGTGGTCGGCGCGGCGATCGCAATTGAAAAATGCTTTCAGGGCGGCGGCGACGCACTGCGCGCATCCGGTTTGCGCGTAGAATCGCTCGCAGAGATTGAGTCCATGGAAGCGGGAAACATCATTTTTCGCTCTTAACTGCCGTCAGGCATGCTGAGCGAAATTTGTTTTACATCATTGTTCATTTATTTTTTAATACGGAGGAACCCATAATGAAGAAGCTTGTATCCATCGCACTTGTTCTGGTGCTCGTGATCGGCATGTTTGCCGGCTGCGGTGCCAAGAAGGAAGAAACCCCCGCCGCTCCCGCCGAGCAGCCTGCTGCCAACCCCGATGCGAACGTTGTTTTCGACAACGATGACACTCCCTTCGACGTCAGCACCCTGACCGCCGACGAGATCGCAACCGTAAAGGTTGGTTTCATCTTCCTGCACGACGAAAACTCCACCTATGACCTCAACTTCATGAACGCTGCCAAAACCGCATGCGACAACGCAGGCGTTTCCTACGTCATCCGCACCAACATCCCCGAAGGCCAGGAATGCTACGACGCTGCCTGCGAGCTCGTCGATGACGGCTGCAACATCATCTTCGCCGATTCTTTCGGTCATGAGGACTTCATGATCCAGGCTGCCAAGGAATTCCCCGAGGTTGAGTTCTGCCACGCCACCGGCACCAAGGCTCATATCTCCAACCTGCCCAACTATCACAACGCATTCGCAACCATCTACGAAGGCCGCTACCTCGCCGGTGTTGCTGCCGGCATGAAGCTCAACGAGATGATCGCTGCCGGCGAATTCACCGCTGAAGAGGCCAAGATGGGCTATGTCGGCGCATTCACCTACGCAGAAGTTATTTCCGGCTTCACCTCTTTCTTCCTGGGCGCACGCTCTGTCTGCCCCACCGTGACCATGGACGTCACCTTCACCGGCTCCTGGTATGACGAGACCGCCGAGAAGGAAGGCGCACAGAACCTCATCAACGGCGGCTGCAAGCTCATCAGCCAGCACGCCGACTCCATGGGCGCTCCCACCGCCTGCGAAGCAGCCGGTGTTCCCAACGTTTCCTACAACGGCTCCACCATCGCCGCCTGCCCCAACACCTTCATTGTTTCTTCCCGCATCAACTGGATCCCCTACATGGAAGTCATGTTCGGCCGCATTGCAAAGGGCGAGAAGATCAACGCTGACTGGACCGGCACTCTGGCCAACGGCGCTGTTGTGCTGACCGAAGTCAACGAAGCAGTTGCCGCTGCCGGCACCGTTGAAGCTCTGGAAGAAGTCAAGGCCGAGCTGATCAACGGCACCCGTCACGTTTTCGACACCTCCACCTTCACCGTGGAAGGCAAAGAGCTCACCAGTTATCTGGCTGACCTGAACGACTGGGGCGACTACACCGGCGAAACCGAGATCGTCAAGGACGGCGCTTTCCGCGAGTCTGTGGACCGCAGCGCTCCCGCATTCGATCTCACCATCGACGGCATCACCCTGCTGGACACCCGTTTCTAATTTTATCCTGTTTTCCCGCGGGAAGCTCCCTTTTGGGGGCTTCCCGCCACCTGCTGTAAAGGGGAGGGCGGCAATCGCTGCCGTTTTGCCCTTTACAGCATCTTTAAACTCTTACTCTTTCTCTGTAACAGAAAGGAGCTGACACGCTTGGAAGAAAAAATTGCAGCCGTTCAGATGCGCGATATCACCAAGAGCTTCGGCAAAGTGGTTGCCAACGACAAAGTTTGGCTTGATATCTATCGCGGCGAAATTCTTGCGCTGCTGGGCGAAAACGGCAGCGGTAAAACCACGCTGATGAACATGCTCTCCGGCATCTACTATCCCGACGAGGGGCAGATCTTCGTGGACGGCAAAGAGGTTGTCATCCGCTCGCCGAAGGATGCCTTTTCCCTCGGCATCGGCATGATTCACCAGCATTTCAAGCTTGTGGACGTGCTCACCGCCGCGGAAAACATCGTGCTCGGTCTCAAAGAGCCCGGCAAGCTCGACCTTGCAGCGGCCAGCCGCCGCATCCGCGCCATCTGCGACGCTTACGGCTTTGAAGTGGACCCTGATCAGAAAATCTATGATATGTCCGTTTCCCAGAAGCAGACCGTCGAGATCGTCAAGGTGCTTTACCGCGGCGCGGATATCCTGATCCTCGACGAGCCCACCGCCGTACTCACCCCGCAGGAAACCGATAAGCTCTTCGCCGTGCTGCGCAACATGCGCAACGACGGCAAGGCCATCGTGATTATCACGCACAAGATGCATGAGGTGGAAGACCTGAGCGACCGCGTTGCCGTGCTGCGCCACGGTCATTTCGTCGGCGATATGCTCACCGCCTCCACCAACGCGCAGGAGATGACCAACATGATGGTCGGTCATCCCGTGGTTTTGAATATCGACCGTCCTGAACCGGTCAACTCCAAGCCCCGTCTTGAGGTGAAAAACCTCACCGTTCGCAGCATTGACGGCGTTTTGAAGCTGGACGATGTTTCTTTCGTTGCCAATTCCGGCGAAATTCTCGGCATTGCGGGCATTTCCGGCTGCGGACAGAAAGAACTTCTCGAAGCCATCGCAGGCCTGCAGGTTGTGGAAAGCGGCAGCATCACCTATCTGGGCGACAACGGCGAAACCGAAGAGCTGATCGGCAAGGATCCCCTGCAGATCGCCGATCTCGGCGTTTCGCTCTCCTTCGTTCCGGAGGACCGTCTCGGTATGGGTCTGGTCGGAAGCATGGATCTGGCGGACAATATGATGCTCCGCTCGTTCCGCCGCAGCCGCAGCATCTTCACCGACCGCAAATCCCCGCGCACGCTGGCGGAGCAGGTTGTTTCCGATCTGGAAGTCAGCACGCCCGGCATCTCCACCCCGGTCAGAAGACTTTCCGGCGGCAATGTTCAGAAGGTTTTGGTCGGCCGCGAGATTGCCTCCGCCCCCACCGTGCTGCTGACTGCCTACGCCGTTCGAGGGCTGGACATCAACAGTTCCTACACAATCTATGACCTGATCAACCAGCAGAAAGCGCGCGGCGTTGCCGTGGTTTATGTCGGCGAGGACCTCGACGTTCTGCTGGAGCTGTGCGACAAAATTCTCGTCCTCTGCGGCGGCAAGGTCAGCGGCATCATCGACGGCCGCGGCGCCACAAAGCGGAAAGTCGGCATGATGATGACCAAGCTGGGAGGTGACAGCGCCGATGAATAATCAGAAAGTACCCCTCATCCATCTCACCAAGCGCAAGGCGCTGCCCTGGTACGCCGCATTCGGCATCCGTGCAGCCGCCATTGTGCTGGCGCTTATCGTGTGCGCGCTTGTCACCACGCTGCTTACCGGCGAAAACCCCCTGCAAATCTATGCCACCATGTTTGCCGGTGCTTTCGGCACCCCCCGCAAACTTTGGATACTGGGCCAGCAAATCGCCATTTTGCTTTGCATTGCGCTGGCCCTCACCCCTGCATTTAAGATGAAATACTGGAACCTCGGCGGCGAGGGCCAGGTGCTCATCGGCGGTTTGGCCGCCGCCGCCTGCATGATTCTGCTCGGCAAAACCCTGCCCAACATTCTGCTCATCCCCATCATGCTTGCAGCTTCCGTACTCGCAGGTGCAGTTTGGGCGGTAATTCCCGCGCTGTTTAAGGCGAAATGGAACACCAACGAAACGCTCTTTACCCTGATGATGAACTATGTTGCAACCCAGCTTGTGGCGTTTTTCATCATCGTCTGGGAGTCCCCGAAAGGTTCGGGTAAAATCGGCATCATCAATCAGGCCACCGAGGCCGGCTGGCTGCCCATCATCGGCGGGCAGAAATACCTGCTGAATATCCTCATCGTGGCTGTGATCACCGCCTTGATGTATGTTTACCTCAAATACACCAAGCACGGCTACGAAATCTCCGTCGTCGGCGAAAGCGAGCGCACTGCGCGCTACGTCGGCATCAAGGTGGAAAAGGTGATCGTCCGCACGCTGATTCTCTCCGGCGCCATCTGCGGCGCGGCCGGACTCATGCTTGTCGGCGGAACGGACCATACCATCACCACAACCATCGCGGGCGGCCGCGGCTTCACCGCCGTTATGGTGGCGTGGCTCGGCAAATTCAATCCCCTTGTGATGGTGCTCACCAGTTTCCTGCTTGTTTTCCTCAGCCGCGGAGCAAGCGAAATTTCAACAAAGTTCGGTCTGAACCAGTCGTTTGGCGATATTCTCACGGGCATCATCCTGTTTTTCATTATCGGCAGCGAATTTTTCATCACCTACAAGATCAACTTCCGTAAGAGCGCGAAAAAGGAGGCTGAATAATATGTTTGATATTGTTTCCTTCATTCCGCGCGCCGTTGTGCAGAGTATTCCGCTGCTTTACGGCAGCATCGGCGAAACCATCACGGAAAAGTCCGGCAACCTCAACCTCGGTATCCCCGGCGTAATGTATGTCGGCGGAATTTGCGGCGTTATCGGTTCGTTTTTCTATGAGCAGTCCTGCGGCGGCAACGTCAACGGCTTTCTTGCGCTGGCAATTCCGATTCTCTGCTGCCTGATCGGTTCGCTGCTGATGGGCCTGATCTATTGCCTGCTCACCGTCAATCTCCGCGCCAACCAGAACGTCACCGGTCTTGCCCTCACCACCTTCGGCGTCGGCTTCGGCAACTTCTTCGGCGGCTCGCTGATCCGCCTGAGCAACGCGGATGTTCCCTCTATCGCGCTGAGCGCTACCAGCAGCTATTTCAGCCATCATCTCCCCTTCGCGGACAGCTGCGGCTGGTTCGGCAAGATTTTCCTGAGCTACGGTTTTCTGGTTTATCTTGCTTTCATCATCGCCTTTGTTTCCGCCTATATCATTCGCCGCACCCGCGTCGGTCTGCAGCTGCGCGCCGTGGGCGAAAGCCCCGCAACGGCGGATGCTGCCGGCATCAACATCACCCGCTACAAGTATGTTGCAACCTGTGTGGGCTGCATGATCGCGGGACTCGGCGGACTTTACTATGTCATGGACTATGCCTGCGGCATCTGGAGCAACGACGCTTTCGGCGACCGCGGCTGGCTTGCCATCGCCCTCGTTATCTTCACGATCTGGCGCCCGAATGTGAGCGTGTTTGCCTCCATTCTCTTTGGTGGACTCTATATCCTCTATCTCTTCATCCCCACAGGCATGAATCTCTCGCTCAAGGAGCTTTACAAAATGCTCCCCTATATCGTCACCATCATCGTGCTGATTATCACCAGCATGCGCAACAAGCGCGAGAATCAACCGCCCGAGAGTCTTGGCATCGCGTATTTCCGCGAAGACCGCTGATAAAACGGTGAACCGATATGAGAAGATCTTCATCCTATCTGATCGCGCTGCTGATTCTTGTGATTGTTGTTGCGCTGCTCGGCATCATCGTTTTGCAGCGCCGCGCCCCCGACGACCTTCCCCCTGCCGCAACACCAACGCCCGAAACCGTTGAAACACCGCCTGCCGCAGCGCCAACGCCCGCGCTCCCCGAAACCACGGAAACGCTCCCCCCCACCGAGCCACCCGTTTTTGAAACGCGGGCGCCGCTGGAAAGCGAGGAGCCCGATCCCGAGGAAACGGAGCCGCAGCCGGAGTTCTCCGTTCAGGATGCGTCCGGCACCCTCACCTCCGACACCGGAACCGGGCTGAACATCGTTGCCGACTGGCAAACTTTCACCGACGCTGACGGCAACGCCAAGCTGCGCGTGAATGTGAGCGTGGTGTCTTACAGCTTTTTCACCTCGTCGCTCTATCAGAGCATCACCCTCACGGTGGATGGCACCGAATACTGCGCAGACTCTCCCGCCGTCAGCTACGACGGCAGCGAGTCCATCACCACGCCGATGGCTTCCTTTGTTGTGGACGCCCCGGCATCCGGCACGCTCATCTCCGCTGTATGGAACTATCGCGGCAGCTACAGCGGCAAGCAGCTCGACGCCATCCGCGCCGACGGCTTTGTGATCTATTAAGCCCTTACGCTGTTCACATCGCAAAATGAAAACCCCCGCACCTGATGCATCAGGTGCGGGGGTTCCTGTTTTTTTCGTCCGTGGGATTGGAATTAATACATTCCGCCGCCCATGCCTGCGCCGGCAGCAGCCGCTGCAGCGGGCTCAGCCTTTTCGGGCAGATCTGCCACCAGAGATTCGGTGGTGAGAACGATGCTGGCGATGGAAGCTGCATTCTCCAGAGCGCTGCGGCAAACCTTGGTCGGATCCACGATGCCGGCGGCGATCATGTCGCAATACTGCTCAACAGCGGCGTTGAAGCCGTAGTTTGCAGACTTGGAAGCAGCAACCTTGTCATAGATCACAGCGCCTTCCAGACCGGCGTTTGCAGCGATCTGGCGGATGGGTGCCTGCAGTGCCTTGGCAACGATGGCAGCGCCGGTGCGCTCGTCACCGCTGAGGGTCTTGGCAATCTTCTCTGCAGCCTTGCCGGCCATGACATATGCGGTGCCGCCGCCTGCGACGATGCCCTCTTCCACGGCTGCGCGGGTTGCGTTCAGCGCGTCCTCGATGCGGAGCTTCTTCTCCTTCATCTCAACTTCGGTGGCTGCGCCAACCTTGATAACAGCAACGCCGCCGCCCAGCTTTGCCAGACGCTCGTTGAGCTTCTCTCGGTCATAGTCGCTCTTGGTGGCTTCGGCCTGGTTCTTGATAGCGCCGCAGCGGTCAAGAATCATCTGCTTGTCGCCAACGCCGTCCACGATGGTGGTGTTGTCCTTGGTAACCTTGATCTGGTGGGCACGGCCGCACATATCGATGGTGGCATTGGTCAGCTCCATGCCAAAGTCGGAGGAGATAACCTGACCGCCGGTGAGAACGGCGATATCCTGCAGCATTTCCTTGCGGCGATCGCCAAAGCCGGGAGCCTTGACGCAAACGCAGGTGAAGATGCCGCGCAGCTTGTTGAGAACCAGCGTTGCCAGAGCATCGCCTTCAACATCTTCGGCAATGATGAGGAGCTTTGCGCCCTGCTTTGCGATGCTCTCGAGCAGGGGCAGCAGATCCTGAATGTTGCTGACCTTGCGGTCGGTGATCAGGATATAGGGATCTTCCAAAACGGCTTCCATCTTGTCGGTATCGGTGACCATGTAGGGGCTGAGATAGCCGCGGTCGAACTCCATGCCTTCCACAACCTCGGTGTAGGTCTCGGCGGTCTTGGACTCTTCCAGCGTGATAACGCCGGCCTGACCGACCTTATCCATTGCTTCTGCGATCAGCTCGCCGATGTGCTCGTCGCCGGAGGAAACGGTGCCGACGCGGGCGATATCGTTGGTGCCGGAAACGGGCTGGGAATTGGTGCGGATGGCAGCAACGGCGGCCTCGGTGGCCTTCTGGATGCCGCGGCGCATCACCATGGGATTGGCGCCGGCTGCGAGGTTTTTGATGCCCTCGGCGATCATGGCCTGAGCCAGAACGGTGGCGGTGGTGGTGCCGTCGCCGGCGATGTCGTTGGTCTTGGTGGAAACTTCGCGGATGAGCTGTGCGCCCATGTTCTCGTAAGCGTCCTCAAGCTCGATCTCCTTGGCGATGGTAACGCCGTCGTTGGTGATCAGGGGTGCGCCGTACTTCTTGGCCAGAACCACATTGCGGCCCTTGGGGCCAAGGGTGATTTTAACGGTATTGGCGAGCTGGTCAACGCCGCTCTGCAGGCTCTTGCGTGCTTCCTCGCCATAAATGATCTGCTTTGCCATAATATTCAAATCGTCCTTTCAATGAAATAGGAATTATCCTTCGGCCGCTTTTCAAATGCGTGCCGCCGACAGCCGGATTTTTTGACGGCTGCGATTACTCAACAACTGCCAGAATATCGCCCTGGCGAACGATGGTGTACTCCTCGCCGTCGAGCTTGACGGTGGTGCCGGTGTATTTGCCCATGATAACCTTATCGCCGGCCTTAACTTCCATCTTCACTTCGCTGCCGTCCACAATGCCGCCGGGACCGACAACCAGAACTTCGTAAACTTCGGGCTTCTCCTGCGATGCGGTAGCCAGAATGATGCCGCCCTTGGTCTTTTCCTCGGCCTTGATCTGCTTGACAACAACTCTGTCAGCTAAGGGTTTGAGTTTCATAAAAATGTGCCTCCCATATGATAATTTCATTTTTTACTCAACATTTTACGTGGGTTAGCACTCCAAAGGTCAGAGTGCTAACCCACGTATTATAATAAGCTATGTATACCCATTTCGCAAGCACAAAATTCCATAAATTTTCAAAAATATTATTGGAAATTTTGAACAAACTGGATTTGCGCTCCGATTACATCCGAAAATCTTCCGTTTTTTTTCGTCATGCTTCCGCAGTTTCCGGCATCGCGGTAAAATATTTCATGTTGGCAGGAACCACAAAGTTCACCGCGCCGGGCCGAATCTGCATGCGGATCTTTTTGCCGTAAATGGCCTCGCCGTCCACATTGACAACGATCTCTTTTTCGCTTTCGATTTCAATGCAGTCGCCGCTTACATGCGTAATATACTTCGGGTAGTCCGCGTAGCGGCCTTTGGCATAGGCCCCCACAAGCCTGAAAAAGGTCAGGTAGGAGACGCCCTTGATGATCAAAAACTCCAGCTTGCCGCTGTCCGGCCGCGCTTCGGGAACGGGATGGAAGCCACCGCCGTAAAAGCTGCCGTTGCAGGCGCAGATGATCGTCATGTCGCCGTAGTAGAGTTTTCCGTCGCACACAACGCGCAGCGGTTCGCGGATGCCCTTGAACAGATTCACCACCGTGCTCGTCACATAGGCCGTGGACCCGCCGAGCACCGGGATGGAGGTGTATTTATGCACATCCGTTCCGATGCGGGCGTCCAGCCCGACTGAGCAGATATTGATGCTGCTGCGGCCGTTGCAGTCGATCACGTCGAATTTGCGCACCTCGCCGTCAATCAGTTCGGAAAGGTTGCGAAAACGCGTTTGTTCCGCGCCGAAGCTCTTGACAAAATCATTGCCCGTGCCCGTGGGAAAATGCGTTACCGCAACATGCGCTTTCCCT
Source organism: Oscillospiraceae bacterium (assembly GCA_015067465.1). Classification (GTDB taxonomy): domain Bacteria; phylum Bacillota; class Clostridia; order Oscillospirales; family Oscillospiraceae; genus SVKR01. Next base: position 40,423 of record SVMK01000004.1, read on the forward strand.
ACCGCGCCGCAAACGCACTCGTTGAGCGTTCCGTCGCCCCCGCAGGCGTAAACGCGCAGTTCTTCGCCCGACGCGGCCTCCTGCTCGATCTTGGCGCAGGCGTCCATCGGGGCCTTGGTTGTGTAAATCTCAAAATCGGCATCCCGCCCGGAAAAGGCCTGCGCCACCTGGGCGGAAACGGCTTCTGTGCTGTCAAAGCCGCCGGAAACCGGATTCACAATAAACAGATGTTTCATTTTTTCTCTCCGAAACTCGTGATGGCTGACGCGCGTCTTTACAGATACATAAACAAATCACATTTAATCATGCCGTTATAGAGCTTGCGTTTTTTGTCCGCGGTTTGGCCGAACGTGCGTTCAAACTCCGTATGGGACGAGAGCAGATAAAGCTTCCAGTTTTCCGTGGCCTGCCATGCTCTGCCAAACCCGGCATACAGCGTTTCCGCTTCTTTCTTCTCCATGATACGCTCGCCGTAGGGCGGGTTTGTGACGATAATGCCCTTTTCCGTTTTGCGGTCAAAGCGCAGCGCATCCGCCACGGCAAACTGCACCACATCGTCCACGCCCGCGCGGCGGGCATTCTCCTTCGCCAGTTCGATGGCGTGCGGGTCGATATCGGAAGCAAAAATTCTGTAATTGCCGGAAAATTCGCGGCTGCGCGCTTCTTCTCTTGCGCGCTCCCACACCGGGCGCTCAAAGCCGTGCCAGGCCATCGCGGAAAAGCTGCGTGCAATACCGGGCGCGCGGTTTTTTGCAATCAGGGCCGCTTCAATGGGAATGGTGCCGCTGCCGCAGAACGGATCGCAGAAATCCTCCCTGCCGCGGTAGGTCGAAAGCGTGACCAGCGCCGCCGCCATGGTTTCTTTCAGGGGGGCGGCATTGTGGGCGGGACGGTAGCCGCGCTTATGCAGGCCGTCGCCGCTGGTGTCGATGCAAAGGGAAGCGCTGTCTTTCATGATGGAAAACTGCACTTGATAGCGCGGGCCGTCCTCCGCAAACCATTCGATGCCGTAAACGCTCTTGAGCCGCTCCACGATTGCCTTTTTGATGATTTTCTGACAGTCGGACACGGAAAAGAGTTTGCTGTTCAGGCTGTAGCCCTTCACGGGGAACTCGCCGTTTTTGGGAATGAGCATTTCCCAGGGCAGCGCCTTCGTCCCCTCAAAAAGCTGGTCAAACGTCATGGCATCGAATTTTCCCAGTTCGATGAGCACGCGCTCGCCGATGCGCAGATTCACATTCGCCTTGGCAATCGCAGCTTCGTCACCCGTGAAATACACTCTGCCGTTTTCCGCGGCAACATTGTTCATTTTCATGTGTCGCAGTTCGCTTGCGATCGGACCTTCCAGCCCCAGCAGGCAGGGCACACACAGGGTGAATTCCATAATTCGTTTCTCCAAGCAATAATTTAATAAAGTGTATTATACTTCAAACACCGCGCATGTGTAAACACCATTCGTGCAATCGGGGCAAAATATTTTTCTCCCGGCATCCCACCGGGATGTCGGGAGAACCGTCAGCCCCGAACAGTGTGCCGCGCAGCGCTGCGTGCCATCCGTACGCCTTGCGCTTGACACCCGGCAGCGAAAAGCTTTATAATAGCGTTTATCCTGCCGTAGGCACACCCACGGGCCGGTATGGTGGAATTGGTAGACACCCGGGACTTAAAATCCCGTGTTGGAAACAGCGTACGGGTTCGATCCCCGTTACCGGCACCAGGTCGGAGCAAGCTTTGCAGTGCTTGCTCCGACTTTTTTCATGCCTCGCACCGCATACACAAAAAGCAGCGCACCGCCCGAGAGCGGTGCACTGCTTTTTTTATAAACGCTCAGTTTTCTCCTCCGAGCGGCATCACGCCGGACTCCCGCACCAACGCTCTGAGCAGCGCATTCACGCGCGCATCCTCCGCGGTGATCACCCGGCGGGCACATTCGATATAATCCGTCACATATTCCGGCAAAACTTCCTGCTCCGAATAAACGATGCCGATCCATGTCAGCGCATCCAGATCGGTGATATGCAGGGCATAAATCGGCGTGCGCAGCTGCACATGCTTCTTCACCAACTGCGACTTCGGCAAAATCGCAGCGCAGAAATCACCCGCGCACATCTCAAGGCGCGTAACGCTGTCGATCAGCTCAGCCAGCACATTCGGCGCATGTGCCGCCGCGGCATAATGATTGTCCAGAATATTGCGCAGCGCCGTGTCGGACGGCGGCAGCACCACCGGCAGTTCCACCGTGTCCGCAAGGCGAAGTCCGCCGCGCGCTCCGGCGAGAAAATCCTGCCACGAATCCGGCAGCGTGCGCCGCAGCAGCGCTTCGCTCACAACAAAATACAGTTCGTCTTTCATAATCGGGCAGCGCTTGCCGTATTTTCCTGCAGCCGAGAGCGTGGCAATATACAAGTCAATATCACCGGCGCGCAGTGCGGCGTTCAGCGCAGTGTAGCCGTAAGCGCGGCAGGATGTGACAACATCCGGACGCAGCGCATGGTAAGCCTCCACAACGTCCGGCAAATACGGCGCATCGCGGCCCATGGACAAGCCGACCGAAAGACGGATGCGGCCCACTCTGGCTTTGCTGTGGAGATCGTTAAACAGCTTGTTTTCCTCGCGCACCATCTTGCGCGCATACTTGAGCAGCTGCTCTCCCGCCATGGTAAGGCGCATCACCGGGCGACGCTCAAACAGCTGCACCTCATACTGCTCCTCAAGGTTTCGGATATGCTTGCTCAGCGATTGCTGGGTGATATAAAGCCGCTTTGCCGCACGGGTGAAATTCATCTCCTCCGCTGCCACCACAAAGCATTTCAGCGCGCGAAAATTGCTTTCCATTCCCGCTCCGCGCCTCCTTTCCCTGTTTTATACTTCAGATTTTACCACAACCGACCGGTTGTTGCAATCACAGATGAACGGATAAATGATTTGTAGCCGGTTGATTGTTTTTCGGGAAGATGTATGGTAGAATGTTAAAGTATAATCACTCTCTCGGACCGTATGCAAAGTCTCTGGGTGGACACAGGCTTCTGAAGCAAACCGCCGGCCGCCCGAACAAACCAAGCGAGGTGAACCCATGTCAGACACTTTAACCGCCGGCCGCACCCAGCGGCGAAATATGATGCTTGACGACAATGTGGCCAAGGTGATCATCATCATAGCCATCCCCATGATCATATCCATGCTGGTGGACTCTTTATACAACATTGCGGACACCTATTTCGTCAGCCGTCTCGGCAAATCTGCAACTGCCGCCGTTGGCGTGAACGATTCGCTCACCCATTTCATCCGCTCCGCCTCGATGGGCTTCGGCGTTGGTGCTTCAAGCTATATTTCCCGCCTTTTGGGTGCAAAGCAGGACGAAGAGGCCTGCCGTGTGGGCACAACCACGCTGTTCACCAGTATGGTGATTCTCTCCGCGTTCGCCGCCCTCGCCTATATCTTCATTGATCCCCTCGTCACGCTCCTCGGCGCAACCGAATCCTCCAAGCCATATGCGATGGATTATGCGCGCTTCATCCTGCTTTCCGTCCCGTTCACGGCGGGCGAAGTTTCGCTCAGCCATATGCTGCGCGCAGAAGGCAGCACAAAGCTTTCCATGATCGGCATGACCACCGGCTGCGCTGTCAACGTTGTGCTCGACCCGATCTTTATCACCGGCTTTGGGCTGGAAGTTGCCGGTGCCGCCATCGCCACCACGCTTTCCAAGGTTGTCAGCTTTCTCATGCTGCTCTGGCCTTTCCTGCGCCGCCGCACCATGCTGGAAGTGCGCCTGCGTTATTTCACGCCGAAATGGCGTATTTACAAGGAAGTTGCCCGCATGGGCATCCCCACGTTCCTGCGCACAAGCATGATGACCATCTCCGGCGTTGTAATGAACAACTATGCCGGCTCCTTCAGCGATTCCGCACTGGCCGCCGTTTCCGTTGCCAACAAGTGCACACGCCTTGTCGGCTCGGGCATCATGGGCTTTGGCCAGGGCTTTCAGCCCGTTGCCGGCTATTGCTGGGGTGCAAAGCGCTACCGCAGAGTCAACCGGGCATTTTGGGTATCCTCCGGCATCGGCTCGGCAATGGCGATCGTCATCGGCTCGGCAATGGCAATTTTCTCGCCGCAGCTGGTTGCCGTGTTTGCCGCGGCGGATCCGGACATCATCTCCATCGGCACGCTGATGATCCGCTCCCAGTGCTCCACCATGGTGCTGCACATGTGGGTTATGATCGTCAACAGCCTGTTTCAGGCACTCGGGCGCGCGATACCCGCCGCAATTCTCGGCCTTTCCCGCCAGGTAATCTGCCTGCTCCCCGCTCTGGTGGTGCTCTGCGCGGTTTTCGGCGTAACGGGCCTTGCAATCAGTCAGGCGGTTGCCGACCTGCTCAGCCTGTTCATCGCGGTACCCATGGTAATCAAAATCACGCGGGAAATCCTGCGCCTCGCCGCAACGGAAGACAGCGGAGCGACCACGCTGCCCGCAGCGGAAAGCGAACCCTGAATTTTTGCCCCCACACTTTCACCAACAACAAAGCAGGACATGCAAAGCACGCTTTCGCACTTGCATGTCCTGCTTTTTTATTCGCCGGATTCGGCCACGCGTGCCGCGCTGATGTCAAACACCCGCGCACGCATGGCCTGCTCCTGCTGCTCGTCCGGTGCCATCACCGTAATGAGCAGCACATTTTCCGTTCCGTCGTCATAGTCCGCCCTGCAAAGCGCTGCGCGCACCTCCGCCCCCGCGCCGCTGCCGCCGAGGAGCGTGAGCGCAGCATTGCCGCAGCCGTTTGCCCCCTCCGCAAGGGAAAGGCTTTCGTACGCGCCCGGGTGTTCGCCGTAAAACCGTTCAAAATCCGAAAACACATATGTCCGGACACACTCTTCCAAAAATCCGTCGGGCGCAAAGCTGCGCCGCGCCGACGTGACATTGCGCACGGAAACAAAGCCGCCGCAGCCGTCCGTCACCGCGGCGGCATCGCCGCGGCGCGGCAGAAGTATGAGCGTTTCGTCAAAGCTGAACGCCACTGCGTTTTTCAAATCGCGGTGGCGCAGCACGCCGGGTCCTGCCGAAAAAGTTTCCTCCTCCGGAATCTCCTGCGTGGCACGCAGATTCGCCTGCTCCGCCGGGATGCCCCAAAACGCCCAGTTGCCCAGATAACGCCCTGTGCGCCCTTCCAGACAAAAATCTCCCTCCGCGGTCAGCTCCGCCGCCACCGCGCCTTCCGGCAGCATCAGCAGCACACCGCCCTCGCGCAGCAGATATGTTCCCGCGCAAACACCCTGCGCATCTGCGAGGCAGCAGCTGCCGAAGCCGTCAAGCGTCAGCGTTTCGCCGAGAAAGTCGTTGTAATATCCACCCTCCAGACCGTCCGGCACGGGCACCGCCGCCGGCTGCGCCGTTGCGGCAGGCATCTCGGGCGTTGGCGTTGGGTCGGTACGCGCCGGGTTCCGCGCGCAGGCGCACAGTAGCACAGCGCAGCAAACGCAGGCGGGCAAACACGCTTTTCGCTTCATATCGTTTTTCTTCCTCCTTGCAGTCGGCGCGGCTTGTCCCCGCATCCCACACCGATTTTATCCCCGCCGCAGCGGAAAAAGCGGCGAATCGGGGCGGCTGTAAAAATGAATCTTGAAATTGCGGGGGCGCACTGGTAAAATATGAAATCACTATATTATAATAATTTGCCTGACCGGACCGGCGCTGAAGTCAGGTGCAAAGCGAGGCTGCTATGAAAGACTATTCCTATATTTTTTTCGATCTGGACGGCACCCTGACCGACCCCGGCGTGGGAATCACCAACTCCGTGATGTACGCCCTTGACCGGCAGGGCATCCATGTGACCGACCGCACCGAACTCTATAAATTCATCGGACCTCCCCTGCTCGATTCTTTCCGTGAATTCTACGGATTTTCGGAGGAGCAGACCCGCACGGCCGTAAAGGACTACCGCGAGCATTTTGCCGCGCAGGGCATTTTTGAAAACGAGGTTTATCCCGGCATCCCCGCGCTGCTGGAGCGTTTGCGCGCCGCAGGCTACTGCCTCATCGTGGCAACAAGCAAGCCGGAGCATTTCGCCGTTCGCATCATTGAGCATTTCGGTCTGGACGGTTATTTCGACTTTGTCGCAGGCGCCGCCATCGACGAAACCCGCACGAACAAGTGGGAAGTGATCGACTACGCCATTGCGCGCGCGGGAATCACCGACCGCAGCCGCATCCTCATGGTAGGCGACCGCAAGCACGACGTGCTCGGCGCAAAAAAATGCGGCATTCCCTGCCTCGGCGTGCTGTTTGGCTACGGCGACCGCACCGAGCATGAGCAAGCGGGCGCGATTGCCATTGCGGAAACGGTTGAGGACATCGGAAAATATCTCCTCGAGGACTGAGCCGCCGCGTGAAAAAATCACCGTTCGCGGTGGTTTTTCCGCTTTGTGCGGGATAAACTGTCAATATGGAAACCAACACTTTCAAAACCATCTATGCCATTGTCCGCAGCATTCCCTGCGGCAAAGTGTCCACTTACGGCAGGGTTGCCCTGCTGGCAGGAAATCCGCGTCTCGCGCGCGTGGTGGGCTACGCCCTCCACGAAGCGCCGCAGGATGTTCCTTGCCACCGCGTTGTAAACCGCTTCGGTGGACTCTCCGCTGCATTCTTTCCCGACGGAAAGGACACTCACCGCATGCTCCTGACCATGGAGGGCGTTGGATTTACGGAGGATGGCTGCGCCGACCTGACGCACTTTATGTGGTATGGACCCGAAGGAGACTGATAAGCTATGACCGATTTTGAATCCTTGCAGCGCGAATATGTGCAGCTGCTTATCCGCGAGGGCGTGAATCTGCAGCCCGGACAGCGGCTGGTGCTGAGTTGTCCCGTGGAGCAGGCGGCATTCGCGCGCCTTTGCGCGGCGGAAGCCTATAGCGCCGGGTGCAGCGAAGTGATTATGAACTGGAGCGACGACGCGCTCGCGCGCATGAAGTATCTTCAGGCTGCCGACAGCGTGTTTGACGAGTGCGCCCCCTGGCGCGCGCTGCTGTATAATTCCACGGCGGAAGAAGGCGCGGCGTGGCTTTTCATCGACTGCGACGATCCCGAACTGCTGCACGGCGTGGACCCTGACCGAATCCGCCGCAGCCAGATCGCATCCGGCAAGGCGCTGAAAACATTCCGCGAGCTGGAAACCTCCAATGCCTTCCCCTGGTGCGTGGCGGCAATCCCCGCACCCGCCTGGGCAAAAAAGGTGTTTCCCGACCTCACCGAGGCCGAAGCCATGCAGCGGCTCTGGGACGAAATTCTCAAATCTGCCCGCTGCGACAGCGGAAACGCCGCGGCGCGCTGGCGCGCCCACAGCGATGCGCTGCAGGATCACATCCGTATCCTCAACGACTACCGCTTCCGCACCCTCCGCTACCGCAACGCGCTCGGCACCGATCTCACCGTGGAACTGCCGGACGGTCATTTCTGGGCGGGCGGACGCGAAAAATGCACCGCAAACGGCCTGCTGTTTTCCGCCAATATCCCCACTGAGGAAGTTTACACGCTTCCGAAGCGCGACGGGGTAAACGGCGTGGTTTACGCCAGCAAGCCGCTTTCCCACAACGGCAACATCATCGACGGCTTCCGTTTCACGCTCAAGGACGGAAAAATCGTGGACGTGCACGCCGAACGCGGTGAGGAGATTCTGCGCAACGCCATCGCCGTGGACGAAGGCGCGGCCTATCTCGGCGAAGTTGCGCTTGTTCCCTGCGATTCTCCGATCTCCAATTCCGGCATCCTGTTTTTCAACACGCTTTTTGACGAAAATGCATCGTGCCATTTTGCCTTCGGCGAGGCGTATCCCTGCATTGAGGGCGCAGAAACCATGAGCCGCGACGAGCTGAAAGCACACGGCGCCAATCAGTCCATCACCCATGTGGACTTCATGGTCGGCACGCCGGATCTCTCCATCGTCGGCATCACGCACGACGGGCGCGAAATCGAGATTTTCCGCAACGGAAACTTTGCCTTTTAATATTCCCATCTCCCGCACATACAAACGCGGCGGAAAGGACGGCTTTGCCATGTCGCAGCTTCCGAAATATGTGAATACCGCATTGCTCCGTCTGGAACAGGCCGGGTTTGAAGCCTGCATCGTGGGCGGCTGCGTCCGCGACAGATTGATGGGCAGAACGCCCGCGGACTACGATGTTGCCACCTCTGCGCTGCCGGAGCAGACAGCGCTGGTTTTTGCAGATGAGCGCGTCATCGAAACGGGCATTCAGCACGGCACGGTTACCGTTTTGCTCGGCGGCAAGCCGCTGGAGATTACCACTTACCGTATCGACGGCAGCTATTCCGATTCCCGCCATCCGGACTATGTCCGCTTCACTCCGTCGCTGCGCGAGGATCTTGCACGGCGCGATTTCACCATGAATGCCATCGCTTTCAACAAAAGCGGCATTTTCGACCCCTTCGGCGGGCAAAAGGACATTGCCGCGGGGCTGATCCGCTGCGTGGGCGACCCGGAAACCCGCTTTCGCGAAGATGCGCTGCGAATTTTGCGCGCGCTGCGCTTTTCCTCGGTGCTGGGCTTTCGCATTGAGCCCGCCACCGCCGTTGCCGCGCGCCATTGCGCGGAGCTTCTGCGCGGCATCAGCGCCGAGCGGACGGCAGCGGAGCTGAAAAAGCTCGTCTGCGGGAAAAACGCCCGCAGCGTGGTTTTGGAATATGTCGATGTGCTCGGCGTGGTTTTGCCCGAGCTTTTGCCGATGCGCGGCTTCGACCAGCGAAACCGCCATCACAACCGCGATGTGCTGTCACACAGCGCCGCCGCAATGGAGCACATGCCCCCCGAGAGCGTGCTTCGCCTTGCCGCGCTGTTTCACGACGTTGGAAAGCCGGAGCTCTTCACTGTGGACGCGCAGGGCGTCGGACATTTCTACGGTCACGCACGGCGCAGCGCTGAGATTGCGGACGCCGTTGCGGCGAGACTGCGCCTCGACCGTGCGAGCCGCGAGCGCATCGTAACGCTGGTGCAGCACCACGACCTGATCATTGAGCCCGAGCCGCGCGCTGTGAAGAGGGCGCTCGGTCGCCTTACGCCGGACGTGTTTTTTCAGTTGCTGCAGCTCAAGCGCGCGGACAATCTGGCGCAGGCGCCGGAATACCACACGCGCCAGAGTGACTATGACCGCCTTGAGGCGATTGCCCGGGAAATTATCGCCGAACAGCAGTGCTTCTGCCTGCGCGATCTGGCTGTAAACGGCAACGATCTGCGCAAGGCCGGAATGCAGCCCGGCAAGGCCCTCGGCAACGCGCTGGAGCTGCTGCTCTCCGCCGTGATCGACGGCAGCGTTGCAAACGAAAAAGGCGCGCTGCTCGCCTATCTGCGCGACCGGGGAACCCTTTGACCCGCCGCATAACCAAACACTGCCGCCAGTCCGCATACCCAACACGCCGTCGGGTATGCGGGCTGCTTTTTTCCGCCCGCGGCTGACACGCAGGGTGCAAAACCCGTATTTTAATAAATCGTGAATTTTTGCCTTTTCTCCTCCCTTCCCCTTGACATTACAGGTATATCGTGGTAAATTAGCACTCGTAAGGAGAGAGTGCCAGCAAACAACTCCGTCATCTGCTGACACGAAAAATGCAAGAGGGTAAGAAAGCCTATGGCAGCGATCAGTGAACGAAAAAAGAGAATACTTGCGGTCGTTGTCGATGAATATATCACCAACGCCGAGCCGGTCGGCAGCAAATACATTGCCGAAAAGGCCGGTTTGAACGTCAGTTCCGCCACCATCCGCAACGAGCTGGCCGAGCTGACCAACCTCGGCTATCTTGAGCAGCCGCACACCAGCGCAGGCCGCGTTCCGACGGCGCAGGGCTATCGCCTGTATGTAAACGAACTGATGGAGCGCACCAAGCTGAGCATGGAGGAAACCGAGGAGATCAACCGCAGCCTCAACCTCAAGGTGCAGCAGCTTGACAAGATGATGAGCGATGTGGGCAAGCTTGCCGCCGACCTCACAAACTATCCCGCCCTTGCGATGGCAACCTACACGCCCGACACCATCAAGCGCTTTGATCTTCTGTATGTGGACGCAAACACCTTCATCATCGTGGTGCTTCTCGGCAGCAGCAAAGTGCAAAACAAGCTGGTGCATCTGCCTTTCTCCGTGGAGCAGGCCATGGTGCAAAAGCTTTCCACCGTTTTCAACGCCAATTTCACAGGCCTCACCGAAGAGCAGATCACCCCGCTGCTGATTTCCTCCACGGAGCGCGCCGTTGGCGACACGATGGGTCTGGTTTCCGCAGTTGCGGGCTTCGCACTCGAAGTTCTGGCAAGCAGCAAAAACTCGCAGGCTGTTTTCTCCGGCGAGAGCAAGCTGCTGCAGCTTCCCGAATTCCGCGACCCCGACAAGGCGCATCACCTGATGAACTATCTCTCCGACGCCGAGCACCTCGCCAACCTGCCGGGACTGGATTTCGGCGACGATGTGAAAGTTTTGATCGGACCGGAGAATATTGCCGATGAGCTGCGCGATTCCAGCGTGATTCTCGCGAAATACGACGCCGGTGACGGCATGCAGGGCGTTATCGGCGTGGTCGGCCCCACAAGAATGGATTATTCCAAGCTGGCCGCAAAGCTCAGCTACATCGCCGACGGGCTCTCCAAAGCCCTCGCAGGCGGAAAAACCGACGCCTTCCCCGGCTTCGGCAAGCTGATGATCAAGGATAAAAACTGAAAGGAAGCTTAGATAAATGGCATCGAAGAAGAAAAACGAAAACACCTCTCCCGCTGAGGAAAAACTGAAGCAGGACACCGCCGCGGACACCGCCGAAGACACCGCGCCCGAAGCGCCCCCCGCCGAACCCGCCGCGCCCGAGGCGCCCGCGCAGAACGATTCCGACAAGTATCTCCGCCTGATGGCAGAGTTTGACAATTATAAAAAGCGCAGCATCAAAGAGCGCGAGAACATCTACACCGACGTTCGCGTGGACACGGTGACGAAGTTTCTCCCCGTTTACGACAATCTTGAGCGCGCAATGAAAGCCGAAACGGCGGACGAAGCCTACAAAAAGGGCGTTGAGATGACCTTCAACCAGCTGCTGGATGTTTTCAAAAAGCTGGGCGTTGAGGAAATCGAAGCCCTTGACAAGAGCTTTGACCCCAATTTCCACAACGCGGTTATGCATGTGGAAGACGAAACGCTGGGCGAAGGCGTGATCGTTGAAGAGTTTCAGAAGGGCTTCAAAATCGGCGAAAAGGTCATCAGATTCTCGATGGTCAAAGTAGCAAACTAATCAGTAACATCTTAATTTCTCTATATACTTCAGGAGGTATTTTATTATGGGTAAGATTATCGGTATTGACCTTGGTACCACCAACTCTTGTGTATCCGTTATGGAAGGCGGCGAGACCGTCGTTATCGCAAACGCAGAAGGCAACCGCACCACGCCCTCCGTCGTGGCATTTTCCAAGACCGGCGAACGCATGGTCGGCCAGGTTGCAAAGCGTCAGGCTGTCACCAACCCCGATCGCACCATCGCTTCCATCAAGCGTGAAATGGGTTCCGATTACAAAGTGGGAATCGACGGAAAAAACTATACTCCGCAGGAAATTTCCGCTATGATTCTGCAGAAGCTGAAAGCTGACGCCGAGGCATATCTGGGCACTTCCGTTTCCGAAGCGGTTATCACCGTTCCCGCATACTTCACCGACTCTCAGCGTCAGGCCACCAAGGACGCCGGTAAAATCGCCGGACTGGACGTCAAGCGCATCATCAACGAGCCCACCGCAGCCGCTCTGGCTTACGGCATCGACAAGGAGCAGGACCAGAAGATCATGGTTTACGACCTTGGCGGCGGCACTTTCGACGTTTCCATCCTTGAAATCGGCGACGGCGTTATCGAAGTTCTGGCAACCGCCGGCAACAACCGCCTCGGCGGCGACGACTTTGACGCTGCAATCGTCAACTGGCTTCTGGACGAATTCAAGAAAACCGACGGCATCGACCTGCGCGGCGACAAGATGGCCATGCAACGCCTGAAGGAAGCTGCCGAAAAGGCCAAGATTGAGTTGAGCGGCGTGACCACCAGCAACATCAACCTGCCCTATATCACCGCTGACGCCACCGGCCCCAAGCACATGGACGTCACCCTCTCCCGCGCAAAGTTCAACGAGCTGACCTCTCACCTCGTTGAGAAGACCTCCGGCCCCGTGAAGCAGGCACTGTCCGACTCCGGACTGAGCGCTTCCGAGCTGAGCAAGGTTCTGCTCGTCGGCGGCTCCAGCCGCATCCCCGCCGTGCAGGATATGGTTAAGAGCCTGACCGGCAAGGAAGGCTTCAAGGGCATCAACCCCGATGAATGCGTTGCCATCGGCGCAGCCATTCAGGGCGGCGTTCTCGGCGGCGATGTGGAAGGCATCCTGCTGCTCGACGTCACCCCCCTGTCCCTCGGCATCGAAACCCTCGGCGGCATCTGCACCAAGCTCATTGAGCGCAACACCACCATCCCCACCAAGAAGAGCCAGATTTTCTCCACCGCTGCCGACAACCAGACCAGCGTTGAAGTCAACGTTCTGCAGGGCGAGCGTGAGATGGCCCAGTATAACAAGAGCCTCGGCCGCTTCCACCTCGACGGCATCGCTCCGGCACGCCGCGGCGTTCCCCAGATTGAAGTTACCTTCGACATTGACGCAAACGGCATCGTAAACGTTTCCGCCAAGGACCTCGGCACCGGCAAGGAGCAGCACATCACCATCACCTCCTCCACCAACATGAGCAAGGACGACATCGAAAAGGCCGTTCGCGAGGCAGAGCAGTATGCTGCGGAAGACGCCAAGCGCAAGGAGGAAATCGACATCCGCAACCAGGGCGATCAGATGGTTTATCAGACCGAAAAGACCCTCGACGAAATGAAAGACAAGATCGAAGCCGGCGACAAGAGCGAGATTGAAGCTGCCCTCGGCGAGCTGAAAACCGCACTGTCCGGTTCCGACACCGAGCTGATCAAGGCAAAGACCGAAGCGCTCACGCAGGTGTTCTACAAAGTCAGCGAGAAGCTCTATCAGAACGCAGCGCCCCAGGGCGATCCCAACGCAGCAAACTGCGGCGGCGATTGCGGCAGCTGCGGCGACAACGGCGGCCAGCAGTATTACGATGCTGACTACACCGTGGTTGACGACGACAACAAGTAATAAGCAAATTGGCAGGAATGATTTCGCTTTTTGCGAAATCATTCCTTTGTCCTGAACTGTCCAACTTATTCCGCAGCTCACAAACCGGGCTGCGATCTTTGCGAGGCTGACAATCATGGCAACAGAAAAAAGAGATTACTACGAGGTGCTCGGCCTGACCAAAAGCGCCTCGGACGATGAAATAAAAAAGTCCTACCGCAAGCTGGCAAAGCAGTATCACCCCGACCTGCATCCCGGCGACAAGGAATGCGAGGAAAAATTCAAGGAGGCCAATGAGGCCTACGAGGTTCTTTCCGATCCGGACAAAAAGGCAAAATACGACCAGTTCGGCCACGCCGCATTTGACCCCAACAGCGGCTTCGGCGGTGGCGGCGGCTTCGGCGATTTTGGTGATCTGGGCGACATTCTCGGCAGCATCTTCGGCGGGTTCGGCGGCTTTGGCGGCGGCGGACAGCAGCGCCGCAACGCTCCCCAGCGCGGCGAAAATCTGCGTGTGCGCCTTTCGGTCACCTTTGAAGAAGCGGCGTTCGGCTGCAGCAAGGACATCACCATCCCCCGCATCGAGGACTGCGAGGAATGCTCCGGCACGGGTGCCGAAAAGGGCACCACACCGGAATCCTGCTCGGAATGCGGCGGCACCGGCTCGGTGCGCACACAGCAGCGCACCCCCTTCGGCGTCATGTCCTCCACCGCGGCCTGCCGCAAATGCGGCGGCACGGGAAAAATCATCAAATCCCCCTGCCGCAAATGCAGCGGCAAGGGCAAAGTGCAGCGCCAGCGCACCATCGCCGTCAAAATCCCCGCCGGCATCGACGACAACCAGACCATCTCTCTGCGCGGTCAGGGCCATGCGGGCGCAAACGGCGGCCCGAAGGGCGACCTGCTCATCACGGTTTCCGTGAAAGCGCACCCGCTGTTTGAGCGCGACGGTACAAGCATTCTCTTTGAGATGCCCATCACGTTCGTGCAGGCAACGCTCGGCGCGGAGGTGGAAGTTCCCACGCTCGACGGCAAGGTGAAATACGCCATTCCCGAAGGCACGCAGACCGGCACCACATTCCGCCTGCGCGGCAAGGGTATCCCCTATCTCAACGGATCTTCCCGCGGCGACCAGTACGTCACGGTGAATATCGAAACCCCGCGAAATCTGACCAAAGCACAAAAGGAGATTTTGCGCCAATTCGCCGAATCCACCGGCAGCGACGAGGGCATCAAGACAAAGAGAAGACGCAAATAACACCCGCCGCAAAAAAGGAGCTTTATGAAACAAAAACTCTTAACCCTGCTTCTCGCACTTTGTCTGGCACTCACCCCGCTCACCCCGCTCACCCCTGCATTCGCCGCGGAAGCACCCGCACGCGATCTTTCCCGCGAAACGGACATGGCTTCCGGCCTGAAAGCGCTCGGCCTGTTTCGCGGCGTTTCGGACTATGACTTTGCGCTTGACCGCGCGCCAACGCGCGCCGAAGCGCTGGTGATGCTGCTGCGCCTGCTCGGGTTGGAATCGGAAGCGCTGCAGGAAAATGCAGCCCACCCCTTCACCGACACCGTATCCTGCCGCTGGGCTGACCCTTACATAGGCTACGCCTACAGTCACGGCATCACTGCCGGACTGGACGCCGCCACTTTCGGCGGCGGTGCAGCAGCGGATGCGCGCACATACCTCACCTTCATGCTGCGCGCACTCGGCTACACCGAAGGCCCCGACGGCGATTTTCTCTGGAGCGCACCCTACACCCTCGCCAAGGACATCGGTCTGCTGCCCGCACAGCTGCGGCTGAGCAGCTTTCTGCGCGCCGACGCCGTAACGGTTTCCTACGCTGCGCTGGCCGCTCCCTGCAAGGGCGAGACGCAAACGCTCGGCGAAAAGCTTGTTGCCGACGGCGTCGTTTCCGCCGAATCCTTCTCGGATTATTATGATCCCTTCGCTGTGCAAACCGGCACGGTGGATGAAACCGTGGCGGCAAATGTTGCGCGCTTTATGCGTCCTTACGTAACGCGCGGCGGCATTGATATCAGCACACTGCCCATCAGCGCGAAAAGCGGCGTATTGCTCATCGGCGACGCCGGATATGAGCAATACGGCTTTTATGCACGCGGCGCGAAAATGTGCGCCGAGCAAATCGGCGCGGCAGCCGACGCCCTGGCGGGAAAAGCGCGCGTATTCGGCATCGTTGTGCCAAACCGGCTTGGCGCGGTTTTGAGCTATGACGACTTTGACCGGCTCTCTTCCTCTTCCAAAAACGAATCGGAAGCGATTGCCTACGCCTACTCCAACATGGGTGAAAACACCCTGTGCGTGGACGCCGTTTCCAATCTGCGCCTGCACAACGACGAATATATCTTCTTCCGCACCGACCACCACTGGACCGCACTGGGCGCCTACTATGCCTATGAGGCATGGGCCGAAACCGCAGGGCTGACCCCCGCGAAGCTCGACAGCTTTTCCACGCTGGACATGCCCGGTCATCTCGGTTTGTTTTACGGCATGTGCGGCAACCCCGCCGTAATGAAGCAAAACCCCGACACCGTGACCGCCTACATCCCGTCCGGCAACTTCTCGGTTGACATCTATGAGTCCGCCACGCCGCGCAGCGGGCAGCTCATTTACGATTACACCAACTCCGCATACAAATACGGCGCTTTTATCGGCGGCGATCATCCGCTGACCGCCATCACCAACCATGACATTCCCGACGATTCCGCCTGCGTGCTGGTAAAGGACTCCTACGGCAACCCCTTCGCCGTTTATCTCGCGCAGCACTACCGCACCGTTTATGTCATCGACTACCGCTACTACAAAAATCTCAGCGGCTATCGCACGTTCACGCAGTTTGCCGATGAGCTGGGCGTGGACGATTTCATCGTGCTGCTGCCGATGACGCTCTCCCAGAGCGAGGTTACGGCAGGCCATCTCTCCCGCTACTGCAAGTAACCCCCTGATAAATCAAAGCAGTCCCGGCGGCGCGCTCAGCAAACGAGCGCACCGCCGGGACTCTTTATATTCATTTCACACACCGGTGCCGTCAAACGCCGGAATCATTTCGTCCGTCGCCGATTCCAGCGACTGGTAAAAGCCGTATCGGATATCGCTGAAGTCCAGATAGTCCGCGCAGCGGGCGTATTCTTCCGGCAAAACCGTGCGCTGCAGCGCGGGATAGTTCCGCAGTTCCGGCATGGGCGTATACTGACTCATCAGGGAAAACAGAATTCCGTCCGGCGGGAAATTATCTTCCACAAGGTCAATCACGCGCAGCGTGTTTTCCGCAGCGGCGGGCAAAATCAAGTGGCGGATGAGCACACCGCTGCGCAGCAAGCCGTCCCCGTCAAGCACAAAAGGCCCCGTCTGGCGGTACATTTCGCGCAGCGCAGCAAGGGCAACCGCGGGATAATCCGGCGCTGCGGAATACTCTGCCGCCAGCGCCGCGTCGGCATACTTGAAATCCGGCATATACACCTGCACCAGCCCCTCAAGCCGACGCAGCGTTTCCACCGACTCATAGCCGGAGCTGTTCCACACCACGGGAATATCAAGCGACAGCCCTGCCAGCGCCTCAGCGATCACATCGCTGTAGTGCGTCGGGGTAACGAGGTTAATATTGTGCACGCCGCCGTCGCGCAGACGCAGAAAAATATCCCGCAGCTTTGCAACGGAAACCGCCTCGCCGGCGACGCCGCGGCTGATATCACGGTTCTGGCAAAATACGCAGCGCAGATTGCATCCGGCAAAAAACACCGCACCGCTCCCGCGCGTGCCGCTGATGCACGGCTCCTCGCCGTAGTGCGGCGCAGCGCGGCACACCCGCGCGCTTGCTTCAACGCCGCAAAATCCCGTTTTTTCGCCGCGGTCGATATTGCAATTTCTTGGGCAAAGATTGCAGTTCACTTCAAAATTTCCTTTTCGATATAAAGCTCGCCGAGCTGCGGCGCACTTGCCGCTTTGGCGCGGCCGCTCCGAAAGCCGCGCATGGCAAGGTGCAGCATCTTCCGGATGGTATACTTGCTCTCGCCCGCCATACGGGCGCGGCGGTCGTAATACACGGTTTCCAGCGGCAGGCCGAGCCGCGTGACCAAACCGCGCAGAAACAAATCATCCGTGCCGAAGCAGCTCAGGCGGCGGATCGCCTCGCGGCTCATCAGGCGGAAATCGGCATGGTCGCTGATCACCTTCGCGCCGCCGAGACGGGCAAGGAAATAAAACCCCTGCGCCGTGGTGCGCTTAAAAAACGTGTCCGTATCGCGCTTTCTGCGCACGCCGCAAACCACGTCCGCGCCGGCGTGCCATTTTTCCACCATCTCGTCGATGGCTTCTGTGTCATCCTGCAGGTCGGCATCAATGGTGAGCGCGGCATCCGCGCGCGGCGCGGCGGTCAGCATGCCGGCCATCACCGCATTTTGATGTCCGCGGTTGCGCGAAAGTCCGATCGCGCAGGCATCGGCATTTTCCGCGCACAGCGTTTCGATCAGCTCCCATGTGCGGTCCGACGAGCCGTCATCCACAAACAAAATCCGGCTTTCCGCGCCGAGCAGGTTTGCAGCGCACAGCGCACGCAGCTTTTTCAGCAGAATATCCGCGCTTTGCAGCAGCACCGCTTCCTCGTTATAGCAGGGAACAACAATATACAAGCAGTTCATCAAACAAACTGCCTCCTCAGCAAAAAATTCCGAACACAGCCGCAAAAACATGCGGTCAGTAAATTGCTCGACGGTCTTTATTATAGTTGCCGTCGTCGTTTTTTTCAATACATTTGCATTTTCATTCCGGAGAGCGGATAAAATGTTAAAAAAGTTTCAAAAATTGCTAATTTTTAAACTTTTACTCTTGAATTTGTGTATTCGTCGGAATATAATGCAATGTATGGAACGTTTGGAATGTTCCTCCATACGTTTCCCATTCCGGACTGCATGATATGCACCCGTTCCAACGGAAGGCTTTCCCCACTATGATCGACATTATTCTGCACGAACCCGAAATCCCCATGAACACCGGCAACATTGCCCGCACCTGTGCCTGCACCGGAGCACGGCTTCACCTGATCCGTCCGCTGGGCTTCGATATCAGCGACAAGGCCGTGAAGCGCGCCGGGCTGGACTACTGGCAGTTTGTTGATATTTCCGTTTACGACAATCTGGACGATTTCTTCGCCCGCTGCGGCGACGATCATCTGTTTCTCGCAACCACAAAAGCCCCGCAAAGCTATGCCGAAGCGCAGCTGACCGGCGATGTGAAGCTGATGTTTGGCAAGGAAACCGCCGGGCTGCCCGAATGGCTGCGGGACAAATACCGCGACAGATGCATCCGCATCCCCATGATCGGGCAGGTACGCAGTTTGAATCTTGCCAACAGCGTTGCCATTCTCTGCTACGAAGCGCTGCGCCAGCAGGGCTTTCCGAATCTGCTGGGCACCGGCAGCATGCTGGATGACTGATTTTGCATATAACAACATCCACGAAAGGATCAAATGATATGAATTACAACAAAAAAACCGTCAACGACATCAACCTGAAGGGCAAGAAGGTTCTTCTCCGCTGCGACTTCAACGTTCCCCAGGACAAGGCCACCGGTGCCATCACCGACGATAAGCGCATTGTTGCTGCGCTGCCCACCATCCGCTATCTGCTCTCCCAGGGCGCAGCCGTGATCGCCTGCTCCCATCTCGGCAAGCCCAAGGGCGAAGTGAAGCCCGCGCTGAGCCTGGCTCCCGTTGCCGTGCGCCTGGGCGCGCTGCTCGAGCAGGAGATCATCTTCGCTGCCGACACCATCGGCGAGGATGCCAAGGCCAAGGCCGCAGCTCTCCAGCCCGGTCAGCTTCTGCTGCTGGAAAACCTCCGCTTTGATGCCCGCGAGGAGAAAAATGATGCCGAATTCGCCAAAGCGCTGGCTGATCTCGCCGGTGCGGACGGCGTTTATGTTTCCGATGCGTTCGGCACCGTTCACCGTGCCCACGCCTCCACCGCAGGCGTTGCGGCATACCTGCCTGCTGTCAGCGGCATGCTGATCCAGAAAGAGCTCGAAATCATGGGCGGCGCGCTGGCAAATCCCAAGCGTCCCTTCGTTTCCATCCTCGGCGGCGCCAAGGTCAGCGACAAGATCGGCGTGATCAACAATCTGCTCGACAAGGCCGACACCATCATCATCGGCGGCGGCATGGCTTACACCTTTATCAAGGCCATGGGCCACGATGTCGGCACCAGCCTGCTGGAGGCTGACAAGGTTGACTATGCAGCCGAAATGATCAAAAAGGCAGAGGAAAAGGGCGTTAAGCTCCTGCTGCCTGTTGACACCGCAATCCACACCAAGTTTGAAAACACCACCAACTTCCTCACTGTGGACACCGACGCGATGCCCGAAGGCTACATGGGTCTGGACATCGGTCCCAAGACCGTCGGCCTGTTCTCCGAGGCCATCAAGGGCGCCGGCACCGTGGTTTGGAACGGCCCCATGGGCGTGTTTGAATTCCCCGCCTTCGCCGCCGGCACCAACGCCGTGGCCAAGGCAGTTGCCGAATCCGGCGCAATCACCATCGTCGGCGGCGGCGACAGCGCTGCTGCCGTTGAGCAGCTGGGCTATGCCGACAAGATGACGCATATCTCCACCGGCGGCGGTGCTTCTCTCGAGTTCCTCGAGGGCAAGGAGCTTCCCGGCGTTGTCTGCCTGCTGGATAAGTAAGCGGCAGCATTCTCCCCTCGAACACACCACAAAAAAACAAAATTATACGATGAGGAAACAACCATGAACAGAAAGTATCGCAAAACCATCATCGCCGGCAACTGGAAGATGAACAAAACCGCTTCCGAAACCGTTGCTTTTGCAAACGAGATCAAGCCCCTGCTGCCCAAAACCCGCGCCTGCGAAGCCGTTTTGTGCGTTCCCGCGCTGAACATCACCACCGCGCAGAAAGCGCTCAAGGGCTGCCGCATCAGCGTTGGCGCACAGACGCTGCACTATGAAAAGAGCGGCGCTTTCACCGGCGAAATCAGCGCAGACATGCTGGATGATCTCGGCGTGAAATATGTCATCATCGGCCACAGCGAGCGCCGCGAATATTACGGCGAAACCGACGCCACCGTGAACCGCAAGGTTCTCGCCGCACTGGCTGCCGGCCTGACGCCCATCGTTTGCGTAGGCGAATCTCTCGATCAGCGCATGCTCGGCGTGGAAAAAGAGCTGCTGGCCTACCAGCTGATGACCGCCATCTCCGGCGTGAGCGCAGAAGACATGAAGCGCATCGTGATCGCCTATGAACCTGTTTGGGCCATCGGCACCGGCAAAACCGCCACAAGCGAGCAGGCCCAGGAAGTTTGCGAGCATATCCGCGCCTGCATCCGCAAGAAGTATGACGCACGCATCGCACGCGGCGTTTCCATCCTCTACGGCGGCAGCATGAACGTGAAAAACGCAGCCGAGCTGCTCAAGATGCCCGACATCGACGGCGGTCTGATCGGCGGCGCTTCCCTCAAGCCCGCAGACTTTGCACAGCTGATTGAGATCAGCGCACAGGTGGAAAATGAGTAAGGTACCTTCTGTTCTTCTGATTATGGACGGCTACGGTCTGGCACAGCCTGTTGACACCAACGCCGTTCACGTTGCGGCAACGCCCAATCTGGACGCGCTGTTTGCCGCCTGTCCCAATACGCAGCTTTCCGCCTCCGGCCTGGATGTCGGCCTGCCCGACGGTCAGATCGGCAACAGCGAAGTGGGCCACACCAACATCGGCGCAGGCCGCGTTGTGTTTCAGGATCTGCCCCGCATTTCCCGCGCCATTGAAGACGGCAGCTTTTTTGAAAACGAAGCCTATCTTCAGGCCATTCGCCGTGCCAAAGGCGCCGGAAAAGCGCTGCATATTCTCGGCCTTTGCTCCGATGGCGGCGTTCACAGCCACCTGAGCCATATCTTCGCCATGCTTGAGCTGGCAAAGCGCCAGGGACTGAGCGATGTTTATGTCCATTGCTTCCTGGACGGACGCGATGTTCCCCCCAAGAGCGGCCGCGACTTCGTGGCAGCGCTGCGCGACAAGTGCGCGGAGATCGGCGTGGGCAAGATCGCAAGCGTGCAGGGCCGATTCTTCGGCATGGATCGCGACAAGCGCTGGGACCGTCTGCAGAAGGGTTATGACGCTCTGGTGCGCGGCGCCGGCATTGCGAATGCCGATCCCGTTGCCGCCATTGAAGCCAGCTATGCCAGCGGCGTAACCGACGAGTTTGTTGAGCCCGTCATCTGCTGCGCAAACGGCTGCATCAGCGACGGCGACAGCGTTGTTTTCATCAACTTCCGCCCCGATCGCGCCCGCGAGATCACCTGGGCGCTCACCGGCAACCTTCCCGAAGGCGCCGAAATGCAGACCGAAACGCTCAATCTTGCCTTTGTCTGCACCACGCAGTATGACGAAAAGCTCACGCTGCCCGTTGCATTCCCGCCCGAAGCCATTGAAAACACGCTGGGCGAATTTATCAGTTCGCTCGGCATGCGCCAGCTGCGCATCGCCGAAACCGAGAAATACGCCCATGTGACATTTTTCTTCAACGGCGGCGTGGAGCGCGTTTGCGCAGGCGAAGATCGCGTTTTGATCGAATCGCCCAAGCAGTTCCCCACCTATGACCTCATCCCCGAGATGAGCGCCCGCGCCGTTACGGACGAATGCGTGAAGCGCATCCTTTCCGGCGAATATGACGTTGTTGTGTGCAACCTTGCCAACTGCGACATGGTCGGCCACACCGGCGTGATGGAAGCCGCAGTGAAGGCCGTTGAAACCGTGGACGAATGCGTTGGCCGCATCACGGCAGCGGTGAAGGAAATGGGCGGCATCGCCCTCATCACCGCCGACCACGGCAATGCCGACTGTATGC
>SVMK01000061.1 GCA_015067465.1 Oscillospiraceae bacterium
CTATGTTACGGAACTGCTTTGCTGCCAACAGGGCGAAGGCCGCGGCGACACGGGGCTTGAAATGTATATCCTCCACCGTGAAAAGCTGCTGGAACTGGTGCGCTGGTGCCGCGAAACCAGCCGCCTGCATTTCCACAGCGACGCGCTCAACTATGCCCTGCGCAACGGTTGGCGCATCAAAACCTGCCTGCACGAAGGCTATGCCGTGCATATTACGAACGTGCGTGACTATTACCGCGCAAATATGGATATGCTCAATCCGGAAAAGCGCGCTTCCGTTTTCCCGCGCGAGCGTTATGTTGCCACCCGCGCGTGCAGCGATACCAGCACCTATTACAGCGACACGGCTAAGGTGAAAAACTCTTTGATTGCGGATGGCTGCCGCATTGAAGGCAGCGTTGAAAACTGCGTTTTGTTCGGCGGCGTAACCGTGAAGCCCGGCGCAGTTTTGAAAAACTGCATTGTGCTCAACGACACTGTGATCGGGGAAGATTCCTGTCTGAAATATGTTATTTCGGACAAGAATGTTCGCGTTTCGTCCTATATTGACCTCAGCGGCAACGAAAAGCTGCCGATCGTGATCCCGAAGGGCAGCAAAATCTGATCCGTTCCCGGGTGGAATTACCCCATGTTATAAAAAATTCCCTGTCGGTTCTCTTGCGGGAACCCGGCAGGGGATTTTTTATATGGTTCGTTTTTTTTATGTTTGCGTTCAGCGCTCTGGGCCGATCAGCGCGGTGACAACATGCTGGCAAAGCAGCATGCCCGCGGTTGCCGGAACCCACACAAGCGAGCCGGGGATGCTGCGGCGTCCGGGCGGCGGCGCTTCGTGCTGCGCGGGCTTCACGCCTTCCTCAGGAGAGAACACCACGGCGTGGTGGTTGATCCCTCTTGCGCGCAGTTCCTTGCGCACAACGCGGGCAAGGGGGCAGCCTTCCGTTTTTGAAATATCGCAAAGGCGCAGGAGCGAAGCGTCCAGTTTGTTGCCCGTACCGAGTGCGGACACAATGGGTATGCCGCGCTCTTTCGCAGTGCAGATGAGGTCGATTTTACAGGCTACAAGGTCGATTGCATCAACAATATAGTCATAGTCGGCAGAGAAGAAAATGTCGCGCTGCGCCGCTTCGTAGCGCCCCGTGATGGGCCTTACGCAGCAATCCGGCGCGATATCGGCGATGCGCTCGGCCATGACTTCCGCCTTCGCGCGGCCGAGTGTGGAGGAGAGGGCGATGGACTGGCGGTTGATATTGGTTTGCGAAACGGTGTCCTCGTCCATGACGGTGAGAGCGCCTACGCCGGAGCGTGCCAGCGCTTCGGCGCACCAGGAGCCGACACCGCCGAGACCGAGCACCGCAACATGGCTTGCGCGCAGCTTTCCCATGGCGTCGGAGCCGATAACGGCCTGCGCGCGGATAAAGCGTTCGTCCAAATTGCTGTGCCTCCTTTCTGTGATGAACGCCCGTCGGTAACTGCGACGGGCGTTCGGAAAAATCGTTTGCGGTATTTTAGAGATCAGATTTCTGCGATGAAGCGCTTGCCGGAGCCTTCGGTAACGGTGTAGTCGGCTGCAAGGGCGTCATAAGCTGCGGTGTAGTCGGCGTCGCGCAGTGCAGCCTCTGCGAGGGTGTCGCAGTAGCGGCCGTTTTCGCCGGCAAAGTAAACCAGATGATAGCCGGTGTACTGGGAGGATTCGCCGTATGCAACGGTGGCCTCACCGGGACGTGCGCCGCTGTTGAACAGGAAGTTGTTGATCTCGTCAACCATGACGTTCTTGCTGATATTTTCATACAGACCGCCGTTTTGTGCAGAGCCGCCGTCCTCGGAATACTGCACGGCAAGACCGGCAAGGTTATCCTCGGTGGGGTTGGCTTTCCACTCGGCGTAGATTTCCTCGATGCGGGCCTTGGCGGCGGCAAGAGCTTCATCGGTGTATTCGCCGTTTTCATCGGCTTCGGCCTTGATGAGGATGTGGCGCATATTGACAGTGTTGTAGTTGTTGTCATCAACGCTGTCAAACAGCAGGGCATAGCTCATGCCGTCGGCGTCGATCACGGTGGAGTCGCCGGGCTGACGTGCAGCGTCGGTAATCCATGCCTTGTAGATATCGCTCATGCCGTTTGCGATGGTGTGGGTCATGGAAACGGTGGATTTGGAGCCGATAAAGTCGCTCACAGCGGCGCGGAATGCATCGCCGTTGCCGGAAGCGGCAATGGTTTCGGCTGCTTTGTGGGCAGCTTCGGCCTTTGCGGTGTCATCCAGCGCTTCAAAAGCGGCGGAGGTGGTGCTTACGCCGTAAACGTAGAAATTGTAATAATTCATATCGGCGGCGTTTTCGGCATAATATGCGGAAAGCTCATCTGCGGTGTAGGTGAAGCTTGCCGTGAGGTTGTCGGAATAATTGGCGGCAATCAGGGACTTTTCAAGCAGACTGACGAAGGTTTCCTCATTCATGCCCTTGCCGTAGTATGCGGCGAGGAATGCGTCCATGCTGGGATAGTTGCCTTCTTCGGCATAGGAGCGCACGTCGGCGAGGTTGGTTTCAACGGCGGCCTGATCCTCGGCGGAGAGGGTGTAGCCCTCTGCGATTGCCTTGTCGTAGAAAACGGTGACGCGCTTCAGATCGGCGATGGCGGCGTCATAGATATACTCAGCCCAGGTCTGGGTGTCGTCATACTGCTGCTCGCTCAGAGGCTTGTTGGGGTCGAACACCATGCTGAGATAGTTGCCGAACTGGGAATACAGCGTGTTGTATACCTGTGTGTAGGTTCCGCGGTAGAAGTAGTTCACTTCGGCGGGGCTGTAAACGGTGCTGCCGATCTGAACGGCGGTGGTGCGGGTGTAGAAATAGTCAGAGGTGATGAAAGCGGCTGCGGCAATCAGCACGAGGATCACAACGACGGTCACGATGACTTTGATGCGGAAGCTGCGGCTGGCTTTTGCGGCCTGGGCCTCGGCAGCTTCTCTCTTGTTGAGACCTGCGTTCTGCGGATCGCGGAGCTTCTTGTTTTTCGATGCACTCATATTGTTTTATCTTCCTTTTCATTGGTTTTTGCGCGTTTGTTCATTGTAGCAGATTGCCCGGTGGTTTTCAAGAGAAAACGATGAACCAATTGTAAATAATTCGCCCTTGCCGGGCTGAACGCGAGACGCTGCGCACAAACAGACGGCCTTCGACTTGCGCGTCGGTTCAAAATGAGTATAATTAAGAAAAAATCCCCGTTTCGGAGTGCGGATATGAGAAACTGCATGCAAAACAACCAAACCCGGCGCGAGATTGCCGTTGCCGCGGCGCTGATGCTGCTTGGCGTGCTGCTGCGCACGGTGATGCTCGGCGCGCTGCCGTTCGGCCTCAATCAGGACGAGGCCTCGGCGGGCTACGAAGCGTATGCGCTCATCAGCTCGGGCATCGACCGCTGCGGAAAGAGCTGGCCGGCGCTGTTTGTGTCATGGGGCAGCGGACAAAACGTTCTGATGAGCTATCTGGCGATGCCGTTTGTTGCGCTGTTTGGACTTTCGGAGCTGACGGTAAGGCTGCCGAATGCGATTGCCGGTTGTATTACGCTGCCGGTGTTCTGGCTGTGCGCGCGCCGCTTCGGCGGGCGGCGCATGGGGCTTACCGCGCTGTTTCTTCTGGCGGTGAATCCGTGGCACATCATGGCAAGCCGCTGGGCGCTTGAGAGCAATCTGCTGCCGCTGTTTTTGCTCGCCGGCGTGTGGCTTGCGGCGGAGGCGGAGGAGCGAACGTGGTGCCTTCCTGCGGCTGCGGCGTGCTTTGCGCTGTCGCTTTATGCTTACGGAACCGCGTTTTTCTTCCTGCCGCCGTTTCTGGGGTTTGCCGTGATACGCCTGCGAAAAAAGTTGCGCCCGGCAAGCTTCCTGACGGCGCTGGCCGTGTTTGTTTTGATCGCGCTGCCGATCACGTTGTGTCAGATCATCAACGTTCTGGATATGGACGAAATTGTTGTCTGCGGCATCACGCTGCCGCGCCTGACGGAAAACCGTCAGGCTGCAACGAGCGTGTTTGGCGGCGGAATTGCCGCGGCGGCGGGCAATTTTCGGGCTTTCCTCCACATACTGCTTCACGGAAGCGACGGATTGCCGTATAACGCGCTGCAGCTCCGCTATGGCGGTGTGCTGTACTTCTTCGGCCTGCCGACGGCGGTGGTTGGGTTTGCGGTGTCGCTGTTTCAGCGGCGCGACCGCAGGGCGGAGGGGATGATGCGCCTGGCGCTGATTTCCGCGCTGCTGTGCGCATTTTGCATTGATTGCAACATCAACCGCATCAACATGATCTGGCTGCCGCTGATCTATTTTTCCGCCTTCGGCTGCCATCTGATTTTTGAAAAACTGCGCCGCGGAGCAGTGGTGCCGGTTGCCGCAATCTGCCTGTGCGCGCTGGTTTTTGTGAATTCCTACGCCGATGCGATGGATTCCTACGCCGGCTATTTCCCCGGTCTGGGTGCTGCGGTGGAATTTGCGCAGAGCTACCCCGAAGAAACCGTTTACATCACCGATTGGGTGAATCAGCCGTATATTTTCGCGCTTTTTTATACGCTTCCTGCACCAGAATGCTTTGCAGAGAGCGTGGAGTACCGCAATCCCGATGCGGCGTTTCGCTCCGTTCGCCGGTTTGAGGGGTTTGAATTTGAAAATCCGGACGCTGCCGGGCTTTTGATTTTGCATCGCAGCGAGGCGGCATCGGCTGCGCCGCTGTTTGTTTCAGGAGATTTTGTTGTATGCGAAGGACCAGAGTTCAAAAACGAAAGGGCAGATTTCTGAGATGGGTGATAGCGGCGGTTTTGCTGCTGTCGCTTTTGATGGCGGACAGCGCGCTGCGTCCCGTGGTTACCCACTACGCGCCGGTTTCCGATGCGCTGCCTGCGGCTTTTGACGGGTTTCGGATTGTGCAGCTTTCCGATGTGCACGGCGTTTCGTTTGGAACGGACAATGCGCGGCTGCTGGAACTGACCGCGCAGGCGGAGCCGGATATCATTGCGCTTACGGGTGATCTTGCCGACAGCCGGACCGATCTGAAGATTACGGAACAGCTGCTTTGCGGCCTGTCTGCCATTGCGCCGGTTTATTACGTCAGCGGCAACCACGAATGGAGCGAGGGGCTGATCGCGCCGCTTTGCGAGATGTTTGAGCGCACGGGCGTTTCGTATCTTCGAAATGAGTTTGCCGTGCTCAGCCGCGACGGGGCGGAAATTGTGCTCGCGGGTGTTGAGGATCCGAACGGCTGGCGCGATATGCCGCGGCCGGATGCGGTGGCGGACGAAATCCGCGCGCAGCGGCCGGAAGATTATGTGCTGCTGCTTGCCCATCGCAACGACTGGACGGAACAATATCCTGATTTGCCGGTGGAGCTGATTCTCTGCGGCCACGCCCACGGCGGTCTGGTCCGCATTCCCGGCGTTGGCGGTGTGTTCGGCACGAAGCGCGAGCTTTTTCCGGAGCATACCGAGGGCGTTTTCCGCTCGGGCAGCTACAGTATGGTGGTTTCGCGCGGACTTGGCGGCGGCGCACCGGTTCCGCGGGTTTTGAACAACCCCGAAATCGTTTGCATTACGCTGCGCTGCGCATAGCTTAAAAAGCGTGCATCTTTCCCCGAAGCGGCGCATATACTGTCTTATCCGTTTTTTTTTCAAGGAGGCGACAGCTGTGGGGAAAGATATTGATGATATGATCTACGGCACTGCGGAAACCGTGCCGAGCGAGAGATAAACGCGGACCCGCTTTGCAGTAAGCGGGTCCGCGTTGCTTTTTGCGGTTTGATTTTGAGCGGTCAGGCTATGTACTGCAGTATCAGCAGTGCGATCACGCCCGGAACGCCGAGCGCGCCGGCGAGCAGACAGTTGATCCAGTTGATCTCCAGACTCAGATCCGCCCATGCGCCGACAAAATTGAAAATAAACAGGAAAATAAAGCCGAACGCTGCGTGCAGCGCAAGCTTAAACGCCCATTTCAGAGGTTTTTTCAGCAGCTTGATCAGCAGCGCGATGAGTCCGCCGCCGATCAGCAGAAGGATGATTGCCGGCACGATGATGTATTTTTCCATGTTGAAGTTCTCCGTTCATTGCCTTGATGTTTCGCAGCATGCAGCTGTATTTTGACTGCAGGGCGCCGATTTCGAGGATGCTTGCTTCCAGCAGCGCGGGGTCGGATGTGGAGTTGAAAACGCGGTAAGCCTCCGTAAGATCGTCGCGCAGCAGAAAAAGCTCCTGCGTTGCCTGCAAGAAGCGTTCGCGCTGGGCACGCTTTTTTTGAAATCCAGCAGCCATTAAACATTATACCTCCGCGGTCAAGTCCCGTATGACGCATTTGAGCGCTGTGCGGGCATATACGCAGTTTATCCAGATTTTGCTGCGGTTAATCTTCAAAGTGCGGCTCATACTATCAACAGACCCGGCGACAGGACGGCCGGCAGCGTTTCTTTTCAAAAAGAACGCAAGACCGGTGCTGTTTTCCATCCCAACGGAAAACGATGGCGAAAGGTCACAAACCGGTCGAAGCAGCCCAATGACCGCCGCTGCGGTGCGGCGCGTCTGCTGCTTGAAATCCTGCGGGTTGAGTGCCGGCAGAATTTAAATCATGTTTCCGGCACGGCGGGACTGTCAGAAATGACAGTCCCGCTTTGTTATATCCGCGTCCCCACATTTAGCTGTGTATGTTGAATTTGTAACACCACAATATCTTGATTTCTTGGAGAAAATCGGGTATAATACAAAACTAATATGGACCAGTGTGCGCATGGCGAGACCGGAAAATGCGCGGAACAGGAGTTTTACCGGAATGACGAAAAAGATCCAGACTGAATACGGAAACGACAGCATTTCCCAGCTTAAAGGGGCGGACAGAGTCAGAAAACGTCCCGGCGTTATCTTCGGCTCGGACGGTCTGGACGGCTGCGAGCACGCGGTGTTTGAAATTCTTTCCAACGCCATCGACGAGGCACGCGAGGGGCACGGCGATCTCATTATTGTCACGCGCTATGAGGACAAGAGCGTTGAAGTGGAAGACTTCGGACGCGGCTGCCCGGTGGATTGGAACGAGAAAGAAAAGCGCTTTAACTGGGAACTGGTTTTCTGCGAACTGTATGCCGGCGGCAAATATGCCAACGACACGGGCGAAAACTATGAGTTTTCCCTCGGCCTGAACGGACTTGGCTCCTGCGCAACGCAGTATTCCTCCGAGTTTTTCGACGCGGAGATTCACCGCGACGGATTTCGCTATGAACTGCATTTCAAAAAAGGCGCTCCCGTCGGGAAAAAGGGACAGGAACTCCTCAAGGAGCCGACCGACCGCAAAAAAACCGGTTCGCGCTTTCGCTGGCGACCGGACATTGAGGTTTTTACCGACATCAACATTCCCGTGGAATATTTCACGGAGGTGCTGCGCCGTCAGGCTGTTGTGAACGCCGGCGTTACGTTCCGCTTCCGCAATCAGGTGAACGGAAAGTTTGAAACGCAGGATTTCCGCTATGAAAACGGCATACGCGACTATGCGCAGGAGATTGCCGGCGAGACGGCACTCACCACGCCTTACTTCATCGAAACCGAGCGTCGCGGCCGCGACAGGGAAGATAAGCCGGAATACAAGGTGAAGCTTTCCGCGGTGTTTTGCTTCTCCAACACGGTGAATTCCATAGAATACTACCACAACTCCAGCTGGCTTGAACACGGCGGAGCCCCGGAAAAAGCGACGAAAACCGCCTTCGTTTATGCCATTGATGCCTATATCAAAAAAATCGGGAAATACCAGAAAAACGAGAGTAAAATCAGCTTTCAGGACGTTCAGGACTGCCTTGTGCTGGTGACCAACTGCTTTTCCACGCAGACAAGCTACGAAAACCAGACAAAAAAGGCGATTACGAACAAATTTGTTCAGGAAGCGATGACCGACTTTTTCAAAGAGAAGCTGGAGATTTATTTCATCGAAAACAAGGCCGAGGCCGACCGCATCGCCGAGCAGGTGCTGATCAACAAACGCAGCCGCGAAACGGCGGAGAAAGCCCGTCTGAACATCAAGAAAAAACTGACCGGCACCATGGATATCGCCAACCGCGTGCAGAAATTTGTGGACTGCCGCAGCAAGGATTTGTCCGTGCGTGAGATCTATATCGTCGAGGGCGACAGCGCACTGGGCGCCTGCAAGCAGAGCCGCAACGCGGAATTTCAGGGGCTGATGCCCGTGCGCGGCAAAATCCTCAACTGCCTGAAGGCGGACTATGCCCGCATTTTCAAAAGCGAGATCATCACCGACCTGCTGAAGGTGCTCGGCTGCGGCGTTGAGGTTTCCGCGAAAAACAATAAGGATATCTCTACGTTTGATCTTGCCAACCTGCGCTGGAACAAGGTGATTATCTGCACCGACGCGGATGTGGACGGTTATCAGATCCGAACGCTCATCCTCACGATGCTCTACCGCCTGACACCGACGCTGATCCGCGAAGGCTACGTTTACATTGCCGAAACACCGCTTTACGAAATCGGCTGCAAGGGCAAAACCTGGTTTGCCTATTCCGAAGCGGAAAAATCCGAAATTCTTGCGCAGCTGGAAGGGCAGAAGCTCACCATCCAGCGCAGCAAGGGCCTTGGCGAAAACGATGCGGACATGATGTGGCTCACCACAATGAATCCCGAAACCCGACGTCTGATCAAAGTGATGCCCGAAGATGTTGAGCGCACGGCGGCGATGTTTGACATGCTGCTGGGCGACGATCTGGCGGGCAGAAAAAACCATATTGCCGAAAACGGCTACAAGTTCCTTGAACTTGCGGATATTTCCTGACAATAGGGTGCGGCGGTGCCTGTGAAAAGGTGCTTGCCGCAGCTGCCGCGTATCCGCACCCCCCGGACGGACCCGGGGGAGATCCATCATTTTGTTTTGAAGCGGCGAAAGCCCCTTCAATATTTTTGTTCAGTTCATGTTGAAAGGAGAACGAACACACAATGAAGAAAAAAACTATGATTTCTCTGATCCTGGCACTTGTTATGTGCCTGGGCCTTGCTTGCCCCACCTTTGCGGCGAACAAGGACACCACGCCTCCTCAGTGGGAGCAGTACGGCTACGAAAGCCTGAACCAGCTTCTGAGCGACTGGGGCATTACCGCTGACGAATACTACGAGATGGCAGCGGAAGCCGTTGCGCAGGAAGAATACATTAAGGAATA
>SVMK01000062.1 GCA_015067465.1 Oscillospiraceae bacterium
CTCGCCTCCGGCAACCACGCCGCTCCGGCAGCCGGCGCGCAGCAGCCCGCCGTTTCCGCCGCAGCACCCAAGTCGCTGCCCACCGCCGCTGCCAAGCCGTCCGGTGCGCTGCTGCTCACCGGTGCAACCGGCTTCCTCGGCGCGCATCTTCTGTATGAGCTGCTCGCTTCCGGCGAAGCAAAGGTGCTCTGCCTGCTGCGCGACGGCAGCGATACGCGCCTTACCGAAACGCTCACGCGCTATTTCGGCGACGTCTGGACTGCGGACAACGCCGCACGCATCGAAGTTTTGAAAGGCGACATCTGCCTTGACCGCTTCGGTATGACGGACGCAGACTACGCCGCTTTGACGCAGCGCGTTTCCACCGTCTGCCACGCCGCCGCCGACGTTCGCCATTACGCCGCGGACGACCGCCTGTTCACCACCAACGTCACCGGTACGGAGCATGTTGTCCGCTTCGCGCAGGACGCCGCAGCGGAGCTGCTGCATGTCTCCACCGCGAGCATCAGCGGAACGCACGTCCTCAGTGATCCCACAACGCTGCATGTGTTCGGCGAAAGCGATCTGGATATCGGTCAGGACTGGAACGACAACGTATACGTCCGCAGCAAGCTGCTCGCGGAGCAAGCGGTTTACAACGCCGTTGCCGGCGGACTCACCGCGCGCGTATTCCGCATCGGCCGCCTGATCGGCCGCAGCAGCGACGGTATGTTCCAGAAAAACCCGGATTCCAACGCATTTTTCCGCGTTGTCCGCGGGGTGCAAACCCTGCACGCGCTTCCCGCAGCGCTTGCCGCGATGCCGCTGGAGCTCTCGCCCGTGGACATTTGCGCAAAGGCGATCGTCGCCCTGCGCCGCGCGCCCGCCCCGGTGTTCCATGTCATCCAGCCCGTTCCCATGCCGCTGGGCAAGGCGCTTGAGGGCGTTGTCCCCGATCTGCAAATTCTCTCCGACGAGGACTTTGCAGCGCGTCTCGCCGATTGCTCTGCGGAAAACGCCGCCGCCCTGTCCTCGCTTGTGGACGTGTGGAACGGCGCGCGCTCCGGCGCGGCCACCGTGGTGGTTTCCTCCGAAAAAACGCAGCTTTTGCTGCGCAGCGCCGGATTTGCATGGCCTCCCGATATCGGCTGTGCGCTGAAAGAATTCTAACCCCGCGCATCATCGAGAAACGAGGATTCCGACCGTGATTTCCAATTTTGCAACAGTTGTATTTTTCGTGCTGATCGCCTGCTGTGTCAGCTTTCTGGTATACAGCCTGAACGAAAAAAAGCGCATGCAACTCATTAAAAAACTGTATATCGCTCTTTGCCTCCTCGTCATCGAGTGGTCGCTGGTGATGATCGGCATGCGCTTCACCTCGCCCGAGAGTACCCGCATCCTCTTTGTGCTGGACTCTTTGAGCTATATCGCGGCCTGCACCGCGCCGCCCACAATGCTGCTCATCGCGGTTGTCTTTGTGCGCGGTGCGGAAAAGCTGCCGGAATGGTGGAAGTGGCTGCTTGTCATCCCGCTTTTGTCCAACATCATCGTCTGGACAAACCCGCTGCACCATCTGCACTATCGGGTGTTTTCCATCATCCGCAGCGAGATCGTGTTCGGCCCCCACATCTATCTTTCGGGCTTTTTCACCTACTTCTGCCTGCTCGCCTCCATGGCGGAGCTGATCCGCTTCGGTCTGCAAAACCGCTCCCGCCTTTACTGGCTGCAGGTATCGTCGCTGAGTCTGGGCGCGCTGGTTCCGCTGGCTGTCAGCTTCTACGCCACCTTCAGCGGCAACGATATCTCCATCGCCGCAACGCCTTTCAGCTTTATCGTCACGCTCGCGTGCAACTATTTCGCGATCTACCGCCTCCACCTGCTGGACATCATCCCCATCGCAACGCAGCATGTTCTGGACTGGATTTCGGACGGTTATCTCATCGTAAACAGTCAGGGCCTCGTTGTGGATGTCAACAAGCCGTTCCGGCAGGTGATCGGCAAGCTTTTCGGCATCACGGACAACCGTCCGCTGGAAGCCTGCCTGAAAAATGAAGACGTTACAAACCGCACCGCGCTCTACAATCTGATTGCCGCGCTGCGTTCCAGCGGCGAGCACCGCACCCCCATTGCCTATGAGCAGGCGCTCTCTCTGCCCGCCGAAAACGACGAACCGCCGGTGAAGTATTATTATCTGGTGGACATCACGCCGCTGGATGTTTCCGGCCGTCAGGCAGGCTACGTTGTCATCTTCAAGGACATCACGCAGGTTCGCCGCAGCATGCAGCAGGTGCAGGAAGGTCAGGCACGCATGATGGAGCAGGAGCGTCTTGCCATGCTCGGTCAGATGGTGGGCGGACTTGCCCACAACCTCAAAACCCCCATCATGAGCATCGCCGGCTGCTCCGCCGCCATCGACACGCTTCTTGTCGAAGCGGAAGAATCTCTCGGCGACCGGGACGTGACCGACGACGATTACCGCGAAATTTACGGCGAAATCGACGACTGGCTCTCCAAAATCCGCTCCTCCTGCTCTTATATGTCGGATATCATCACCGCCATCAAGGGACAGGCCGCCAACGCCAGCAACACCGAGCGCCACAACTTCTCGCTTGAAGAGCTGCTCAAGCGCACAACCCTGCTCATGCGCCACGAACTGCTCAGCAGCGGCTGCACGCTCGTCCCTGTCAACGACCTGAATTGCCGCATCATCATGCGCGGCGACATCAACAGCATCATCCAGGTTTTGAACAACCTGATCTCCAACGCCATCGACGCAGAGCACGATTCCGAGAAAAAAGAAATCCGCCTCGGCGTTGAATTTGACAACAAGCAGCTTTCCATCTACGTGCAGGACACCGGCCACGGCTTTGAACCGCGTGTGCGCGACAAGCTGTTTCAGGAAATGATCACCACCAAGGGTGCCAAGGGCACCGGACTCGGTTTGTATATTTCCAACTCCATCATCCGCGGCAAATTCGGCGGCAGCATGTGGCTGCGCGACAATCCGGAAGGCGGATCCATCATCGGCTTCTCCATCCCCACAGAAAACGACGGCATTGTCCAAATAGAAAAAGTTGAGAAATCAGAGGAGGTAGGCATATGAGAAAAAATCGCCATGAAGTGACCAAGAATGAAATTTCCATTCTTGCATTGGATGACGATCCCATCATGACCGCCACCATACACAGCTATTTCAGCAGCGTCGGCTACCATGTCGAGGTAGAAAACGACCCGCTGACCGCAATCGACCGCATCCGCAGCGAAAAATTCGATATTCTGCTGCTGGACTTCCTGATGACGCCGCTTTGCGGCGATCAGGTGGTGGAACGCATCCGCGAATTCAACACCGATCTGTTCATCATCCTGCTGACGGGCCACAAGAGCATGGCGCCCCCCATCCGCACCGTCCGTACGCTGGATATCCAGGGCTATTATGAGAAAAACGACCGCTTCGACCAGCTTGAGCTTCTGGTTGAAGGCTGCGTCAAGTCCATTCGCCAGATGCGTCTGATCCGCAACTATCAGGACAGCCTTTCCGCCCTCACCGAACTGATGCCGGACATCTATGCCCTGCAGGAAATCGACGCCGTCTGCGAGCAGATTCTCGACGGCGTTGCCAAGCTCTGGGACTGCACGGACAGTCTGCTTGTTCTCCTTCCGCAGAAAGCCCACGGTGAACAGTGCCTGCGCTTTTTCCGCGGCACCCAGTTCGCCGCCTGCACCGCAGAGGACATCGACACCCTCACCGCGCAGGTGAAATACTATGCCGCCGACGGCAACCTGCTGCTCGAAACCTTCTCCCGCCACAATGGCAAGCCGGTCGGCCTCCTCGCCGCCGCAACCAAGGATAAGCCCGAGCTTTACCAGCAGAAGCTGTTTGAAACCTACACCCGCCAGTGCGCCGCCTCCACGCGCAACACCGTGCTCACCCGCCGCCTGAAAGACGGCTACATTGAGATCATTCAGGCGCTGCGTCTGATGGTTGACGCCAAGGACATCTACACCCGCGGCCATTCCGACCGCGTGGCATACTATTCCAAAGCGCTCGCCGAAGCGCTGGATATGGACCCGGAAACCTGCGAGCGCATCCGCATCGCGGGCCTGTTCCACGACATCGGCAAAGTCTCCGTTCCGGACGACATTCTGCTCTCGGAAAATTCTCTCACCGACGAGCAGTTCGCCGAAATCCGCAAGCACCCCAAAGCCGGCTACGACATTCTCACGGCCATTTCCTCTTTCAAGGACATTGCGCCCATCATCCGCAGCCACCACGAACGGCTCGACGGCCGCGGCTACCCGGACCGGCTCTCCGGCAGCCAGATCCCCGTGGAATCGCGCATCATCTCCATTGCGGACACCTTTGATGCGATGACCTCTTCGCGCCGCTACCGTCCCAAGCTCTCTTTCGAGGAAGCCACCGACCGCCTGTATAAGGCCCGCGGCAGCCAGCTCGACCCCGAGCTTGTCGATGTGTTCCTGAGCATCATCAGCCGCGACCTGCCCTACCAGCTCAACAACGTCATGCGCTCCAACTATCCCGATAAGAAGGTAATTTAATTATGAACCAGACGCCCATTGATTCGTCCGTCTGCTACACCTCCTTTTACGATTTTGTTGCCGACCTGCAGCGCTTTGGCGAAGCTCCGGCCATCACCAGCTACGACCGCCGCGGAAACCGCAGCACCCGCAGCTATGCCGATCTGCACCGCGATGTGTTCGCGCTGCGCCGTGCGCTTGCTGCAGCCGGTCTTGCCGGCCGCCGCATTGCCATCTGCGGAGAAAACAGCTACGAATGGCTTCTGGCCTTTTTTGCAATCACATCCGCAGGCGGCGTGGCCATCTGCGTCGATATTGAGCAAACCGACGATATCGTCCGTCGCTCCGTCTCCTTTGCGGACGCGGAGGCCGTGTTTGTCTCCGCATCCATGCAGCCGATCTGCCAGCCGCTGTGCGCCGCGGAAACCGGCGCTGTCACCACCATGATTTCCCTAAGCAGCGCCCCCGGCTCCGGTCTCGGCAGCATTGCGGATATGCTTGCGCAGGGCGCGCTTTTGCCCGAACCCGAGCTGCCCGCCATCGGCGCGCAGCAGCAGGCCGCCGTGATCTTCACTTCCGGCACCACCGCGCTTGCCAAGGCCGTTATGCTCACCCATGGCAACCTGCTCAGCAACGCATCCGCCGCTGTTTCCGTGATCAATCTCGGCGAATCCGCGTTCACCGGCCTGCCGTTTTACCACGCTTACGGCCTCAACTGCGGCGTGATCTGCTCGCTGCTCAGCGGCACCAGCTTAACCATCAGCGGCGATATCCGCACCATGCTGCGCGACCTGTCTCTCTCCGACGCCCGCACGTTTTATGCCGTGCCGCTGCTGCTGGAGGTATACTGGAAAAACGCCCGCAGCCTTCTGGCAAAGCATGGCCGACTGCAGGAAGCCGACAGCGTCATTCACCGCATCAACCAG
Source organism: Oscillospiraceae bacterium (assembly GCA_015067465.1). GTDB lineage: Bacteria > Bacillota > Clostridia > Oscillospirales > Oscillospiraceae > SVKR01. Next base: position 5,442 of record SVMK01000062.1, read on the forward strand.
TTCGGCCGCATCGCCAGGCACTTGCTGGAAAGCCGCTGCGCCGAGCTTCACGACCTCTGCTTCGGCTCGCTCCGCACCGTGCTGTGCGGCGGGGCGCACATGAATGTGGAGATTGCCCGCTGTCTGGACGCGCTGAACGTCACCGTTCTGCAGGGCTACGGCATCACGGAATGCTCTCCGCTGATTTCCGTCAACCGCCCCGACCGCCCCGTTCCGGAAACCGTCGGCCCGCTTCTTCCGGGCTTTGAGCTGAAGTTTGACGGCGATGAGATTCTCATACGCGGCCCCGGCGTCATGACCGGCTATTACAAGGACGAAGCCGCAACCGCCGAGGCCCTGCAAAACGGCTGGTTCCGCACCGGCGACCTCGGTGAACTGGACGGAAACCGCAATCTCCGCATCATCGGCAGAATCAAAAACCTGATCGTGCTGAAAAACGGAAAAAAGATTTCTCCCGAAACCATTGAGCAGATGATCTGCCGCATTCCTCTGGTCAGGGAAGCCATCGTATACGCGAGCGCAACCGGCATCATCGCCGACGATGTAAAGCCCGCCGTCAGCATCTATCCCGACCCGCAGGCCACGGCAGGCATGTCTCAGTATGAAATACTCGCCGCCCTGCAAACGGCAATCAACACGCTCAACGAAAAGCTTCCGTCCTACCAGCAGATCCGCATGATCAATATCCGCGAAAAGGAATTCGAAAAAACCGCGTCGCAAAAGACGATCCGCGCTTCTGCGCAGGCCGATTCCATCCACGAAAAAACCTGACACAGCAGAGGGGACCCATATGCTTGAACTGATTTCCCAAATCGTTTCTGACGTAACCGGCAGGCACGGCATCACGCTTGACACGGATTTCGTACAGGATCTGGAGTTAAACTCCTTTGACATCATCAACATAGTCACCGCCTTTGAAGATCATTTTGATACCACTATCCCCACCCGCGACATCTGGCAGCTCCACCGTGTCCGCGATGTGCTCGCCTATCTGGCCGAGCACGGCTACCGTGAACCGTGAGCCGCCGCAGCGTCACCGTCTATCTCTACCCGGAGCAAAGCCCGCTGCCGCGCCTTGACCGTTTGCGCGATGCAGCCGCACGCTTTACCGGGCGGCAAACCGCGCTGTGGACACGCGCGGAATACGAGGGCGGCAAACCCTACTTCCCGGAAGCCCCGGAGCTGTGCTTCTCTGTCTCCCACAGCGGAGACTACTGGGTTTGCGCGTTTTCCTCCGTTCCCGTCGGCATCGACCTGCAGCAGCACCGTCCCTGCAACATTCCGCGCCTTTCCCAGCGCTTTTTCCACCCCGAGGAAGACGCTTTTCTCTATGCCCGCGGCTATGCGGAGCCGGATTTCTTCAGCGTCTGGACCGCGAAGGAAAGCTGGGTAAAGCGCACCGGCACCGGGCTGAGCATCGGGCTGGACAGCTTCAGCGTCGTATCGCCTCCGTCATCCCCCGTGCTGCAATATCTCCCCGCCCCGGCAGGTTACACCATGTGCCTGTGCACCGACCTCCCGGCCGATGTCACCGTCGTGGACACCGCCGTTGTGCCGAAGTTCTGAGCGAACGGAGCGCACAGCGCCCCCCGCCACATCTTCCCGCACCCCATCGAACCGAATCTCCCGCCGCTGCGCCGAATTCATCCCCGGTGCGGCGGCGGTCTTTTTTTAACTTTTTTTCGTCCGGCTTGTATGAAATTTCATAAGCTCGGGCATGATGTTATATTAGATTTCATAATTTGTCAAGTCGTTTTTATTATTTTTCATAATTTTATATTGACCTTTATCGACGGATGTGGTATCGTTGTAACAAAACTCACCCGCGTTCGGCAGGAGGCGACAAAAATTGATCGGCAGCCAGCTCAAGCAACTCCTCGCAAATCGTCACATGCCCGTCGGCGAGCTTGCCCGCCAGGTCGGCGCACCGGTTCAAACGCTTTACAGCATCATCCGCAGAGACAACATGAAGATTGATTTCGATCTGCTCCTTCGCATCTGCGATGTTCTGGACGTGCCGGTGGATTTTTTCTGCGCACGCGACCGTATGCCTGCCTCCCCCGATGCGCCATCGGCGGACGAATGGGCCTTGCTTGCAAAATACCGCACCCTGGACGATTTCGGCAGGGAAACCATCAACATTCTCCTCTCCCGCGAGCTGTCCCGCGCCGCTGCGTCCGGCTCCTGCCCGGAAGAATAAAATATGCAAAGAAGTACCGCACGCAAAAAGCGTGCGGTACTTCTTTTATTCGCGCTCTTCCAGAAGCAAGATGCGCTTTTCGTGATCGCGCAGTTCCCTGTCATGCAGCCGCTCCTGCTCCCAAATCCGCGCATGGCTCTCGTCGTTGTGCGCGGAGATGTTTGCAAGCTCCCGCTCCAAAACGCCCACAGCGTCGGTCAGCCGCGTCAGCGCACCGTTGAGGGCCAGCAGCGGCTTCACCAGCGAAACGCCCAGTCCCGTCAGCACCACGAGCACGCTCACCACAGTCCACTCGGTCATTCTTCCTCACCTCCGCAGCGTTCCACATCCCGCCAGAGAAACACGCCGTCGAGCGCGTTCCAAAGCGCAAACAGCGCCTCAAGCTCCAGCCACGTCGGATATACATAGAAATACTCCACCGCAAGATGACATGGCACAATTTCCTCAATGCGCGAGCGAATTTCTTCAATGCCGTCGGGAATCCCCCGGTTATACGGAAACGAAACGCGCACCGTCATGTGCTCCGCCGCTTCCTCCACCACCGCTCTGATGCCGCAGCCGGCAATGGTATCGTTGATCCCCGCCGCCGTAAAGCTTCCGCCGTCAATGCGCAGCAGCGCCGCAACGCCTCTGCGCCGCGCCGCCTCGCTCGGGCTCTCCGGCGCAAAGGGGAGCAGCGCCTCCCATTTGCGCAGTCCGCCCACTTCCGCAGTCAGCGGATTTGCATCGCGCTCAGCCAGATCCAGCATCGCATAAACCGCGTCGAGTGCCGCGCCGATGCTCTCCAGCTCCGCGCCCGCAACACCGCCTTCCAAAGCATACAGTCCCAGCGGCCGCAGCAGTTCCTTCAGTTGCAAAGCATAGTTCATTTACACCGCCTCACTCAGCACCAGCGCCCCCACCCGCGGCAAGCTCCCGGAAACTGCCGCGCAGTCCGCCGCGGGCTTGCTCAAAACGCAGTTTTCAACGCCATCCACCGCCATCAGCAGTGCCTGCAGCTTCGCGCGGTAAACCGCCTTACCCAGCTGCGCGCCCGTAAACCATGCGTTGATCGCCTCGCGCGCCGCTGCCGCCACCTCGTCAAAGCTCCGCCCCGGCGCCACTTTCAGTGCCGCGGCAATGTCAATCTTCCGCTCCGTCGGTGCCGCCACGCGGATATCCACACAAATCTCCCTGTCGTTTTGCAGCATCGCCGCAATCTCGGAAACCTTCGAAGCATCCGGAACACCTTCCTCCATTGCAAATACGATGTCCACCGTTCCGATGCCGCGGGCGCGCGGTGTTACCTCTACAGCCGCAACCCCGGTTTGATTGAGCACACGGCTTTCGTAATAGGCCTTGTTTGCGCCGTTCGGCAGCAGCCGATACGAAGCCAGAATACGGCGGCGCAGGGAATCGTCATCCTCCCCGTCGCTCCCGCCGGAAAAAGCGCTGTCGTTCACAACGCCCGCAACCCCCTGCGGTGCCAGAACCATGCAGGTCACCGCGCGTGCAGGCACATTGCCGCCGCTGCCCGCTTC
>SVMK01000063.1 GCA_015067465.1 Oscillospiraceae bacterium
ATCGTTGGAGTCAACGGGATGGTAAGAACCATCATACAGGGTGGCCTTCAGGCCGACCAGGGGATAACCGGCGAGAACGCCCTTCTGAACGGCGTTGCGCAGGCCCTTTTCAACAGAGGGGAAGAAGTTCTTGGGAACGGAGCCGCCGAAGACTTCCTCAGCGAAGATGAGATCATCGGTCTCATCCTGCGGCTCGAAGCGAACCCAGACATCACCGAACTGACCGGAACCGCCGGACTGCTTCTTGTGACGGCCGTGGGCTTCAACTCTGCCCTTGATCTTCTCGCGGTACGCAACCTTTGCGGGCAGCAGCTCAACATCCACGCCGAAGCGGCTCTTGAGCTTTGCACAAAGAACGTCAACCTGAATGTCGCCGGCGCCGGAGATTACCATCTGGTGGGTTTCTGCGTTGTTGACCAGCGTGAAGGAAATGTCTTCCTCGTTCAGTCTTGCAAGGCCGGTGCCAACCTTATCGTCCTGGCCCTTGGTCTTGGGAGCGATTGCCATAGAGTAGCAGGGCTCGGCGATCTCAACTGCGGGGAACTCAACCTCGTTCTTGGGATCGCAAACGGTGTCGCCGGTTTTCCATTCCATCTTGCCTACGGCAACAATATCGCCGCAGCAGGCTTCCTTAACTTCGGTAGCCTTCTTGCCGCACATGGTATACAGGCGGCCAAGCTTGTCGGTGGAGGAAGCGCGAACGTTGCGCAGGGACATATCGGCGGTGATCTTGCCGTTCATAACCTTCACGAAGCTGTACTTGCCGAACTGGTCGGAAACGGTCTTGAAAACAAAGCCGGCGGTAGGAGCGTCAGCCTTGATGCCGTCCATATCGGTGGGAGCGGGAACATAGTCGGCAATCGCCTGCAGAATTGCCAGCGTGCCCAGACCGGTCACTGCGCTGGAAGCCACCACGGGAACAACGCTGCGGTCCTTCATGCCGATCTTCAGACCCTTGACGATATCGGCTTCGCAGAGCTCGAGGCTCTCGAAATATTTTTCCATCAGCTCTTCGTCGGCGCCTGCGGCGGTTTCCATCAGAGCTTCGCGCATGCTGTCCACAGCGGCCTGATCGGCTGCGGGGATGGGGCACTCGCTGCGCTTGCCGCCGGCGGTCTTGTAAGCAACATTGTGCACCAGGTCAATGATGCCGCTGCCGTCGCTCATGGGAGCGGTAACCGGGCAGACGATGCTGCCGTACTTTTCCTTCATCGCTGCGAGAACAGCGGCAAAGTCGCCGTGCTCTTCGTCGATCTTGGAAACGCAGAGCATGGTGGGGATATTGGCAGCTTTCAGGGTCTTCCAGCAGCGCTCTGCGCCGACGGAGATGCCGTCCTTGGCGCTGCAGAGAATGATGCCCGCCTCAACGGCGCGGAGGGCGCCCGAAACTTCGCCCGCGAAGTCGAAATAGCCGGGGCAGTCCAGAACGTTGATTTTGCAGCCCGCATACTCCACGGGAGCAACTGCGGAGGAAATCGTAATCTGGCGCTTGATCTCTTCGGTATCATAGTCACAGACGGTGTTGCCGTCGGTGATTTTGCCCTGACGGTCGATCGCACCGGTCATAAACAGCATACTTTCGGCAAGCGTGGTCTTACCTGTGTTGCCGTGGCCGAGAAGGGCAACGTTTCTGATGTTCTTGGATTCGTAATTCATGTGGACGCTCTCCTTATATTGAAACTTGTTTCGAAAAATTCGCCAAAAAATGTTCCAAACGAAATGATTATACACGATAAAAACGCAATTGGCAACATAATTTTTATTGATATTGCCACACAATCATGCGTTTATCGCTGCACATCCCATACAATCACCGCAGTGGGAATCATCCACAGCAGCATAAAGGTAATCACATTGCCCGCCGTGGTGCTGTCAAACGCACCTGTCCAGCACAGCAAAAACATCATCAGCAGGCCGAAAACGCAGCCCGCAGCAGCAATCAGCGTACCGGCGCGAATGCCGCCGAAGAGCCTTCTTCCGCGCTCGGCGGTGTCCACCAGCGGTCCCATGCCCTCGCGCGCAATCACGGCAGCCACGCGGCTGTTGCTGTCCGGCTCCGCGCCGGAGATGCGGTAGCGCTCGGCATAGGCGGGGAATTTGAAATTGTCCGTCGGGAGCTTGAATTTTGTCCGCAGCATCTGCGGCGTAATGTTGAAATCGCGGATGGCGAAAATCGGCTCAAGCTTGCCGCGTAGCAGCAAAACCAGCGCACCCTGCACGCTGCTCACCGGCGAATAGTTCACCGTGAAGATGCCGACGAGCGAGCCGTTGATTGCGGCATAAACCGAGTTTTTCGTGCTGATTTTGCGCGGCACGCGAATTCCCATCAGATTCATAAATCCCGTGTTGCCCACGCAAACGTTTTCGCCGTTGACCATTGCGGTCATTCCGCCGCCGTCGTGCGGCTCAAAATTTTCCAGCTTGGCAAGGGTGCAGCCGTTGCGGCGCAGCAGCTCGGAAAACGGTGCGACAAGGCCGCTGCCGGACGCGGCAATCACCGAGCCGGTGTAAGAGAGCACCTTGTCCACGAGGCAGCCCTCAAGAATGCGGATATTGGCAACTTCCACCGTGCCTTTCGGAAACACATCGGCGTCCGTAATCACAACATGGCGGCTGCGTCCGATATCGCGAACGCCCGTCCAGCCCGCAACAGCCGCGCCGCTCTGCGAAAAGCGGTGGGCAGCGGCGGCAAACGGAGCGGCAAAGCACAGCGTTGCGGAAAACGCGCACGAAGCCGCAGCCATTGCGGAAATATAATGAAAAATGCATTTCGGCTGCTTGCCGACAATACCTGCCAGAATTCCGAGCACCACTGCGGCAACCAGCAGCATCGGCGTCATCACACGAAAAACAGTGTTTCCGTAGTGCTCCGCTTCGCTGCGGCGCACAAATCCCTGCGTGCTCTGCCGCGCTTTCAAAAGCGCAACATCGCCGGGAGCAATGCCCTTTTCGCCGGTGACCGTATAGTGGTTTTTGCTGGAATTGAGCACGCGAAATCCCGTCCGCAGTCCGAGGCAACGGAAATATTCGCCCCAGATCGCGCAGGTCATGGACACCGCGCTGATCGCGCAAAACGGCAATCCCACGCCCGCATCCTGCATCGCGGCAATCACGCCCGCATCAATCAGCGAGAGCACACACGAAGCGGAAACAAGACTCTGCGCCGTCGGCTTGCGGCGCACCAGCGCCAGAATGCCGTCGGTGAATATGTCAAGTCCCGTCATCATAACGGAAATTTCCATAATGGCCAGCAGCAACGCCTGAACCTGCGTGCTCACTTTCAGCGCGCCGGTGAGCGGCAGCGCCGAGCCGACCGCGTAGCTGAGATAAATCATCACAACCGAAAGCCCTACGGCAAAGCGTCCGCGGGATTTCAGCGAGCTCATGTGCGCGCTGTAATGCCGCACTGCCTTGTCCGGACTCATCTCCGGCGTTTCCTGCTGCTTTTCGTCCTTTGCCGCCGCTGCGTTGCCCGCGCTCTCCCGCTTTTGCCTGTGCAGCGTCAAAAGCGCAAGAATTGCCACAACGGGCGACAAAAAGCCGCGCCCGCCGCTCTTTTTCTTCGCGGATTTTTCGCTGCTTTCCTCCGAATCCCCGTCCTGCGGCGCAGCAGTTCCGGCCTCGGCGGAAGCGTAGCTCAAACTGCCGTCGTCATCCGTCACCTCATCCGTTTCCAGTTCCGGATACGAGCCCGTCAGCTCGTCGATCAGCACCTCTTCCACGGCGGTCAGCTCGTTGCTCTCGTCCGGCATTTCCGGCATTTCCGCTTCCGCAGGCGCTTCTTCCGCGTCCTGTGGCGCAGCTTCGGGCAGGGTCTCCGCAGTCTGCGAGAGCGCCGCTGCATTCTGCTGCATCAGCTCCGCCACCGTGTTCGCCACGATGCCGTGCAGGCTGTCATATTCCGCCGCACCGATGCCGTCCTCCAGCGAATCCATCACAAGGCGGCGGCTGATGTCTGCCAGCATGACCGGATCGGACAGCTGCGGTTCATCCGTGTCAGCCCGGTATTCGGCCAGGATGTCCTCAAGATCAAAATCGTCGGATGCCGCGGCGTCCGAGATATGGATCTTTCTGTTTTCTTCATCCATGCTTATATCACCTGAAAATCACTCATTCGTTTTCCTGCCTCCTGCGCAGCATCCCTGCCGTGCAAAAAGCGGAATTCCGTCCCGTGCGCGTCAGTTCACTTGCTTCTCTGACGCAGCACCTCATACATCATAACGCTCGCTGCGGCGGAGGCGTTCAGGGAATTCACCCTGCCGCGCATGGGAATGCTGACAAGGAAATCGCAGTTTTCCGTCACAAGCCGGCCCATTCCGTCGCCCTCCGAGCCGATCACAATGCAAACCGGGCCGGAAAAATCCGTGTCCCAGAGTCCGCTCTGCGCTCCGGCAGCCGTACCGTAAATCCAAAGGCCGCCGGCCTTCAGCTCCTTGATCGCCGCGGTGAGGTTCGGAACGCGTGCCACCGCAACATGTTCTGCCGCACCGGCGCTGGTTTTGTCCACAATGCTCGTCAAGCCGGCGCTGCGGCGCTTGGGAATGATCACGCCGTGCGCGCCGACGCATTCCGCCGTACGCAAAATCGCGCCGAGATTGTGCGGGTCGCTGATCTCGTCGCAGAGAATCACAAAAGGCGGCTCGTTTTTCTCCTGCGCGATGCGCAGAATATCGTCCACCGAGCAGTATTCCTTCACGGCAGCAAGCGCCACAACGCCCTGGTGGGCATGGGTGACGCTCATGGCGTCGAGCTTGCGGCGGTCAGCTTCCACAACCACGATGCCCATGTCGCGCGCCTGCGAAGCAATGTGGCCGAGCGTTTTGTCAACTTCGCCCTTTGCAACGTATATTTTATCGATCGATCTGCCGGCGCGCAGCGCTTCCGTAACCGCATTGCGGCCTTCAATCAGATCTTCTCTGTCGTTTTCAAAAGCCATAATATTGTTTCCTTTTCAGCGAAACTGTATTTCCGTTTTTCCCGCACCGTCTGCGCGGCGCGGTGTCCGAAGCTGCAATGTGCGCTTTTCCGCCGCACCGGTCCGGCGCAGCGGAAAAACAAAGAGAGACTCGGTTTACAGATACTTTTTCAGCGTTTCAACGGCGTCGGTCCGCTCCCAGGGCAGGTCGATGTCCGTACGGCCGAAATGACCGTAAGCCGCGGTCTGCTGATAGATGGGGCGGCGCAGGTCAAGGCGGGTGATGATCTTTGCCGGACGCAGGTCAAAGTTTTCTGCGATGATCTCCGCAAGGCGGTCATCGGAGAATTTGCCGGTGCCGTAAGTATCCACAATCACGCTGACGGGCTGGGCCACGCCGATGGCGTAGGCCAGCTCGATCTGGCATTTCTTTGCAAGGCCGGCCGCAACAATGTTCTTGGCCATATAGCGTGCCATGTAAGCGGCGCTGCGGTCCACCTTGGTGGGGTCCTTGCCGGAGAATGCACCGCCGCCGTGGGAAGCATAGCCGCCGTAGGTGTCAACGATGATCTTTCTGCCGGTCAGGCCGGAGTCGCCCACGGGACCGCCGATGACAAAGCGTCCGGTGGGGTTGATGTAATACTTGGTCTTGTCGTCGAGCAGCTCGGCGGGGATCACCTTTTTGATCACCTCGTTGATGATGCTGCTGTGAATGGTGTCGTTGTCAACATCGGCTGCATGCTGGGTGGAGATCACAACGGTATCCACGCGCTTAACGCTGCCGTCCTCGTCATATTCCACGGTAACCTGGCTTTTGCCGTCGGGACGCAGCCAGGTGAACGTGCCGTTTTTGCGCACTTCGGAAAGACGGCGGGTCAAACGGTGGGCAAAGGCAATGGGTGCGGGCATCAGTTCGGGCGTTTCGTCGCAGGCGAAGCCGAACATCATGCCCTGGTCGCCGGCGCCGGTGTCGCCGTTGTCGGCCTCGCCGGCCTTGGCTTCGAGGGAATTGTCCACGCCCATGGCAATGTCGCTGCTCTGCTCATCGATGCTGGTGATCACGGCGCAGGTGTTGCCGTCAAAGCCGTATTCGGGACGGTCGTAGCCGATGCCGCAAACGGTTTTTCTGACGATTGCGGGGATGTCCACATAGCAGTTGGTGGAGATCTCGCCCATCACCAGAACCATGCCGGTCGTGGTGCAGCATTCGCACGCAACGCGCGCCATGGGATCCTGGGCAAAGATCGCATCCAGCACGGCATCGCTGATCTGGTCGCAAATCTTATCGGGATGGCCTTCGGTCACAGACTCGGAGGTAAAAACTCTGTTATTTCTCTTCTCGCTCATTTTTCTCAATTCCTTTCGTTTCCTGACAAAATATCTTATCATATATTCTTGTTAAAATAAAGTATTTTTCACGCAGCGACAAAAAAATTCTCTCTGCGGCGACAGAGAGAATGTTTCACAGCGTTTGTATCCGTTCTCTTCATCGCCATCAGCCGGACCACCTTACCGCATTCCGGCAGGTTGGTGTGGGGTCGCAGAGCTGATCCTCTCGCCCACTCGTGATAAATGATACGCTGAAAGTATATCCGACGGGGCACTCTTTGTCAATCCGCCCGCCTTCATTTCAGCGTATTTTTCAAAGAATTCACATTTTTTCGGTGGACTTTGCGGATATTTCGGGGTATCATATGCATATTATCTCTCAACACGGAGCTGTTTTCTATGAAATCCCTGATGAAAAAGATCGATCTCTTCTGCTACCGCCACCCGCGCTTCGGCATCCAGAACCTGATGCTCTATATCGTCATCGGCAACGCAGTTGTCTGGCTGTTTTCGATGTTCGCGCCGGAAATTCTGGAATATATCTATTTCTCGCCTTATCTGATCCTGCGCGGTCAGGTCTGGCGTCTGGTCACCTTTATCATCTATCCCGTCAACACCGGCTATCTCGCGATCATCACATTTTATTTTTACTATATGATCGGCCGCACGCTCGAGCAGCAATGGGGTTCCGGCAAATTCACAATCTATTTTTTCTCCGGCGTTTTCCTCACCGTGCTCTACTGCTTCGCAGCCTACCTCTTCATCAGCCTGCGCATCCCCGCGGACCTGACGCTGCCGCGCGATCTGGACCTCCTCGCCCGCCTTCCCCTCGCCATCAACACCAATGCGCTGCGCGGCATGGCTGTTTCCGGCGCGGAAGCCGCCGAACTGCGCAGCATTTTGCTGCAGGCCGCCAACATCCCCGCCACGGCAACCTATATCTATTTCAGCATGTTTTTCGCTTTCGCGGCGCTGTATCCCGATATGCAGGTCCTACTGTTTTTCGTCATCCCCATCCGCATGAAATGGCTTGCCTATGTGGACGCTGCGTTTTTCGCCTACGAAATCATCACAGCCCTTGCCGGCGGACAGATTCTCTATGCATTCCTGCCCGTTGTGGCGCTGCTGAATTTCCTTCTGTTTTGCGGTGAAAACATGTTCGCCCGTCTCCGTCCCGCCCCACGCGCGCAGCGCAAAAATGTTGTCAACTTCAAAAACGAAGTCCGCCGCATCCGCTATGAGCAGGACACGCGCGAATACACCCGCAAGTGCGAGGTGTGCGGCCGCACGGACACGGATTTTCCCGATCTGGAATTCCGCTACTGTTCCCGCTGCCAGGGCTATCATTGCTTCTGCATCGACCATATCAACAGCCATCAGCATTTTTCCGAGTGAGCCGCCGCACGGCGCGCCTCCCGCATACAATATCAGCCGACAAAGCGGCGCGTATCAAACCGATACGCGCCGCTTTGTTTTGTTGCCTTCCTCTGTTTCCCGTCAGCGCCGCCGGAAGTTGGAAGAAATCTCCGTCAGCGCCGCGCCCGCTTCCATGTCGCAGTTGCAGTCGCGCGCAAGGTCGCACAGCGTCACCATCCCCACAAGTCTGCCCTCGTCGAGAACCGGCAGCCGCCGCACCTGGTCGGCGCTCATGGTTTCCGCCGCACGCGCCACATCGTCAAACGGTCCCGCGGTGACCACGCCGCGGCTCATAATCTCGCGAACGGGCGTATCGCGCGGGTCCGCCCCCACCGCCACGCATCGCAAAACGATGTCGCGGTCGGTCAGAATCCCGCGCAGGCGGCGCTTATCGTCGCAAACCGGCACAGCGCCGATGTTGCAGCGCTTGAGCAGCTTTGCCGCCGCGCTCACAGGCTCGTCCTGCCCGATGCTGATCACTTTGTCGCTCATAATATCGCAAACTTTCAATTCGGTAACCTCCCCGGTTTTGATAATGTACGCAGACATTATCACCGGGAAGGCCCGGTTTTATTCGCCCCCGCCGCATCATACAATCAGTTCCGCAAGCGCCGGCCCAACCGCGTCGGCAAAAAGTTCAATCGCCGTCAGCGCTTCCTGCAGCGTGTTTCCCGTGGATCCCGCCTCCAGAATCAGCATTCCCTCGGAAAGCTGCTGGTTGTAGCGCTCGCAAACCAGTTCGATGGGCCGCGCCAGACTCGGATAGCGTGCATCCATCGCATTTTGCATATACAGCGCCAGCTTCAGATTCTCGCGCCAGTTCGGATGCCAAAGTCCGTTTTCTCCCGTGCCCGCGAGCAGCATCACCTGCGCGCTGGATTTCCCGCTCAGTTCCGCCTGGGTCTTATAGATCACATCCTCGCTGCCGAGCGCGTCGCGGTGCAGGTCGATCACGATTTTAATATCGGGATAATCTTTCAGATACTGCTCCACCGCCGCACCGCTGCGGCTGTAAGAGCCCGTGTAGCTCGGATAGTCGTAAATCTCCCTGTCGTGGATCACGTTCAGCCCGTATTCCTCCAGCTTTTCCGTCAGTCTGTCGCCCACCCGGATCACATTGCAGGTCTTGTCCTCGGTGCGAAACGGGTCGCTCTCTTCATACTGATCACGGCCGTCGGGCGTGTAGGCCTCGCTGGAGTGCGTATGAAAAATCAGTACCTGCGGCACCCCGTCGCGCAGCTGCAGCTGCAGCCCCTCCGCCGCCAGCGCCGCCGTATCCACGGGCGTGGAAGTGCTGTTGTGTATTTTCCCCGCCGCGCTCAGATCCGCCGTCACGATCTCCGCCGCTTCCTCTGCCGGAGCCGGCGGCGGGCTTTCCTCCTTCGGTGCCGGCGTCACCGCAACCAGCAGCAGCTCCGGCAGGGCGGAATTTTCTTCCCGCGCAGTCGGCGTCGGCGTCGGTTCCGGCGTTGTCTGCGCCTGCTG
>SVMK01000064.1 GCA_015067465.1 Oscillospiraceae bacterium
AGTGGCGCAGCGCAAAGTTCACACCCTGGCCCCGCAACGTTTCGATTACGGAAGTGAATCGCGCAAACTGCCGCTTGGTGTAATCAACACTTGCCGCCTCCGGCTCATCGGACACGGCAAGGTGGGTGAAGATTCCCTCCGCTTCCAGCCCCGGCAGGGCGCAAACGCGCGCAATCGCCGCTGCGGAAGCTTCCAGCCCTTCCTCGTTGCACAAAAAGCCGAGCCGACTCATGCCGGTGTCAACCTTCACGTGAACGCGCAGCACCCCGCCGCAGGCTGAGGCCGCATCGGAATAGGCCCTTGCCATCTCCTCGCAAACAACCGCCTGCGTGATGCTGTTTTCAATCAGAACCGGCACATCTTCGGCAAGGGATACGCCGAGGATGAGAATCGGCATCGTAATGCCGCCGCGGCGCAGCTCCAGCGCCTCGTCAGCACAGGCAACCGCCAGATAGTCCGCCCCCGCAGCCTCCAGCCGCTGCGCGGCAGGCACTGCGCCGTGGCCATAGGCAAACGCCTTTACCACGCCAAGATATTTCGTTCCGGCAGGAACATGGTCACGGATTGCTTTCATATTGTGTTCCAGATTGTCCAGGCTGATTTCCGCCCATGTGCGCTTTATCTCGTTGTTCATCTGTTTTTTTACCCTCTTATGTGCATGTAAAATTAAGTATTTCGCATTTCAGCGCGGTTGCCCCGCCGCAGCGCAGCTCCGCATACATCGGCTGCATTGCCGATTCCTCAAACCATACGGTAATTTCCGTGTTCTCCGCTTCGCAGAAGAAATCCGCCGCAATCAGCTGCGTTTCCTCCTGCTGCTCTTCCCATGCGCGCAAAACGTGACCTCTGCAGAGCGTTTCCGCCAAAAGCGGCATCGCCGGGATCGGTCCGAGCGTGTGCGCCGCGCTGCCGACAACCAGCTGCACGCCGTCATAGCTCAAAACCGTTTCACCGCTGCGTGCCACGGCCGAAATGCCCGCAACGGTTGCGGGGGCATCAACCACCACCGCCGTTTGCTCCGCATCCGCACTGCAGGAAAGCTCGCAGACAAACACTTCGTCGCCGCCGGGATACGCCGTGCAGCGCGCCCGGAAAGAAACCGTCTCCGCCGCCGCAAAAGCGTCCCTTTGTTGTTCAACCTTCCGCTCCGCATTCCCTGCGCCGCCGCAGCCGGAAAGCAGAAGGCTTATCATCAGTGCAGGCAAAATGATCCTGCGCTTGATAGACATGCTTGTTGATTCTACTCCCTGATCATTATTTTCGACGCCTCTGCCAGCATTCGGATGATGTCCGTCGCCGTCATGGCATACTCCCCAAACCGCTGCGCGCACAGATCGCCCGCAAGCGAATGCAGGTGCACCGCTGCACCAACCGCTTCCTCCGCAGGCATCTGTCCCAGCAGCGCAGCAACCGCACCCGTGAGCACATCGCCGCTGCCGCCTTTCGCCATCCCCGGATTTCCGTGCGTCGTTATGTAAACTTCTCCCGTTGGGTAAGCGACAATCGTCCGATGGCCTTTCAGCACCAGCACACAGCCATACTCCTCCGCAAAGCGCAGCGCGCAGTCCGCGCGGTTTCCGTCAAGCCTGCCGCCGAGGCGGGCAAACTCGCCGTCGTGCGGCGTGAGCACCACGGTGCCGCGGTGGGCTTTCAGCGCGCTCATCTGCGGTGCCATCACATTCAAACCGTCGGCATCAATCACCAGCGGCTTTTCCCACGTTTCCAGCAACCGACGCACCACAGCGGCAGCGCCTTCGCCTTTTCCCATCCCCGGGCCCACGGCGCAAACGTCGCAACCCTGCCATCGTCCTTCGATTATGTCAACCGCCTTTTCCGAAAAGCCGCCGGTTTCGTCCGCCGGCAGCGGGAAGGGCATGGCCTCATCGTTTTTCACCGCGGTAATATCATATATAGGCGCGGGAACGCCGAGATATACCAATCCCGCGCCGCTTCTCACCGCAGCGCGGGCGCAAAGCGTCGGCGCGCCTGTGTAACCGACGCAGCCGCCGAGCAGCAGCAGGCGGCCATAATCGCCCTTATGGGTTTCCGGCAAGCGTTTCGGGAGGAAAACCTCTCCGTCGCGCAGTTCGGTCACGATCACATGCTCCGCCCCCCGACCGATCACAATTTACAAGTTTAATTATAGTCACTTTTGGAAAATAGTCAATTTTATTCTTGATATTGCGCGCACTTGCGGCTATAATATATTCGTTATTGCGTTGATCGGGAAAATAGCGGATTTTGCAGATCCCCAGAGAGAAACGGTCGTCGGCTGAAAGCCGTTTCGGTTTGTATCGCTTGGTTCGCCCGTGAGCTCCGGCCAATCCCCGGCGGCTGCATGCGTCCGTTACCGCGCATGAAAGTGTTCCGAAAGGAAAATGCGGGTGGTACCGCGGAAGTATGTGATTGACTGCTTTCGTCCCTGAATAACAGGGGTGGAGGCATTTTTTCATTTTAAACAAGAATTAACATACATCATAAGGAGAAACATCACATGAAAGAATTACTCAGGGAACTGCGGGAGAAATCTCTCAGCGCCATCGACGGCACCAACACCGCCGAGGAGCTGGATGCTCTCCGCGTGCAGTATCTCGGCAAAAAAGGCGAGCTTACCGCCATTCTCAAGCAAATGGGTAAACTCAGCGCCGAGGAACGCCCCGTCATGGGTCAGCTCGCAAACGACGTTCGCGCCGCGCTGGAAGAAAAGCTGGACGAGCGCAAAGCCTATCTTGCGGAAAAAGCACTGGAGCAGCGCCTTGCAACCGAAATGCTCGACGTTACCATCCCCGGCGAGAAGCACAAGATGGGTCATCGCCATCCCATGTATATCGTCCTTGATGAAATCAAGAGCATCTTCATCGGCATGGGCTTCGATATTCTCGAAGACCGCGAAGTGGAGCTCTCTGAATACAACTTCACCAAGCTGAACGTTGAAGAAGGTCATCCCGCCCGCGAATGGAGCGACACCTTCTACTTTGATGACGACAGCCGCATCCTGCTGCGCACCCAGACCAGCCCCATGCAGGTTCATGCAATGGAATCTCGCGAGCTGCCCATCCGCATCATCGCACCGGGCCGCGTTTACCGCAAGGACGAAGTTGATGCAACCCATTCTCCCATGTTCCACCAGATCGAAGGCATGGCCATCGACAAGGGCGTTACCATGGGCGACCTGAAGGGCACGCTCAACGAGGTTGTCAAGCAGCTTTACGGTTCTTCCACCGTCACCCGTTTCCGTCCCCACCACTTCCCGTTCACCGAGCCTTCCTGCGAGATGGACGTGCAGTGCCACAAGTGCGGCGGCAAGGGCTGCCCCACCTGCAAGGGCGAAGGCTGGATTGAAATTCTCGGTGCCGGCATGATCCATCCCAAGGTTCTGGAAGGCTGCGGCATTGACAGCACGGTGTATTCCGGCTGGGCTTTCGGCATGGGTCTGGAGCGTCTGGCGCTCCGCCGCTTCAACATCAGCGACCTGCGCCTGATTTTCGAAAACGATATCAGATTCCTGGAACAGTTCTGACAGAAAGGAGAAATCGAAATGTTACTGAGCAGAAAATGGCTGGCAGAGTTTGTTGATGTCAGCAGCGTAAACGACCATGATTTCTCCGAAGGCATGACGCTCTCCGGTTCCAAGGTGGAAACCGTTGAGCGCTCCGACGCGGAGATCAAAAACGTTGTTGTCGGACGTATCACCGAAATGGTGCGTCATGAAAACAGCGATCATATGTGGGTGTGCCAGATCGACGTCGGCGCGGACAAGCCCGTGCAGATCGTCACCGGTGCGCAGAATCAGAAAGTGGGCGATCTTGTTCCCGTTTGTCTGGACGGCGCCGAGCTGCCCGGCGGCAAGCGCATCACGGCCGGCGCGCTGCGCGGCGTGGAAAGCTGCGGCATGTGCTGCTCGTTCAGCGAGCTGGGCATGGATGAGCGTGACTGGCCCCACAGCTATGCCGACGGTCTGTTTGTTCTCGGGAGCGATCCCGATCTGGCAAAAGCCGGCCTGAAGCCCGGCGATGACATCACCAAGGCGCTGGGACTGGACGATTCCGTTGTGGAATTTGAAATCACCCCCAACCGCCCCGACTGCCTTTCCGTCATTGGCCTGGCGCGCGAAGTTTCCGTCACTTACGACAAGCCCCTGACACTGCACACCCCGTGCGTGAAAGGCTGCGGCGGCAGCATCACCGACCACGCGCGCATCGACATTGCCGACGCCGCGCTCTGCCCCCGCTACACCGCGCGTCTGGTAAAGAATGTCAAAATCGCCCCCTCCCCCCTGTGGATGCGCGAGCGTCTGCGTGCTTCCGGCGTGCGCCCGATCAATAATATCGTTGACATCACCAACTATGTCATGCTCGAATACGGTCAGCCCATGCATGCTTTCGACTTCAGCTGCGTGGACGGCGGCCACATCATCGTCCGCACCGCAAAGGCCGGCGAAGCGATTCAGACGCTTGACGGCAAGGATCACGCCCTGGCAGAATCCATGCTCTGCATCTGCGACGAGCACAAGCCCGTCTGCGTGGCAGGCGTTATGGGCGGAGCAAACAGCGAAATCGTCGGCGACACCGCGATGGTGCTTTTTGAATCTGCAAACTTCAACGGCACTTCCGTACGCCGCACCGCGGCAGCGCTGGGCATGCGCACGGATGCATCCTCCCGCTATGAAAAGGGTTTGGATCCCCAGAACACCATCAAGGCCGTGGAACGCGCCTGCGAGCTTGTTGAACTGCTCGGCGCCGGCGAAGTTGTGGACGGCATCATCGATGTGGTTCCCAACGAGCTGAAAACCACCACCCTGACGCTCGAACCGGAGAAGATCAACGCCCTGCTCGGAACGGACATCTCCGAAGACGAGATGCGCAGCATTTTGCTCAAGCTCGGTTTCACCGTGGAAGGCAGCACCGTGATCGTCCCCTCCTGGCGCGGCGACGTGGAGCACTATTCCGATCTGGCGGAAGAGGTTGCCCGCTTCTTCGGCTACAACAACATCCCCACCACCCTCATGCGCGGTGACACCACCTGCGGCGGCTACAACGCCGTGCAGCGCGTGGAAAACACTGTGGGCGAGGTGTGCCGTGCCATGGGCTACGATGAAATCATCACTTACTCTTTCATCAGCCCCACATATTACGACAAGATTCGCTGGGCAGCCGACGACGCACGCCGCGACAGCCTGAAAATCCTCAATCCCCTCGGCGAGGACACCTCCATCATGCGCACCACCATTCTTCCCAGCATGCTCGAAATCATCGCACGCAACTACAGCTACCGCAACGCATCCGTCCGTCTGTATGAGCTTGGCAAGATCTACCGCAAGCGCCCGGACGGTCTGGCAGATGAGCCGAAGGTGCTCTCTCTCGGCGCTTACGGCGGCGGGGTTGACTTCTACCGCATCAAAGGTGCTGTGGAGGAACTGTTTGACACTCTGCGCGTGAAAAACATCTGTTTCCGCACCGAGAAAGAAAACCCCTCCTACCATCCCGGTCGCTGCGCAACGGTGTATGCCGGCGATGTGTATCTCGGCGTGCTCGGCCAGATTCATCCCCTTGTGGCGAAAAACTACGGCGTGGACGCAGATGTTTACGGTGCCGAGATTGATTTCGAAGCGCTCTGCTCCCTGACCGGCGAAACGCCCATCTACACGCCGCTGCCCCGCTTCCCTGCCAGCACCCGCGACCTGAGCGTTGTCTGCGCCGACGATATCACCGTTGGCGATCTGGCAGAAACAATCCGCGCCAACGGCGGACAGTATCTCGAAAATGCCGAGTTCGTGGAAGTTTACCGCGGCGCGCCCATCCAGGCCGGCATGAAGTCCGTCACTTTCTCGCTGACCATGCGCGCAGAGAATCAAACTCTCACGGTGGAACTTGCGGAAGAAACGATGAACGCCATTGTGCGGGCACTGGAAACCGCGCACGGCGCAACTATGCGCTGAAAATGTAACGCAACCGTAACATTACAGCGCTTTACAGAGGCGAAAATTTGGTATAATATAGCGTGTAGTAAAATATGATCGCAAGGGAGGGACTCTGCCATGGATGACAGCACCAGAAGATTTACAACCATCGACAACAAAACGGAAATTCGCGAAATTTTGTCTTCCGTTTTCAATTCTCTGCTGGTAAAGGGCTACAACCCGATCAACCAGTTGGTTGGATATATCCTCTCCGAAGATCCCACCTATATCACCAACTACAATGGCGCAAGAAGTTTGATCACGCGCATCGACCGTGACGAACTGCTGCAGGAGTTGCTGCTCAGCTATCTCGGAAAATAATGCCATGCTGCGCGGCAAAGCACCTCGCTCCAAATTCCATACTGCTTCGCACCGACGGTGTGAGATACAATTCTCACACCGTCGTTTTTATTTTCCGAGGTCAGTGCAGTTTCTCTGTATACATCTGTCTCAACAGTTTTTTTTCGCAAATCCTTGACAAAAAAACTTGTATACGCTTATAATGAGCACAGAAGTTGTTAAATCCTTTTAGCAAACTCCGCTATCGGGAAAATAATCAAAAAATTAACGGAGGTTATCGCAGATGTTAGCAGAAAAAACCAAAGGCAACGCAAAAGCATACATCATGATTGCAATTGCGGTTGTCATTCTTATCGTCTCCCGCATTATGCCGCTCCCCGCCGGTCTTTCCCGTGAAGGTCTGACCGCCCTTGCAATTATGATTGCCGCACTGGTGCTTTGGATCTCCGAAGCGATGAACATGGCAGTTACCACCATTCTGCTTTGCTGCATGCTTCCGCTGCTCGGCGTTCTCTCGCCGGCAGAGATGTTCAAAGGCTTCGGCGGAACGGTATTTTTCTTCATGGTCGGAACCATGTCCATCACCACCGCGCTCGCTTCCACCACCGTGCCCACGCGTATGGCCGGTATGATTCTGTCCTGGTCGAAAAACAGCCCCACCAAGCTGGTGCTCGGCTTCACGGTTGGTACAGCGGTTCTTTCCTCCATCATGTCCAACATCCCCACCTGCGCGCTGTTTGCTTCGCTCGGCATCGCCATTATGAAGGCCAACGGCGACCCCAAACCCGGCACCAGCAACCTTGGCAAATGCCTGATGATCGGCATCCCCGCAGGTTCCGTTGTCGGCGGCTTTATGACGCCCGCAGGCGGTCCCACAAACATTGTTGCCATCAACGCACTGGAAGCCATCGGCATCCGCGTTACGTTCCTTGACTGGATGATCATGGGCTACCCCATCGGTCTGGTTTGCACCGTTTTGTTTGCGTTTTGGATCTGCCTTTTCTACAAGCCCGAAAAAATCACAAACGAAGCGCTTGCCATCGCCAAGGACATGGTCAGCGGTGCCGGTCCTCTGACCGCACGCGAGATCAAATGCATCGCCGTGATTGCCGCCATGTTCATCGCATGGATTGCAAGCACCTGGATCCCTGTTTTGAACACCACGGTTGTCGCCCTGTTCGGCACCTGCCTGTTCATGTGCCCCGGCATTGAGGTTATCACCTGGCAGGATTACGTCCAGAAGGGTGGCTGGGACGGAACCTTCCTCGTCGGCGGCGTTGGCGCAATGGCCGAAGCTGCACTGGGCACCGGTGCAGCAACCTGGATCATCTCCTCCACGCTCGGCGGTGCAGCCGGCTGGTCGCCCATGGTGATCTGCCTTGCGGTTTCCGCGCTGATCTGCGTGCTCCACTGGCTCTGCCCCTCCGGTCCCGCCGTTGCTGGCCTTGCCGTTGCACCCATCATCATTCTCGCACAAAATGCAGGTGCCTCTCCCACCGCGCTGGCTGTCATCACCGCGTTCTGGAGCGGCGTTACCTTCCTGCTCCCCACGGACGCCGTGCCCATGTTTACATACGGCTTCCATTACTACTCCATCACCGACATGGTGAAAGAAGGTTGGGTTCCCTCCATCGTATTTGTTGTATTCACAGCATTCGCCATTCCCTTTATGACCGGTATGCTCGGTTATGCGTGATCCCTCCTCAAAAAAACAAGCGGCATGCCTGAAAGGGCATGCCGCTTGTTTCATTCCGGCGTGAATTGCGCAGTCCGTAAAAAAGAGCCTCCGTATACCGGAGGCTCTTTCGTGTTTGTTTTTTGCATCAGGCGATCAGTCGGTGGAACTCAGTCTGCAAAAACCTCGTCGAGGCCGCCCCACTTCTCGCTGAAGATGCGCTCGTCCATGAGCTTGAGATCCTTGGCAACTTCGGGCTGGAAGTCCATCAGATCCAGAACGTCCTTCTGCAGGTCGATGCCCGGTGCGATCTCGATGATGGTCATCTTGCCGTCAACGATCTTCATGACGCAGCGCTCGGTGACGTAGAGAACTTCCTGGCCGGGCTTGACATACTTGCCGGCGAAGGTGATCTGCTCAACAGCCTTGACCAGCTTCTTGACGCGACCTTCTTCCACGATGGTGAGCTTGCCGTCGCCGACAGCGAGCTTTGCCTTGCCCATGAAGGTGCCGCAGAAGACAACTTTGGGCGTTGCGGAAGTGATGTCGATGAAGCCGCCGGGGCCGGTCAGACGGGGGCCGAACTTGCTGACGTTGACGTTGCCGTCGCCGTCGCACTCGCCCATACCGAGGCAGGTCATGCTCAGACCGCCGCCGGAGATGATATCGAACGATG
>SVMK01000065.1 GCA_015067465.1 Oscillospiraceae bacterium
CATAAAAAGCGCGGAGATGATCATAATCCAGATGGGCGGCGTGAACGGCAAAACGATGGCGTTTGCCGCCGTGGTGGTTTTGTTTGCAAGGCAAAACAGCGTCATCGTGGCGCAAAGCGACACCGCGCCGCAGGCGCTGTAGCGGCTGAGGACAAGCTTCAGCTTCGATGCACGCATGTATATGAGCGCAACGCTGCCCGCAAGCAGACTGCGCAGCCCCGCAATCACAAACGCCGACCACGGGATCCACTTCATAAAAATTCCTGCGATGCTCCAGAGCGCAGAGCAAAGCAGGATTTCAAAAATCGCCTTGTTTCTGGTCATAAGACTAAATTTCTCCAGTTAAAAATGCAGGGCGTGTAGCTTAAGTACACGCCCTTTGTCAGTATGTGTTTTGATATTATTCCTCAAACTTGGAATTGACCAGCTCTGCCAGAGTGTCAACAGCCAGCTGCTCATCCGCGCCGTCGGCAATGATGTTGATGGTGGTGCCGCAGACGATGCCAAGAGAGAGAACGCCCAAAAGGCTCTTCGCGTTAACCTTGCGGTCATCCTTCTCTACCCAGATACTGCATTTGTACTCGTTGGCTTTCTGGATGAAAAACGTTGCGGGTCTGGCGTGGAGGCCCACCTGATTATTGATCGTAACGCTTTTAATGACCATGATTCCGCGCTCCTTGTAATATTAATAGTAATGGCATTTTAACAAATTCCATCCAAAACGTCAATATTATTATTCCGTTTTGTCGATTTTTACGAAACCGTAAAAATCCGCATCCGTGTTTTAGCGCAGTTCGACAATAGTCACGCCCATTTCACCCTCGCCGAAGTTGCCGTGGCGAAAACTTTTGACCAGTTTGTTATGCTTGAGCGCCGATTGAACTGCCTGACGCAGCGCGCCGGTGCCCTTGCCGTGGATGATCGTGACCTGCTTGAGCTTTGCCATCACAGCGCTGTCCAGATAGCGCTCCATCACCAGAACAGCCTCATCGCTCATCATGCCGCGCAGATCCACCTCGGACGAAATGCCCCCGGTGCGCAGCGTTGTTGTGGGCTTCGGCGCCGCGGTTTTCACCTGAACTTTTTCCTGTTCAAGCAGCAAAACCTCGTCTTCGCGCGCGGAAACTTTCATCACACCCGCCTGCAGCTGCAGCGTGCGGTCAGCCGAAACGGAGAGCACGGTGGCCTTGATGCCCATGGACTTGATCTGAACCAGATCGCCCGGCTGCACCGCGCGCGCGGAAACCGCCTCCGGCTCGTTGCCGGCAAACTTATCCGCCAGCGCATCGTCCGCTTCGTTCATGCTGCGGCGCAGCGCGGCACGCGCTTCGTTCACCTCGCGGTGGTCCTTATTTTTCCCCTCCATTTTGCGGATGCGGTCAAGCTCTTCAAACACCGCTTCCGCCTGGCGGCGGGCATCGTCGAGAATCTGCTGCGCTTCGCGCTTTGCTTTCAGATCCGCTTTTTCAAAGCGAACGGAAAGCTCTGCTTTCAGCTTGGCGGACTGCTTTGCGTTTTCCTCCGCCTCGCGCAGCTTTCTGGCAATTTCCAGCTTATCTTTCTCCAGCAGTTGGCGCTGCTGCTCCAGCTTTTCAAGCACCTCTTCCATGCTGGCACTCTCCGCATTCACGCGGCTTTTCGCGTCGGCAATGATATCCTCCGGCAGGCCGAGACGGCGGGAAATAGCAAACGCGTTGCTCTTGCCCGGAATGCCGATGAGCAGGCGGTAAGTCGGGCGAAGGGTTTCCACGTCAAACTCGCACGACGCGTTCTGAACACCCTTTTGCGTGGTGGCATACACTTTCAGTTCGGCATAGTGCGTGGTGGCGGCAATGATCGCACCCTGCTGCCGCGCACGCTCGATCACCGCAATGGCGAGCGCCGCGCCCTCTGTCGGGTCGGTGCCGGCGCCGAGTTCGTCAAACAGCAGCAGCGTATCCTCGCCGCACTCTTCGAGCACGCCGACAATGTTGGTCATATGTGCCGAGAAAGTGGAGAGACTCTGCTCAATGCTCTGCTCATCGCCGATATCGGCGAGCACCTTTTTAAATACAGGCACACAGCTGCCGTCCGCCGCGGGAATATGCAAACCGCACAGCGCCATCACCGAAAGCAGTCCCATCGTTTTGATGGAAACGGTTTTGCCGCCCGTGTTCGGTCCGGTGATCACAAGCGTATCAAACTCCGCACCAAGGCGCACGTCGATCGGCACAGCGGTGCCTTTCGGCAAAAGCGGGTGCCGCGCGCGCTTGAGATTGAGTTCGCGTTCGCTGATCTCCGGCGCATCGCCGTCCATATCGTAGCTGAGCTTGGCTTTGGCAAAAATCACATCCAGCGCGACAAGTGTAACGTAGTCGCGGTCGATATCCTCGCGAAACGACGCGCACTCCGCGGAAAGCTCGGCAAGAATCCGCTCAATCTCCCGGCGTTCCTTGATTTTCAGTTCGCGGATTTCATTGTTGGCCTTCACCGCTGCCATCGGCTCAATAAACACCGTTGCGCCCGAGGAAGAAACATCGTGCACCAGTCCGGGAATATCCGCTTTGTGCTCCGCCTTGACGGGAACCACGTAGCGGTCCGAGCGCGTGGTGATGATCGCTTCCTGCAGCGCCTTGGCATAGCTTGGTGAACTGATGATCTTCTGCAGCGCTTCGCGCACCTTTGATGCGGCAACGCGCAGCTTGCGGCGGATATCGGCAAGCTCGTGGCTCGCGCCGTCGGCAATCTCATCCTCGCCGATGATGGAGGTTGTGATCTTTTCTTCAAGGTATTTGTTCGCGGTCAGCGCGCGGAACAAAAAGGCAATCTCTCCCCTGCCGCTCTCGTCGCCCTCGGCATACGCTTTGGCCTGACGGGCACAGCGCAGGAGCGATGCAATATCCAGCAGTTCGCGCGTATTGAGCACGCCGCTCATATCCGCGCGGGCGAGCGAGCCGCGCACATCGCGCGCGCCGGAAAACGATGGACTGCCGCGCAGCACCATCATCGCTTTCGCAGCACTCGTTTCGCCCAGACGGCGGCGCACCTCAAACGGAGAGTCCGACGGTTTGAGCGCACGGCACTGTTCCTTTGCGCCTTCGCTGCTCGCCTGCGCCGCCAGCTTTTCCAGCACAGCGGGAAGTTCCAGCGTCAGCAGTGATTTTTCGTATCTGTCCATATTATATGTCCTCTTGATGTATACTCACACTTTTCCAGTAATCAAGCGCGCCGAAGCCGCGCTCCATCTGCGCAAGCGCATATGCCTCGCAGATATTGCCAAGCTGCCGCTCCGCCTCCGGCGGAATCCGGAACGAAAACAGCTTCTTTGCGTCCGCGCAGGTGATATAGCGCATCGCCTCCAGCGTTTCCGGCGAAACCGGCAGCGACACCCCCGGCGTTCCCGGCGGGCAGGTTCTGCAATGAACGCAGCCACCGTTGAGCGAGAAAACAGGGTCCGCAGGAAATGCGTTGCCGCATACGGGGCAGACATCCAGCAGCGGCTCAAAGCCCGACAGGCACAGCAGCTTCAGTTCAAAAACCGATTTGATGTGCACCGCGGGATAAAGCTCGCGGCTGAGCGCATACAGGCTGTTCAGCCCCAGTTGAAGCAGTTCCGGACTGGGGCTGTCCTCATCCGAAACCGCCTCGAGCATCTCGGCAAAATATGTGCCGAGGGCAAGCTTTTCAATGTCGCTGCGCAGCGGCAAAAACTGCTCGAGCGTTTCCGCTTCGCGAATGCTCCATTTCCCGGCGTTGCCAAACAGCGTCAGTTCGGAATAGCAAAACATCTGCGCCGCCGCGCCGTATTTGCAGCTTTTTCGCAGTGCGCCGGAGGCTTTCACGGTCATCTTTCCCTCCCGCTCCGTTAAAACGGTTAGGATTTTGTCCGCTTCCTTGTATTTCACCTCGCGCAGCACCAGCGCTTTTGTTGTGTTGAACATAACTATGTAGGCTCCAATTCAAAACGACGTTTCCGGCGCCGACTGTGTCTGCACGCCGGTCGTTTCACGTCCGTTCTCGCGCGGTTCCTTTTCCCGGCGCTTTTCCTCCGCTTTGCACAGCAGATAGCTCATCGGGTCGCCGCTGTCGCAAAATACATTCCAAAGCCGCTGTTCCATATCCGTATCGCCTCCGTTCGCGGCGGCATTGTGCCGCCGTCCGTGGCTTTAGTATGGCACGGCAGCGCGGAGAATATGGTTGGGAATTTCTGTTTCGGCGCAGCGCGCTCACTGCTTGTCCGACATGGAGATAAACATATCCCAGTCGGTTTGCATCGTCATTTTGCCAAGCGTTGAAACGGGGTCAACGCCGAGAAACAGCTGCTCATAGTCCAGAATCATATACGAAAAGCTGATATTCATGCGCGTCATAACATCGTCGAGCGAATAGTTGCACAGTTCCTCGATCATGTTGATACGATAGTTCACTGTGTTTCGGTGAACGTTCAGCTTCTGCGCGCAGAGGGTGGCGTTGCAGTTGCACTCAAGATACACGCGCAGCGTATCGTACAGCTGGGTTCCGAATTTTCTGTCGTAGCGGATCAAGCCCATCAGGCCCGGCTGGCACAAATAAGAAATGTTGCCGAATTTATGAAAACGCACTGCGGTTTCCACGCAAAGATCGACCATAAAATACATATTATAATCTTTGTAGTAGAAAATGCGTTCGGATTTATCCTGCGAGAAAACGCGTCCGAGCCGTGTGGCAGCCGCAGCCTGAATATACAGCGAACGCAGCGAAGTCAAAAACTTGGTGCAGTTGCCGATTCCGGCATAGCCGTCAAACTGCTCCAGCAGCTCCATCAGGTGCTTGCGGTCAAACTCCACCTCGTCATAGTAATCGTTTTTCGCGGCAAGCACAACCATACCGTTATTATATATTGCAACCGAACTGCGCGGAAAGATTTCCTTGAGATGTCCGGAGATATAGTTAAACGGCACGCGCTGCGACTGCTTCTGGAATTTGATGACAACGGGATGGTACTGCTCGCCCATCACCATATCCGGGCTCAACCGGCGGCGCTGCTCAATCTCGTCGGGGTCGGTAATCTTCTGATCGATAATATCGCCGATCAGAATGCTGACCGCGTCGGTAAAATACTGGCGCAGCGACTGGTCGGTCAAAACGCGCGGCTTGATCGTGCGCGTCAAATCGTCAAGGAACGCCAGAACATAGCCTTCGTCCTCGTCCTGCGGACACTCCATCAGCACGCGCGCCGCCGTGCGGTCGCCCTGACGAATCACCTGATCGGCAACGCGAACATCGCCGTAAGTGAAA
Source organism: Oscillospiraceae bacterium (assembly GCA_015067465.1). GTDB lineage: Bacteria > Bacillota > Clostridia > Oscillospirales > Oscillospiraceae > SVKR01. The sequence goes on from SVMK01000065.1 coordinate 5,257, forward strand.
AAAATGCGGTCGGTGTGCTGCATGACCTTTTCCCGGTAAAGCATTTCTCTCGCGCGTTCATAGGTCATTTTATTCGTTTCCGCCAATTCTTCAAACACTTCGCGGAAAGTCTGTCCGCCGTTTTCAAGCGTAACGCGCTGAAAAAAGGAATTGACGATCGCAATCGGATGTCCCGCTTTCTCCGCAGTCAGCTTCGTAAGCGTTTGCAGATCCTCCGTGGAGCGCAGCAGGTTCATCCAGTCGTCATAGGCGCGCAGCTTTTTGGTAATGTAGTTGTGAAGATACACCACCGAGCCGGAAAACACAACCAGATTGCGATAGCTGATATCGGGTTGTGCATCGTGCGCAAGGCTCTCTCCCCCGGCGCAGAAAAAGCAGCTTCCGTCGCAGCCTTCGGGTGCCAGCGACGGAAGATCGCGCCAGTCGCCTACATAATAATACTGGTCAAGAAACGGTTCTTCCGCATCAAACAGCAGCGCATTGTGGTTTGTCGGCATCGTAATCCCGTCCACACGCATGAACACAATCCTGTCACGGATCTCACGCAGAAGCAGCTCCATCGTCAGCATATGCTTTTCCTCCTCCAAACTGTCTGTGCTACGCGAACAAATCAAATCGTCCTTTTTTCGTGCACGGCGCACTTTCAGCGGTTGTTTTTTTACAATTCGCAGAAAAACGTTGTGCAATTAGCGAATTCCAATGGACAACGCCCGCAATTTTCTATAATTATAACTGTATTATGCCATGAAGTCAACCGTTCAGCCCGTTTGTTCACCGTGCACATAATATTTTTTATTTCCTGTTTGCCATGCACATTGCGAAACATTTAACTTAGTAGTACTATGGAATCGTAAAAGAAAAAAGCATATCCGCGCATGTTTTTGTCGAACGACCATGTGCACATAATACAGCAAGGAGGAAACACACAATGGGAAACGGCCCTCTCAGCGGCATTAAGGTCCTCGACCTCACACAGTTTGAAGCCGGCACCGTCTGCACCGAAACGCTCGCGTGGCTCGGCGCAGAGATCTGGAAAGTCGAACGTCCCGTCAAGGGCGAGCTTGGTCGCTACTCCGCAGTTGAGCCCAACGTCGACACCTACGGCTTCATTATTCTTAATATGAATAAGAAGTCCATCACCTGTAACCTCAAAACCCCCGAAGGCATCGCGCTGATCAAAAAGCTGCTCGCCAAGGTGGACGTCATTGCAGAAAATATGGGTCCCGGCTCCATCGAGCGTCTCGGCCTCAGCTATGAAGAATGCAAGGCGATCAACGACAAGATCGTTTTCGCTTCCATCAAGGGCTTTGCAAGAAACAGCCCCTACGCCGAGTATCCGGCATTCGACCCCGTAGCAACCCACACCGGCGGCTTCGTTTCCGTCACCGGCACCCCCGAAATGCCCTTCAAGTCCGGTGTCAGCGTTGCCGACTCCGGCAGCGGCCTCACCACCGCGCTGGCAATCATCGCTGCGCTCTATCAGGTCAAAACGCAGGGCATCGGTCAGCGTGTTGACGTTGCAATGCAGGACTTCATCATCGGTCTCGGCCGTTCCGGCTGGGAGCCCTACTACAACACCGGCAAGCCCCCCCGCCGCGTCGGCAACGGCATGCCGCTGGAAGATGTTGCTCCCTCCAACACCTATCGCTGCAAGCCCGGCGGACCGAACGACTTTGTTCACATCTATTGCTCCCGCGCACCCGGCAGCAGCCATTTCGCATCCCTCTGCCGCGTGATCGGCCGCGAAGATCTGATCGACGATCCCCGTATGGTAACGCCGCAGTCCCGCTTCCAGTACAGAGATGAGCTGGACGCCATCATCACCGAGTGGACGATGCAGCACACCAAGCAGGAAGCCATGGAACTGCTCGCAAAGGCAGACGTTCCCTCCGGCGCACTGCTCGACATTGACGACATCGCGCACGATCCCTCCTACATCGAAACCGGCATGGTTGTTGAAGTGGAGCATCCGCAGCGCGGCAAGCTGAAAGTTCCCGGTTTTGCCCCGAAGATGAGCGAGAACCACATCGATTACGAGTGCTCTCCCGAACTCGGCGGCAGCAACGAGGAAATCTACGGCGAAATCCTCGGTCTCAGCACCGAAGAAATTCAGGCACTGAAAGACAAGAAGGTTATCTGATCTTTTCCCCCACCCATCGAATACTCCCCTCCGGGGTGTATATATAAAATTTGTCAAACCATATTTTTTAGGAAGGATGAAAACACAATGAAAAAGCTTATTGCACTGTTTCTGGCACTTGTGATGGTCTTTGCTCTTTGCGCATGCGGCGGCAAGACCGAAACTCCCGCACCCAAGCCTTCAGATCCCGCACAGCCCGCAGCTCCCTCTCAGGGCGGCACCGACGCTCCCGCAGCGCCCGAGTCCACCGCACTGCCTGAGCAGGGCACCGGCGAGTACACCCCCTCTGACGAGACTTTGGTCGTCGCCAACAAGGGCAACCCCACCACGCTGTGCCACCTGACCGCCACCGCTGTCAGCGCCAACAACGCCACCCTGAGCTCCATGTATGACCGCCTGGTCGACTATGACTATGAGAACAACGATGTCAAGCCGATGCTGGCCGAGAGCTGGGAGCGTATCGACGACACCCACATCCGTTTCCACCTGCGCAAGGACGTCGTGTCCCACGCCGGCGATCCCTTCACCGCCAGTGACGTTATCTTCACCGTCACCACCGGTCAGGAGGGCGGCCTGCTGTCCAACTATTACGGCATGTTCGATCTGGCTGAGTGCAAGGCTGAGGATGACTACACTGTCGTGCTGGCCTCCAAGACTCCGGATCCCTTCTTCCTCTACACCCTGTCCAACACCCCGCTGGCCATGATCGTTGCGGCGACCACCGAGAAGGA
>SVMK01000066.1 GCA_015067465.1 Oscillospiraceae bacterium
CGGACTGGACTACCTCACGGTTTACGCTTTTTCCACGGAAAACTGGAAGCGCCCGCCCGAGGAAGTCAGCGCGATCATCGGCTTGCTGGAGCAGTATCTCGGCGAAGCGATTGAAAAAATGGAGCGCGACAGCATCCGCCTGCATTTCTTCGGCGACACCTCCGTGCTCTCGCCGAAGCTGCGCGAGCTGATCCGCCGCACCGACGAAATCAGCGCCGGGCTCGAAGGATTTCAGGCCAACATCTGCCTGAACTACGGCGGGCGCGACGAGATCGTGCGCGCTGCGCGGGCGTATGCCGAGCAGGTGAAAGCCGGAGCTCCCAACGATCTGGACGAAGCACGCTTCGGCGATCTGCTCTATTCCTCCGGGATTCCCGACCCCGAGCTGCTCATCCGCCCCGGCGGCGAGCAGCGGCTGAGCAATTTTCTGCTCTGGCAGTCCGCCTACACGGAACTTGTCTTCACCGACACACTGTGGCCCGACTTTGACGAGGCCGAGATCAACCGCGCCATCGCCGCTTTTCAGCAGCGCGACCGTCGCTTCGGCGGCATCTGAAAGGAAGCAAAACCATGCTGACAAGAACCATCGTGGCAGTTATTGCCATTCCCCTGCTTTTAGCCGTTCTCCTGTTTGCACCGCTTTGGGCAACGGGCATCGTCATCGGCGGCATTGCCGCAATGAGCGCCGTGGAATTCCTGCGCTGCTCCGCCAAAGACACCGGCGCGCGCATGCAGGCCGTGACCGCGGTGTGCGCATTCTGTATCCCGTTCGCCTGCGTGTTTTATCCCAGCGGCAGGGTGTATGAAATCGCGTTGTTTTTCCTCTTCGCCTACAGTTTCTGCGAGCTGATGCTCACATTCCGCCGCGAAGAGCGCATGGGCTTTGAATCGTTTGCCGCCATGCTGATCGCCGGCGGCGTGCTGCCCATCATGATTTCCGCCATCGTGCGCCTTGGGCTGCGCGAATGGGGCACGGCTTACATTCTTCTGCCGTTCGTCGTCACTTTTTCCTGCGACTCCGGCGCTTATTTCGCCGGCGTGCTGCTCGGCAAGCACAAGCTTGTGCCGACACTCTCCCCGAACAAAACCATCGAAGGCAGCATCGGCGGATTTCTTCTTGCCATTGCCGTGATGCTGCTCTACGGCTTTGTGCTCACGAAGCTCGGCTATGAGGTGAATCTGATCGTCCTTGCGATCTATGCGTTCCTCGGCTCGGTGGCCTGCCAGCTCGGCGATCTGAGCTTTTCCGCCGTTAAGCGGCTGTTTGGCATCAAGGATTTCGGTCGTCTCATTCCCGGTCACGGCGGCATGCTCGACCGCTTTGACAGTATGTTCTGGACCGCAGCTCTGGTGGAGCTGCTGGTCAGCTGGGTTCCCGCGATCACAAAATAACCCACACACCCCTGTTTTCATGCAGCGCCAATCCGTTTGGCACCATTCGTTCGGCCAACTGCGGTCGAATCATGCGAGGTAACTTCTTTGGTTAATCATTTAAGCATTCTCGGCTCCACCGGCAGCATCGGCCGGCAAAGCCTTGATGCCGCAGCGCATCTCGGCATCCCCGTACGCGCCATCGCGGCAAACTCAAATACAAATCTTATGGAACAGCAGGTGCGGCAATTTTTGCCGCGCCTTGCCGCTGTTTACGACGAAGCGGCGGCGAAGCGCCTGCGCCTTGCCGTGGCGGACACGCCGACAAAAGTTGTCTGCGGCATGGACGGACTCATTGAGGCCGCCGCTGCCCCGGACACCGACTGCGTTGTCACCGCGGTGAGCGGGTCGGTCGGACTGCGTCCCACGCTCGCCGCCATCGACTGCGGCAAGCGTATTGCCCTTGCCAACAAGGAAACGCTGGTGTGTGCCGGCGCGCTTGTGATGGAGCGCGTGGCGCAGCGCGGCGCGGAAGTCATCCCCGTGGACAGCGAACACAGCGCCATTTTCCAGTCCCTTGGTGGAAGACTGCGCCATCCCGAGCTCAAGCGCATTCTGCTCACCGCCTCCGGCGGACCGTTTCGCGGCATGCGCCGTGAGGAAGTTTATGACAAAACGCCCGCGCAGGCCGTTGCGCATCCCAATTGGAACATGGGCGCCAAAATCAGCGTGGACAGCGCGACAATGATGAACAAGGGTCTGGAACTGATTGAGGCCATGCACCTGTTCGGCGTTTCGCCGGACCGCATCAGCGTGCTCATCCATCCGCAGAGTGTGGTGCATTCCGGCGTGGAATTTTGCGACGGAAGCGTGGTTGTTCAGATGGCGGTACCGAATATGGGACTTCCCATACAGTATGCTATGACATATCCCGACCGCGCACCCTCCCTGTGCGAACCGCTCGACCTGTTTTCTTCCGGCGACCTCCGCTTTGAGCGCCCCGAGCTTGCCAACATTCCCTGCCTTGCGCTGGCAATCACCGCGGCGCAGCGCGGCGGCACCGCCCCGTGCATTCTCTCCGCGGCAAACGAGGCTGCGGTTGCGCTTTTCCTTGCCGAAAAAATCCCGTTCGGAAAAATCTGTGAATGTGTTGCGGAAACGCTGGAAAGCATACATATAATTGACGCGCCATCGCTCGGCGACATTCTGGAAGCCGACCGCGCGGCAAGAGAATATGTGAAAGGGCTTGTTTAATCTTCATGTATATCCTTTTATCCATCATAGCATTCGGAATCCTCATTGCCATTCACGAGGCGGGCCATTTCTGCGCAGCAAAGGCCTGCGGCGTTCGCGTGAACGAATTTTCCATCGGCATGGGTCCGGCGCTGCTGAAAAAGCAGGGGAAGGAAACGCTCTATTCCCTGCGTTTGTTCCCCTTCGGCGGCTTTTGCGCCATGGAAGGCGAGGACGAGGAAACGGGCGATCCGCGCGCTTTTTCCGCAAAACCCGCATGGCAGCGCGCAATCATTCTGTGCTCCGGCGCGGCGATGAATTTTTTGCTCGGCTTTTTGCTGGCGCTGTGCATTGCCCCTTTCGCAAACTTTAACGAGCCGGTTATCCACAGTTTTTTCGACAACTGTCCCTACGAAGGTGAAGCGGCATTCCTCCCCGGCGACCGCATCCACAGCGTTGACGGGCACCGCCTGTATTTCGTGGAAGACCTGTCCTATTATCTCGGCCGCGGTCAGAAAGACGAGCACGGCGACAGCGTTCACCGCATCGTTGTCATCCGCGACGGGCGCCGCGTTGTTCTCGACGATTTTCCCATCGGCCTGCGCGAATACCCGGATGCCAACGGCGGCACCGTTACCAAATACGGCTTCTATTTTATGCCGCGCGAAACGGGCTTTTTCGCCAATGTTCGCTATGCGTGGCTGGAATCGCTGAATTTTGTCCGCCTTGTGTGGCGCGCCCTCGGCGACCTGTTTACCGGCGCAGTCGGACTGCGCGACCTGAGCGGTCCGGTCGGCGTAATCAGCTATGTTCACGAGGTGGAGGCGGCCACAACCACGCCGCTGGAAGCTTATTTTTCCTTTTTCTATATTTTCTCGCTCATCGCGGTGAACCTTGCCGTTACCAACATGCTCCCCCTCCCCGCGCTGGACGGCGGACGCGCTTTTTTCCTGTTGGTAACCTTTCTGATCGAAAAAATCACCCGCAAACGTCTGAACCCGAAATATGAAGGCTATATTCACACAGCCGGCTTTGTGCTGCTCATGGGGCTGATGCTCTTTGTGCTGCTGAGCGATATTTTCAAGCTGATTGCGAAAAGGTAAATCACAGCTATGAAACGACACGAAACGAAACAACTGAACATCGGCGGCGTAACGCTCGGCGGCGGCGCACCGGTGCGCGTGCAGAGCATGTGCAACACCGACACGCGCGATGCCGCGGCAACGCTGCGCCAGATTCGCAGCCTTGCCGCAGAAGGCTGCGAAATCATTCGCGTTGCCGTGCCCGACATGGCTGCGGCAAACGCCATGGAAGTGATCTGCGCCGAATCTCCGCTCCCTGTGGTTGCCGACATTCATTTCGATTACCGGCTGGCACTGCGCTGCGCGCAGGCAGGTGCCGCAAAAATCCGCATCAACCCCGGCAACATCGGCGGAGAAGACCGCGTTCGCGCGGTGGCCGAATGCTGCGGCGAGCGCGGCATCCCCATCCGCATCGGCATCAATGCCGGCAGTCTGGAAAAACGTCTGCTGGAAAAATTCGGCGCGCCGACGGCCGAGGCCATGGCGGCTTCCGCCGCGGACCATGCGGCGCTGCTGGAAAAATTCGGCTTTACGGATATCTGCCTTTCGCTGAAAGCAAGCAGCGTTCCTTTGACAAGGGAATGCTATCGCCTCGCAGCGGAGCGTTTTCCCTATCCGCTCCATCTCGGCATCACCGAAGCCGGCACCCTCTTCCAGGGCACGGTGCAGTCCGCAGTTGGCATCGGCGCCATGCTGCTCGACGGCATCGGCGACACCATCCGCGTTTCTCTCACCGCAGCGCCGGAAGAAGAAGTTCGCGCAGGCATTGCCATTCTCCGCGCGGTCGGGCTGCGCGGCGGCGCCAGGGTTGTTTCCTGCCCCACCTGCGGAAGAACGCAAATCAATCTGATCGCCGCTGCAAACGAGGTTGAGCGCCGTTTGACCGGCTGCAGGCGCGACATCACCGTGGCGGTGATGGGCTGCGTGGTAAACGGCCCCGGCGAAGCGCGCGAAGCGGACTACGGTCTGGCAGGCGGCAAGGGCGAAGCCGTGCTTTTCAAAAAGGGCGAAACCGTCTGCAAGGTGCCCGAGGCGGACATGGTGAACGCACTGATGAATCTCATAGAACAGGATACATAAATTATGGCTGATAAAACCGCTTTTCTCGACGTTTTTCCCTGCTGCAAAAGCCTCGGCAATATTTGCGGCGGGCTGGAAAATGCATATCTGAGCAGCGTCACCGTTGACCGTGAAGCGCTCGACCTGCAGGCGGATGCATATTTTGCGCGCATGCCCGCACCGGCGGAGCTGAACCTGATCACCCAGCTGCTGCGCGACGAATTCGGCCTGCGCAGTGCGGAAATCCACGCCGACTATCCCCGTGCCGAAACCGCCGCACCGAAAAAATCGGAAAAGGGCGCGCATGAAGTGCTGATGGGCAAGGCTGTACGCACGCAGCCCGCAGAAATCGGCTCGCTCACGCTCGACAGCGGCAACGTGGTCGTCAGCGGCCGCGTTTTTATGGCCGACAGCCGCACCACGAAGCGCGGCGGCACCGTGTTCGGCTTCTGCCTGACCGACGGCACCGGCTCCATAAAAATCTCCAGATTCTTCCGCGAGAACGATCCGGAAGCAGAGATTGCCGGCAAGGTGAAAGACGGCATGTTTCTCACCGTGGCCGGTGCCGTTGCCTACAACCGCTTTGAGGACGACATGGTGCTTGAGCCCCGTAACATTCAGGTTGCCGAAGCACCGGGCGCGCGCCGCGACACCGCCGAGGGCGACAAGCGTGTGGAGCTGCATCTGCACACAACCTTCTCCACGCTGGATGCGCTCACCAACGTCGGCGACGCGATCAAGCGCGCCGCGCGCTGGGGCCACAAGGCCATCGCCATCACCGACCACGGCTGCGCCCAGGCGTTTCCCGATGCGTGGCACGCTGCGGAAAAAGCCGGCATCAAGGTGATCTACGGTCTGGAGGGCTACTACATCAACGACGTGGACGAAAAGCTTTCCATCCACGGCGACTGCGACCGGGCGATCAACACGTCGTTTGTTGCGTTTGATCTGGAATGCACGGGTCTTTCCTCCTCCGCCGACCGCATCACGGAAATCGGCGCCGTCATCTTTGAAAACGGCGAGCCTGTGAAAACTTTCAACACGTTTGTCGATCCCGGCATGAAGATCCCCGAGGAGGTTGTTCGCCTCACCGGCATCACCGACGCGGATGTGGCCGGCGCGCCGAACGAAGCGCAGGCCCTGACCGCGTTTCTGGATTTTTGCGGCACGCTCCCGCTCGTTGCCCACAACGCCGACTTTGACATCGGCTTTATGAACGCCGCCGCAGAGCGCTGCGGCATCGCGTTCTCCCCCGTTTACATGGACACGCTCGCGCTGGCGCAAACGCTGCTGCCCCATCTCAAGCGCCATCGCCTTGACACCGTGAACAACTATCTTTCCCTGCCCGAATTCAACCACCACCGTGCCAGCGACGATGCGCTGGTGTGTGGGCGCATCTGCACGCGCTTTCTCGCGATGCTGGAGGAAAAGGGCGCAAAATGTCTGAACGATATCGAGCCCATCCTCACGCAGGTGCGCGGCGAGGGCGTGCGTAAACAGCAGGCCAAGCACATCATTCTGCTGGTGAAAAACAAGCAGGGCCTGAAAAACCTCTACCAGATGATCTCGGAGAGCTATCTCAAGCACTTCCACCGCCATCCCATCATCCCCAAAAGCCTGATTCTCAAGCACCGCGAGGGCCTGATCATCGGTTCGGCCTGCGAAGCGGGCGAAGTGTTCCGCTCCATGGTGCGCCGCGCCAGCGACGCAGAACTCAAGCGGCTTGCATCGTTTTACGATTATCTTGAGATTCAGCCCATCTGCAACAACCGCTTTCTCATCGAAGACGGCACCGCCAAGGACGAAGAGGCGCTGCGCGACTACAACCGCCACATCGCCCGCATTGCCCGCGAACTCGGCAAACCGCTCGTTGCCACCGGCGACGTGCATTTCCTCGATCCCGAGGACGAGATTTTCCGCCACATTCTGCTGGCCTCCAAGAAATTCGCCGATGCGGACAAGCCGCTGCCCATCTATTTCAAAACCACCGACGAGATGCTGGAGGAATTTGCCTATCTCGGTGAGCAGGAATGCTACGACGCCGTCATCGGCAACCCCAACGCCATCGCGGACCAGTGCGAGAGCATTGAACTGCTGCCCAAGGGCATTCTCTTTGCACCCAAGATCGAAAATTCCGCCCAACAGCTGACCGATCTGTGCTACGAAAAAATGCACCGCCTCTATGGCGATAACCCGCCCGCCATCGTCAAGGACCGTTTGGACACGGAGCTGAAAACCATCCTTGATCACGAATACGACGTGATCTATATGTCTGCGCAGAAGCTGGTGCAAAATTCCCTTGAGCACGGCTATCTGGTCGGCTCGCGCGGCTCCGTCGGTTCGTCCATCGCGGCATACATGTCCGGCATCACGGAGGTAAACTCCCTGCCGCCGCACTACCGCTGCCCGAACTGCCGCTACTCCGACTTTGAAAATCCCACCGGCGCGGGCTGCGGCGCGGATATGCCCGACAAGCTTTGCCCCGTTTGCGGCGAACCGCTGGCAAAAGACGGCTTCGACATTCCGTTCGAAACCTTCCTCGGCTATCCCGGCAACGAAAAAACGCCCGATATCGACCTGAACTTCTCCGGCGAATATCAGGGCAGAGCGCATAAATACACCGAAGAGCTTTTCGGCTCAGACCACGTTTTCCGCGCCGGAACGATCGGCACGCTCGCGGAGAAAACCGCCTACGGCTACGTCAAGAAATATCTCGACGAGCGCGGCATGCGCGTGACCAAAGCGGAGGAAAATCGTCTTGCGCTCGGCTGCGTCGGCGTGAAGCGCACCACCGGGCAGCACCCCGGCGGTCTGGTGGTTATCCCGCAGGACATGGACGTAACGGACTTCTGTCCCGTGCAGCACCCGGCGGACGACCCCAACAGCGACATCATCACCACCCACTTTGAATATCACTGCATGGAGGACAACCTCCTGAAACTGGACGAACTGGGCCACGATGACCCCACCATGATCCGCATGCTGGAGGATATGACGGGCGTTGACGCGCAGAAGATCCCGCTCGACGACCCCGAAACGATGGCCATATTCAAGTCCCCCGCGCCGCTCGGCCTCGGCGACGACGATCCCATCATCGGCAAAACCGGCAGCATCGGCATTCCCGAATTCGGCACCGGCTTCACACGGCAGATGCTTGTGGACACGCAGCCGGAAGGCTTCGATATTCTGGTGCGTCTTTCCGGCTTCTCCCACGGCACGGACGTTTGGCTCGGCAACGCACAGGAGCTGATCACCAGCGGTACCGCCTCCGTTAAGGAAACCGTCGGCTGCCGCGCCGACATTATGCTCTA
>SVMK01000005.1 GCA_015067465.1 Oscillospiraceae bacterium
TTGCAATATAGCCTTCGTGATAAAGCTCCGCGACATGGCCCGTTGCAAGACCGATCTGGTTGCCGTAGGAGGAATAGCCCGCCGCCGCAGTGGTTGCCAGTTTGCGCTGAGGCAGCTTGCCGGGGGTGGTATCTTCCAGCGCCACGCGGGGATCACCACCGCCGGTAACGCGCATGGCCTGATGCACATAGGCTCGTCCGGACAAAGGATCGCGGATGCAGCCGCCGATGCAGGTGGCAGCGCCGCCGAAAGGCTCAATCTCCGTGGGGTGGTTGTGGGTTTCGTTTTTGAACATCAGCAGCCAGTCCTGCTCCTCGCCGTCCACAACGGCGGGCACATGGATGGAGCAGGCGTTGATTTCCTCGCTCTCGTCCAGTTCGGGCAGCAGTCCGCGCTTTTTCAGCGTTTTGGTACCGATGGTGGCAATGTCCATCAGCGTCTGCGGACGCTTTGCCGCTTTTTCCTCGCCGTAAACCTCCACGCGCGCTGCGAGATAGCGCTCATATGCCGCGCGAACGGCGGGATCGGCGATCTCGGCTGCGTCAATGTGGGTGGAAAACGTGGTGTGGCGGCAGTGGTCGGACCAGTAAGTGTCCACCACGCGCACCTCAGTGATGGTCGGGTCACGCTTTTCCTCGTCGCGGAAATAGCGCTGCAGGAATTTCAGATCGTCCGTATCCATCGCGAGGCCGAGCCGCTCAAGCAACGCGGCAAGTCCCGCGTCGTCCAGCGCGGTAAAGCCGCTGACGGTTTCCACGGTTTCCGGTGCCGCATACTCCACAGCAAGCGTTTCCGGCTTATCCAGCGAAGCTTCGCGCGATTCCACCGCGTTGATCACATAGTTCTTCACGGCATCCACGTCTGCGGCGGTCAGTGCGCCGTAGAGCGCATACACCTTTGCCGAGCGCACAGCGGGGCGTTCGCCCTGACTGAGCAGCTGGATGCACTGCGCAGCGGAGTCCGCTCGCTGGTCAAACTGACCGGGCAGCGGTTCCACAGCGAACACGGCATCCGCGTCGGAAAGGTCGGCAGCATCGTAAACGAGGTCGAGCTGCGGCTCGGAAAACACCGTGGATTTTGCATAGGAAAACAGATTCTCGTCAATGCCCTCAACATCATAGCGGTTGAGGATGCGAACGGCGTTGAGCGCCGTAAGATTCAGAAACGAGCGGCAGTCGGACAAAAGGCCCGCCGCTTCGGGCGCCAGCCCGGGTTTCTTTTCAACAAATACTCGATAAACCATATTATCTCTCCAATGCCTTCAATGCTCGCCCGCCGATATCGCTGCGGCAATATGCATTTTCAAACTTCACGCCGTCTTTTATCCGATAGGCCTCGGCAATGGCTTCCGGCAGTGTGGCCGCCGTTGCGGTAACGCCCAGAACGCGGCCGCCGTTTGTCAAAAGCTCGCCGTTTTCCAGCTTCGCTCCGGCAACATAGGTGTGCTCTTTCGCCTCGTCGGTCATCGTAATGGGGAATCCCTTGCGGTAAGCGGAGGGGTAGCCCTCGGACGCCACCACAACGCAGCAGGCATAGCCGTTGCCGAAGCAAACTTCGGTTTCCGCAAGGCGGCCTTCGGTGGTGGCCTGCATCACCGTGAGCAGATCGCTTTGCAGCAGCGGCAAAACCACCTGCGTTTCGGGATCACCGAAGCGGCAGTTGTATTCAATCACTTTCGGGCCGTTTTTTGTCAGCATCAGTCCGAAATAAAGGCAGCCACGGAACGTGCGGCCCTCGGCGTTCATCGCGTTCATGGTGGGCAGGAAAATCTTTTCCATGCACTCCGCCGCGATTTCGGGTGTGTAGTAGGGGTTCGGCGCAACGGTGCCCATGCCGCCGGTGTTCAATCCGGTGTCGTTGTCTCCGGCGCGCTTGTGGTCCATGGAAGAAACCATCGGAATCATGGTTTTTCCGTCGGTAAAGCTCAAAACGGAAACTTCCGGGCCTTCCAGAAATTCCTCAATCACCACGCGGTCGCCGCTGGCGCCGAACTGCTTGTCGCGCATCATGCCGATCACGGCTTCCTTCGCCTCATCGCGCGTCTGCGCAATGATCACGCCCTTGCCCAGCGCCAAGCCGTCCGCCTTGATCACGGTCGGGATCGGCGCGGTTTCCAGATAAGCCAGCGCAGCTTCCAGTTCCTCAAACACCTCATACGCAGCCGTGGGGATGCCGTATTTGCGCATCAGATTCTTGGAAAACACCTTGCTGCCTTCGATAATGGCGGCATTGGCCTTCGGGCCGAACGCGGGGATGCCCGCTTTTTCCAGCGCATCCACGCAGCCGAGCACCAGAGGATCGTCCGGTGCCACAACGGCATAGTCGATCTTCTCGCTCACGGCAAACTCCACAATGCGTTCGATCTCCTTTGCGCCGATATCCACGCAAACGGCGTCGGCAGCGATGCCGCCGTTGCCGGGCAATGCAAAAATTTTCTCCACCGAGGGATTCTCCCTCAGCTTTTTGATGATCGCGTGTTCGCGGCCGCCGCCGCCAACAACCATAAGTTTCATAGCATAACTCTCCTTTATCTGTCCGGAGTTTGTTTGCGGGCACATTGCACCCGCCCCGTCGGAAAGTGCGCTTCAGACCGCGCCGCGCACGGCGCGGTCTGAAGATCAAAAATCAGCTTAATGGTGGAACAGACGCATGCCGGTGAATGCCATGGCAATGCCGTATTTGTTCGCAGTTTCGATCACGTGGTCGTCGCGGATGCTTCCGCCCGGTTCCGCAATGTAGGCAACGCCGCTCTTGCGCGCACGCTCCACATTGTCGCCAAAGGGGAAGAATGCGTCGCTGCCGACGGAAACGCCGGACTGCGTTGCAACCCAAGCCTTCTTTTCCTCGGCGGTGAGCGCTTCGGGCTTCACCTTGAAAATGCGCTGCCACTCGCCGTCGCGCAGAACATCTTCATACTCATCGGAGGTGTAAACATCAATGGCGTTGTCACGGTCGGGACGGCGGATTCCGTCCACAAACTGCAGACCCATCACCTTGGGATGCTGACGCATATACCAGTTGTCGGCCTTCTGACCGGCAAGGCGGGTGCAGTGGATGCGGCTCTGCTGCCCGGCACCAACACCGATTGCCATGCCGTCCTTGACGTAGCAAACAGAGTTCGACTGGGTATATTTCAGGGTAATGAGCGAAACGATCAGGTCAATCTTCGCCTGCTCGGGGAAAGTTTTGTTTTCGGTGACAACATTCTGCAGCAAACTCTCGTCGATGCGGAAATTGTTGTGGCCCTGCTCAAAAGTAACGCCGAAAACGTCCTTCATCTCCTGTGCAGCGGGAACATAGTCGGCATCGATCTCCACGACGTTGTAGCCGCCCTTTTTCTTGGTTTTGAGGATCTCCAGCGCCTCGTCGGTGTAGCCCGGTGCGATCACGCCGTCGGAAACTTCTTCCTTGAGGTAGCGCGCCGTTGCGGCGTCACAAACGTCGGACAGCGCCGCCCAGTCGCCGTAAGAGCACAGTCTGTCGGCGCCGCGTGCGCGGATATATGCGCAGGCAATGGGCGAAAGCTCAGCGCCCGGTTCCACAAAGTAGATGTGTCTGTCCACATCGGTCAGCGGCAGACCAACGGCCGCGCCGGCGGGAGAAACATGCTTGAACGATGCCGCGGAGGGCAGGCCGGTGGCCTCTTTCAATTCCTTTACCAGCTGCCAGGAGTTGAGCGCATCGAGGAAGTTGATAAAGCCGGGACGTCCGTTGAGCACCTTGATGGGAAGCTCGGAGCCGTCTTTCATATAAATCTTTGCAGGCTTCTGATTCGGATTACAGCCGTATTTCAGTTCAAATTCAGTCATGTTTCAGTCCCCCAGATTTTTGTTGAAAAGTTTCACTTCGCCGCGCACATTGGTGTAAAGCGACACTTTGTTGTCGGCGTTGAGCGCGTTCCAGACGGCTTCGGGTTCGGGCATATCAATCTCAATGGGCTCGCCGGCAAAGCTGGGCAGCGGGTTTCCGTCGCCCTGATAGGTGCTGATAAAATAGCCCTTGCCCTCTTCGCAGCCTTCGTAGCAGAAAAATTCTCTCAGGCAGCGACCGTCGAGATGCTTGAGGATGGAAATTTCAAAGCTGCCGTTGTCGTAGCACATGGCAGAGATGCGGGGCGTCCAGTTGGGCTCGTCCGGCTCATATTCTCTGGTCATCAGCGCCTTGCGGAAATCGCCGTGGTCGCGGATGGTGTCGGTCTGGTCGCCGTTGGTAACAATCAGAGCACCGTCAATTTTGCGAACGGGATGGTAGATGATCAGGCTGGGGTCTTTCAGCTTGGCGGGGTCATGTGCCTCGGTGCGGATGCCGTCATCCGTCAGCGCAAAGATGCGGTTGCGGCTGTTTTCGCTGCGGCCCATGATGAAATAGTATACGCGGTCCTTGCCCACGGCGATGCCGCGGCCGGGATAGGGATTATTCTTCAGCAGTTCGATAAAATTCGTCATATTGTTTTACCTGCTTCCTTTATTTTAAGAATATTGGCGGAAACCGTCTCCGCGGCCTGCGGCAGAATCACCCACTCCGCAAGCTCCATAACACGCTTTTGCAGCGTTTCGGGAGTATCGTCCGGAAGAATCTCAACCGCTTTTTGCAGGATGATGCGTCCTCCGTCCGGAATTTCGTTTACATAATGTACTGTTGCGCCGGTAACTTTCACGCCGTAGTCCAGCGCCGCTTCGTGCACGCGCAGCCCGTAAAAGCCCTGTCCGCAGAACGACGGAATCAGCGAGGGATGCACATTGATAATGCGGTTTTCAAAGCGGCGGGTAAAGCTTTCGCTGAGTATGCTCATAAATCCGGCGAGCACGATCAGGTCGATGCCGTTGCGCTCCAGTGTTTCCGCCAGCTTTGCTTCAAACGGTTCCTGTCCGCCGCAGGCTTTGCGCGTGATCACCGCGGAGGCAATGCCCGCGTTTTCCGCGCGCGTAAGGGCATACGCATTGGGATTGTTGGCAACAACCAGCACGATCTCGCCGCTGGGAATGGCGCCGGCGCGCTGCGCGTCGATCAGCGCCTGCAGGTTGGTTCCGCCGCCGGAAACCAGCACGGCAATGCGCACACGATTCAGCATAGCGTCACCTTTTCTTCGCCTGCAACGATCTCGCCGATCACATAAGCGTCCTCGCCCATGCCTCTGAGCGCCGCGATCGCCGCATCCGCCGTCTGCGCGGAAACAATCAGGCTCATGCCCACGCCCATGTTGTAGGTGTTGAACATATCACGCTCGGGGATGTTGCCCACGCTGCGCAGCAGCGAGAAGATCGCCGGCGTTTTGATCGCAGCCAGATCGATTTTGGCACCAAGTCCGTCCGGAATGGCGCGGGGCAGATTTTCGTAGAATCCGCCGCCGGTGATATGGCTGATACCGCGAACATCGGCAGCTTCAATTGCTGCCAGCACGGGCTTGACATAAATTTTTGTGGGCGTCAGCAGCGTTTCGCCAAGCGTTGCGCCCAGTTCGTCGTAATACTTGTCCAGCGCAGCGTTTTCCACGTCAAACACCTTGCGCACCAGCGAATAGCCGTTGGAGTGAATGCCGCTGCTCGGCAGGGCCAGAATCACGTCGCCGGCAGTCATGGTGCTGTTGTCGATCAGACGGGACTTGTCCACCACGCCGACGGAAAATCCGGCAAGATCGTAGTCATCGGGTGCCATCGTGCCGGGATGCTCCGCGGTTTCGCCGCCGATGAGCGCACAACCGGCCTGCACGCAGCCCTCAGCCACGCCGGAAACCAGCGTTGCAACCTTTTCGGGCTCGTTTTTGCCAATGGCAATATAGTCAAGGAAAAACAGGGGCTTTGCGCCGCAGCAGATAATATCGTTGACGCACATGGCAACGCAGTCGATGCCAACGGTGTCGTGCTTATCAAGCAGCTGCGCAATGCGCTGCTTGGTGCCGACGCCGTCCGTGCCGGAAACGAAAATCGGTGCGGACATGCCGGTCAGATCGGGTGCAAACATGCCGCCGAATCCGCCGATATCGGAAACCACGCCGGGGATCACCGTGCGTGCAATATGCTTTTTCATCAGCTTCACGCCTTCGTAGCCGGCTTCAATGTTCACACCGGCTGCCGCGTAGGAAGCGGAATGGGAATTCGTCATAAAAATGTAAACCTCCTGTTCGTTTTCTGAAAGGCTTATGTGCGCAGGGGATTATTCCTTACCCGTCCAGCAATAGGTGCAAACCTTGTCGCGGTCGATACCGATCGCCTCCAGCAAACCGTCCATAGACTGATATCCGAGCGAATCAAAGCCCATTTCCTCGCAGATGGATTTGAGCAGGCACTGACCGCGCTCCGTGGCGGCATCGGCATATTCCGCGATGTGGGCATCGCCCTGCGCGCCTTCCAGCTTGTGGATGGTGCGGCGGGCAAGCAGGTCCTCGTCGGAGTTGCCGCGGGAGAAGTTGAGGTATTTGCAGGCATACATGATCGGCGGGCAGGCCGAGCGCATGTGCACTTCCTTTGCGCCGGATTCATACAAAAACTCAACCGTTTCGCGCAGCTGTGTGCCGCGAACGATGGAATCGTCCACAAACAGGAGTTTCTTGCCCTCAATCAGTTCGGGAACGGGAATCTGCTTCATTTTTGCCACCTGCTTGCGAACATCCTGGCTGGTCGGCATGAAAGAGCGCGGCCAGGTCGGCGTGTATTTCACAAACGGACGTGCAAAGTGCTTGTCGCAGCGATTGGCATAGCCGATGGCGTGGGGCACACCGGAATCCGGCACACCCGCCACATAGTCCACCTCGGGCAGACTGCCCGTTTCCATCTCATCGCGCGCCATAATCTCGCCGTTGCGATAGCGCATCACCTCAACGTTGATGCCTTCGTAGTTGGAGTTGGGGTAGCCATAATACGACCACAAAAATGCGCAGATCTTCAGTTCGTCCGTGGCAGACGAGATGGTTTCAAAGCCGCCGGGTGTGAGGCTGACAATCTCTCTCGGGCCAAGCTCATAGGCATCGGCGTAGCCAAGCTTGTGGTAGGCAAACGACTCAAAAGAAACGCAGCAGCCGTCCTCATTCTGACCGATCAGCACCGGCAGACGACCGTAACGGTCGCGCGCGGCAATGATCTCGCCCGGTCCGGTCATCAGCAGGATAGTCATGGAGCCTTCGATCAACTCCTGTGCATGGCGAATGCCCTCCACGAAGCTCTCCGACTCATTGATGAGCGCCGCAACCAGTTCCGTGCAGTTGACCTTTCCGCTGCTCATCGCCATAAACTGATGACCGTGGTCGGAAAAATACTTGTCCACAAGCGCCTCAGCGTTGTTGATCTGGCCCACGGTGGTGATGGCGTAAAGCCCCAGATGCGAGCGCACCAACAGCGGCTGGGGGTCACTGTCGCTGATGCAGCCGATTCCGCAGCAGCCGTTGAAATCGGCAAGATCGTTTTCAAATTTGGTTCGAAACGGCGTGTTGGCAATCGAGTGGATCTGGCGCTGGCAGCCGGTTTCCCGGTTCCAGATCGCCATGCCCGCGTTGCGGGTGCCGAGGTGGCTGTGATAGTCCGTTCCGAAAAATACGTCCAACACTACATCGCGGTTGGACACCGCTCCGAAGAAACCGCCCATTATGCAAAGAACAGCTCGTTGAGCTTCATAGGATCGATATACTCGCCATCCTTGTATACGCGCATATTGCCGGAAGCGACCTCGTCGATGAGAATCACGCTGCCGTCGGGCGCATAGCCGAACTCAAACTTGATATCGTACAGTTCCATGCCCTTCTCCGCCAGATCGTCGGCAACGATCTTGGTGATGGCCTGGGTCATGCTCTTGAGCTCTTCATACTGCGCATCGCTCATAACGCCGATGGCAACCAGCGCGTCCTTGGTGATGAGCGGATCGCCCTTCTCGTCATCTTTCAGCGTGGTTTCCACATAGGAAGGCAGATCTGCGCCGGATTCGATCAGTGCGCCGTAGCGGCGGATGAAAGATCCCACGGCCTTGTTGCGGCAGATAACCTCCAGACCCTTGCCGAACGCCTTGCAGGGAAGAACTTCCATGGTGGTGTTCTCAAGGTCTGCGGAAACATAGTGGGTGCGGATACCGGCGGCATTGATCTTCTCAAAGAAATAGATGCTCATGCGCAGATTCACATCGCCCACGCCTTCGATGGTCAGGCCAACGCTGTTTTCGCCGGGATCGAAAACGCCGTCCTTGCCGGTGCAGTCGTCCTTAAACTTCAGCAGATAATTGCCGTTTTCCAATGCATAAACATTCTTGGTTTTTCCGGTGTAAACAAGTTCCATAAAAACAATCTCCCCATTTATATTTTATTTTTTAATTACATATTCAGTTCGCGGTCTTTCGCGAGAATATCGTCCGCGGCGGCGGCGCGCTGGGCAGCAAGCTTCTCGCTCAGGCTTTCGTCGCATACAGCAAGGATCTCAAGCGCAAGAAACGCCGCATTTTTCGCTCCGTCAATCGCAACGGTTGCAACCGGAATGCCGCTGGGCATCTGCACCGTGGCAAGCAGGGCGTCCATGCCGTCGAGAGAGGACTTGATGGGAATGCCGATCACCGGCAGCGTTGTTCCCGCCGCCATCGCGCCTGCAAGATGTGCAGCCATTCCCGCCGCGGCAATGATAACGCCAAAGCCGTTTTTTCTGGCATTTTCCGCAAACTCACGTGCCTGCACAGGGGTGCGGTGGGCAGAGTAGATGTGCATTTCATACGGCACGCCGAACTCCTTGAGAACATCCGCCGCTTTCTGAACAACGGGCAGATCGCTCGCGCTGCCCATAATAATCCCAACTTTTTTCATGGCTCTCTCCTTTGGTATAAAATGAAAAAAGGGCGCACTTGACTATTGGATAGTTAAGTGCGCCCAGACGGTCGGCATAATGCGGAAAACACAGCGGTTTTCCTGCATGTTTTCTGCTCCTCAGTGGTGCTCCACATAAACTTCCGTCAGTCACAGAAAACATCTGAATTATGGCCTCATTTTACCATTTGACTGTCTGTTGCGTCAAGGCGCAGTTATGACAATTATTACGGTAAAATCTTATTTGAATGTGGTGGTAGTGTCCTTCTGGATAACATCGTGAGCGCCGCCCTCAACGATGCTGGTGGCGGACACAAGCGTCAGCACAGCTTTTTCCTGCAGTTCGGGGATGGTGAGCGCGCCGCAGTTGCACATGGTGGACTTCACCTTGCTCAGCGTCATGGCAACATTGTCATGGAGGGAACCTGCATAGGGCACATAGGAATCCACGCCTTCTTCGAAGCCGAGCTTGCTCTCGCCGCCGTTGTCGTAGCGCTGCCAGTTTCTGGCGCGGGCAGAGCCCTCGCCCCAATATTCCTTGTAGTAGGTTCCGCCGATGCTCACGCGGTTGGAGGGGCTTTCGTCAAATCTTGCAAAGTAGCGTCCGAGCATGACAAAGTCCGCACCCATTGCCAGCGCGAGGGTGATGTGGTGGTCGTATACGATACCGCCGTCGGAGCAGACGGGAACATAAATGCCGGTTTCTTCAAAGTATCTGTCGCGCTCTGCGCAAACCTCGATCAGCGCCGTTGCCTGACCGCGGCCGATACCCTTGGTTTCGCGGGTGATGCAGATGGAGCCACCGCCAATGCCGACTTTCACGAAGTCCGCACCGCAGTCCGCCAGGAAACGGAAGCCCGCAGCGTCAACAACATTGCCTGCGCCAACTTTCACGCTGTCGCCGTAGCGCTCGCGGATCCAGGCCAGGGTGAATTTCTGCCAGTCGGAGAAACCTTCGGAAGAGTCGATGCAAAGCACGTCCGCGCCGGCCTCGATCAGCGCGGGAACGCGCTCGGCATAGTCGCGGGTGTTGATGCCGGCGCCGACAACATAGCGCTTGTCGGCATCCAGCAGCTCGTCGGGGTTCTGCTTGTGGCTTTCATAGTCCTTGCGGAACACAAAATAGCAGAGTTTTCCGCTCTCGCTGACGATGGGCAGCGCGTTGAGCTTGTGTTCCCAGATGATGTCGTTGGCTTCCTTCAGGCTGGTGCCTTCCTTGGCCCAGATGAGCTTGTCAAACGGCGTCATAAACTCGGAAACCTTGGTTTCGGGTGCCATGCGGCTCACGCGGTAGTCGCGGCTGGTGACGATGCCGACCAGACGGCCTTCGGAAGTTCCGTCTTCCGTAACGGCAACGGTGGAGTGGCCGGTGCGGTTTTTCAGCGCAAGAACGTCTGCGAGCGTGGCCTCGGGGCTGATGTTGGAATCGCTGGTCACAAAGCCGGCCTTGTGGTTTTTTGCTCTGGCAACCATAGCTGCCTCATCCTCAACGGTCTGCGCGCCGTAAATGAAGGAAACGCCGCCTTCTTTTGCCAGCGCAACCGCAAGACGGTCGCCGGAAACGGACTGCATGATGGCGGACACCATGGGAATGTTCATGGTGATGGCGGGCGTTTCGCCCTTCTTATATTTCACCAGCGGGGTTTTCAGGGAAATTGCGTCGGGGACGCATGCGCTGGAGGAATATCCGGGAATGAGCAGATATTCGTTAAAAGTATGGGCCGGTTCGTTGATAATCTTTGCCATATCGTTCTCTCCTTTATTTCAGTTCGCTTTTGTCTCGCAATAGAGGCAGCGATATATTTTCTCCGTTCCGTCCGTCAGACAGAACACATGATCCAGTTCCTGTTCCACGGAGGTAATACAGCGTGGATTTTTACATTTTATCACATTGGTCAGAACTTCGGGAAGTGTCACGGAGCGTTTTTCAATTAATTCTCCGTTTCTGATAATATTGATCTTCGCATTCGGGGCAATATAGCCGATAAGCTCAAAATTCAGCTCGATCTCGGAATCGATTTTGATAATGTCTTTTTTGCCGTCCTTGCGGCTGTGGGCATTTTTGATGATGGCCACGGAGCAGTCCAGTTCGTCAAGACCCAGCAGCTCATACAGCTTCATGCCGCCGCCTGCCGGAATGTGGTCAATCACGATGCCGTTTGTGATCGCATCAATATTCATCGTTTTGCCTCCTCAAGCAGCTTCAGAATCAGCGCCATGCGCATAAACTTGCCGTTGAGCACCTGCTTGAAATAGCACGCGCGCGGGTCGGCGTCCACCTTCACGCTGATTTCGTTCACGCGCGGCAGCGGATGGAGAATGCACATATCCGGCTTTGCCGAAGCCAGCTTTTCCGGCGTGAGGATATAGCTGTCTTTCAGCCGGAGATATTCGTCGATATCCGCGAAGCGCTCCTGCTGAATGCGTGTCATATAAAGAATGTCCAGCCCTGGCATTGCCGCTTCAAGGTCCGTGGTTTGAACATATTCAATGCCTTTTCCTTTCAGCGCCGCATTCTTCACATAGCTCGGCAGCTTCAGTTCCTCGGGCGAAATCAGAACAAACTTCACGTTGTCATAGCGCGACATGGCATTGATGAGCGAATGCACCGTGCGCCCGAATTTCAGATCGCCGCACAATCCGACGGTCAGATTGGAAAATCTGCCCTTTTCGCGGTACACGGTCAGCAGATCCGCCAGCGTCTGCGTGGGATGGCAGTGGCCGCCGTCACCCGCGTTGATCACAGGGATTTCCGCATTCTGTGCCGCCACCAGCGCCGCCCCTTCCTTGGGATGACGCATGGCAATGATGTCGGCATAGCAGCTGATCACCTTTGCCGTGTCCGCCACGCTCTCGCCCTTGGCAGCCGAAGAACTGTTGGCGCTGGAAAAGCCGATCACGCTGCCGCCCAGTTCGAGCATCGCCGCTTCAAAGCTCAGCCTTGTGCGGGTGGAAGGCTCAAAAAACAGCGTCGCCAGCTTTTTGCGCTTGCAGCACTCGGCATACTTATCCGGATTGGCAATGATATCGCACGCCGTTACAATCAGCGCATCTATCTCTTCCACAGAGAGATCGAGAATGTCAATCAGACTTCTCACTTTGCTCCTCCGATCCAGCTCTCGTCGGACGGATTGTTGCGGAACGCAATCAGGCGCGCAATATCTTCCTGCTTGATGTAGCCTTCCTCTGCGGCCACTTCCGCGATCACGTCAAAGTTGGTCAGGGAAATATTCTTAACCTCCGCCTGGGCAAGACGCTCCAGGCCTTTTTTCATGCCGTAAGTGAAGATGCTGACCACGCCGAGCACTTCTGCGCCTGCTTCGCGCAGCACATTGACAACCTCGATCACGCTGCCGCCGGTGGAGATCAGATCCTCCACAACAACAACCTTCTGGCCTTTTTCCAGCTTGCCTTCGATCTGGTTTTGTCTGCCGTGGTCCTTTGCGCCGGAACGGACATAGCCCATCGGCAGGCCCATCAGGTGGCCGACAATGGCGGCGTGGGCGATGCCGGCGGTGGATGTGCCCATCAGCACTTCGCAGTCGGGGAAATACTTCTTCACATTTTCCGCAAGACCGTTTTCAACATCGTTGCGAACGTCCGGCGCGGTGAGCGTCAGACGGTTGTCGCAGTAAACGGGGCTTTTAATGCCGCTTGCCCAGGTAAAGGGTTCTTCCGGGCGGAAGAACACCGCACCAACGCGAAGCAGACCTTTTGCAATCAGTTTTTCCATCCCTTTTCCCTCCAAATCACTTAATCAACAAATTCGCGAACGCAGCGCTCATATGCCGCAACGGGGTCTTCCGCTGCGGTGATCGGTCTGCCGACAACGATATAGTCCGAGCCGATCGCCTTCGCCTGTTCGGGCGTCATGATGCGCTTCTGGTCGCCCACATCGCCGCCGGCAAAGCGAACGCCGGGCGTTACCGTGAGAAACTGCGCGCCGCACACATCGTGCACCTTGCCCGCCTCCAGCGGGGAGCAGACAACGCCGTCGAGTCCCGCGTCGCGGGCGTTTTTTGCATAATGCAGCACAACCTCGTCGATCGGCTGCGGAATGAGCAGTTCCGTTTCCATGCTGGTCTGATCCGTGCTCGTCAGCTGCGTCACGGCGATCAGTCTCGGGCGGGTTCCGTCGGGACGGGTCAGTCCCTCCAGCGCAGCCTCCATCATGGCTTTCGTTCCTGCTGCATGCAGGTTGCAGATATCCACATCCAGATCACGCAGCACACTCATCGCTTTTTTCACGGTGTTGGGGATATCGTGCAGCTTGAGATCGAGGAAGATCTTGTGTCCGCGCGCCTTGATCTCGCGAACAATGGCAGGTCCCTGCGCATAATACAGTTCCATGCCGATTTTAACGAAAGGCTTCTTCTCGCCCGTGAAGCGGTCGAGAAACGCAAAAACCTGCTCCGCACTCGCAAAATCGCAGGCAACAATCACATCTTTACCCATTTATCTCGCACCTCCGATAATATCTTGCAGTTCCGAAATTCCGTATCTGTCCATCACAGACGGCAGCGCGTCGATGATGTTGCGGCAGGCATACGGCTCAACAAGGTTTGCCGCGCCAACTTCCACGGCGCTCGCACCGGCAAGCATCATCTCGATCACATCTTCCGCACTGGAAACGCCGCCAAGGCCCACCACGGGGATTTTTACAGCGCCCGCAACCTGATACACCATGCGCAGCGCCACCGGGAACACCGCAGGGCCGGAAAGTCCTCCGGTCACATTGCGGATCACGGGCTTTCTGGTTTTCAGGTCGATGCGCATACCCATCAGCGTGTTGATCAGGCTGATGCCGTCCGCACCGGCGTCCTCACATGCGCGCGCAACGGCGACGATGTCGGTCACATTGGGGCTCAGCTTCATAATCACCGGCTTGGTCGTAACCTTTTTCACCGCCGCGGTAACTTCCGCCGCCGCTTTGGGGTCGGTGCCGAAGCTCATGCCGCCGCCGTGAACATTCGGGCAGGAGATATTCACCTCCAGCCAGCCCACCTGCGCCTCGGCGTCCAGCTTTCTGCAAACTTCCACATATTCTTCCACGGAAAAACCGCTGACGTTTGCCATCACCGGCTTGTGAAACACTTTTGCCAGCGCGGGAAGCTCATGCGCAATCACCGCATCCACGCCGGGGTTTTGCAGCCCCACCGCGTTGAGCAGACCGGAAGGCGCTTCCGCAATGCGGGGCGTGGGATTGCCGAAACGCGCTTCGCGCGTGGTGCCCTTGAAAGAAAAGGTGCCGAGGCAGTTGATATCGTAAAGTTCGGCAAATTCATAACCGAAACCGAACGTGCCGGAAGCGGGGATCACGGGATTATCCAGCGCAATGCCGCAGAGATTCACACTCAGTCGTCCCATATAATCTCCTCCTTCTCCAGCACCGGACCGTCCCGGCAAATTCGCTTTGTTCCGTATTTCGTTTCGCACGAGCAGCCCATGCACGCGCCGAAACCGCAGCCCATGCGCTCTTCAAAGCTAAACTGTCCCGAAGTTTTCGACGCTGCGCTGACCGCCTTGAGCATCGGCTCCGGACCGCAGGTGTATACATAGGAATAGTTTTCCATCTGCGCCATGCCGTCCGTAACAAAGCCCTTCGTGCCGCAGCTGCCGTCTGCCGTTGTAACAATCACGCGGCGGCACAGTGTGCGGAATTCATATTCGTAAAAGCGGTCCTCGGCTCCGTTGAAACCAAGCACGGCGTTCACGGTTCTGCCCTCGCCTACCAGCCGCTTGGCAAGCCCGTAAAGCGGGGGGATACCCACACCGCCGCCAACGAGCAGGGGCGTGCTTCCGCTTTTTTCAATATCATAGCCGTTGCCAAGGCCGGTCAAAACGTCCAGCTTCGTGCCGACGGGGTATTCCGTCAGCTCGGCAGTGCCGCGGCCGAGCACCTTGTAGATCAGTGTCAGTCTGCCGTCGGCCCAGTCGCACACGGAGATTGGGCGGCGGAGATAGTGACCGCTCAGCTTCAGATTCACAAACTGGCCCGGCGCGGTGATGGCGGAAGTGTCGCCCTCCAGATGCAGACGGTAGATCCCGTCAGCCAGGCGTTCGTTCTGAATGATTTCAAAAAATTTCTGTTCCATCGTTCACCTCACGCATCGATTGTGGAGATCGTAATGGTGGTTTCTTCCAGCACATCCAGCAGCACGCGCACAGTGTCCAGAGAGGTGAAGATGGTAACATTGTTCTCCGTTGCGCAGCGGCGGATGGCAACGCCGTCCTCATAGTGAACGCCGGAGAGGATGGCGCGCGTGTTGATGATATAGCTGACATAGCCCGAACGGATGGAATCGAGGATTTCCTCGCTGCCCTCGCTCAGCTTGCCGCGAATACGGGTGCGGATGCCGTGCTCTTTGAGGAAGTTTGCCGTGCCGACGGTTGCTTCAATGTTGAAGCCCATGTCATAAAAGCGCTTCACAAGCGGCAGGGCCTCCTCCTTGTCCTCGTCTGCAAGCGTAACCAGCACCGTGCCGTAATTTTGCAAATTCATCCCCGCCGCCTGCATTGCCTTATACAGTGCGCGGGAGAGCTTGTCGTCATAGCCGATTGCCTCGCCCGTGGACTTCATCTCGGGCGACAGATAGGCGTCGAGTCCCTTGATTTTGTTGAAAGAGAACACCGGCACCTTGACATAGTGACGCTTTTTCTCTTCGGGATAGAGTTCAAAAATTCCCTGTTCTTTCAGACTCTTGCCGAGAATCACTTCCGTTGCGATGTCCGCAAGGGAGTAGCCTGTGGACTTGCTGAGGAACGGCACCGTGCGGGACGATCTGGGATTCACTTCGATGATGTAAACATTGTCATTCTCGTCCACGATGAACTGGATATTGAAAAGTCCGATAATGCCGATGCCGAGGCCAAGCTTTTTGGCATACTGCAGAATGATACCCTTCACCTTGTCGGAGATGGAGAAGGCGGGATAAACGGAGATGGAGTCACCGGAGTGAACACCCGTGCGCTCAACCAGTTCCATGATGCCCGGCACAAACACGTCGCGTCCGTCGCAGATGGCATCCACCTCAACCTCGCGGCCGGAGATATACTTGTCAACCAGAACAGGCTTGTCCGCATCAATCTCAACGGCGTTTTTCAGATAGTGGCGCAGCGCATCTTCCCTTGCAACGATTTCCATTGCGCGGCCACCCAAAACGAAGCTCGGGCGCACCAGCACGGGATAGCCGATTTCGGCTGCGGCCTTCACGCCGTCTTCAATGTTGGTCACGGCAGTGCCTTTCGGCTGGGGAATGTTCAGGTCGAGCAGCACCTTTTCAAAGCTGTCGCGGTTTTCCGCGCGTTCAATCGCCGCGCAGTCCGTTCCGACAATCTTCACGCCCCGCTCCATCAGCGGCTGCGCCAGATTGATGGCGGTTTGTCCGCCCAGAGATGCAATCACGCCCTCCGGCTTTTCAAAGTCCACAATCGCCATAACGTCCTCCGGCGTCAGCGGCTCAAAATAGAGCTTGTCCGCCGTAGTGTAGTCCGTGGACACGGTTTCGGGGTTGTTGTTGATAATGATGGCTTCGTATCCGGCGCGCTTGATCGTCTGCACCGCATGCACCGTGGAATAGTCAAATTCCACGCCCTGTCCGATGCGGATGGGACCTGCGCCCAGCACGATGATCTTCTTTTTATCCGACAGGCGGGATGCGTTTTCGGAGTTGTAGGAAGAATAGAGATAAGCGATATACTTGCCCGTGTGCAGGGTGTCCACCATCGGGAACTGCGGCACGATGCCGTTTTCGCGGCGCAGGCTGTAAATCTCGGTTTCCTTTCTGTTCCAGAGGCGGGCAATATACTTGTCCGCAAAGCCCATACGCTTCGCCTCGGCAAGCACGTTCAAGTCGCCCGCAGCGGCGCACAGCGTCCGCTCCATGGCAACAATCTTCTGCAGCGATTCCAGAAACAGCTCCGTGATTTTGGTCAAATCGTGCAGCTGCTCAACGGACATACCGCGGCGCAGCAGCTCCGTAACGGCAAAAATGCCGTCGTCGCGGAATTCGCCCAGATAGCCGCAAATCTCCTCGGTGGTCATTTCGTCAAACTTTGCGAGATGGAAATGGCACACGCCGGTTTCCAGAGAGCGAACGGACTTGAGGAAGCATTCTTCCAGCGTTGCGCCGATGCCCATCACCTCGCCCGTTGCTTTCATCTGCGTGCCGAGCACATTGGGCGCGGAGGTGAATTTATCAAACGGAAAACGCGGGAATTTCGCAACGATATAATCCAGCCGCGGCTCAATGGCGGCCGTTCCGCCCGCAACGGGAATCTCCTCAAGCAGCATACCCATGGCAATTTTCGCGGTGACGCGGGCAATGGGATAGCCGCTGGCTTTGCTCGCAAGGGCCGAGGAGCGGGAAACGCGGGGGTTGACCTCGATGAGGAAATATTCGCTGGAGTTGGGGTTGAGCGCAAACTGCACGTTGCAGCCGCCCTCAATCTTCAGTTCGCGAATGATCTTGATTGCGCTGTCGTTGAGCATCTTACGGTCGTGGTCATTCAGGGAGAGAATGGGCGCAACCACAACGGAGTCTCCGGTGTGCACGCCGACAGGGTCCACGTTTTCCATGCCGCAGATGGTGATGGCATTGTCGGCACTGTCACGCATCACCTCAAACTCAATTTCCTTATAGCCCTTCACGCTCTTTTCAATGAGCACCTGATGCACGGGAGAGAGTTTGAATGCATTCATGCCAATTTCCATAAGCTCCTGCTCATCGTTGGCAAAACCGCCGCCCGTGCCGCCGAGGGTGAAAGCAGGGCGCAGCACCACGGGGTAGCCGATTTCTGCCGCAGCTTTCTTCGCCTGCTCAATGTCGTAGGTAATCTCGGAGGGGATAACCGGCTCGCCGATGCTCTGGCACATCTCCTTAAACAGTTCCCGGTCCTCCGCGCGCTCAATGCTCTCGCTGCTCGTTCCCAGCAGCTTCACGCCGCACTCGCGCAGAATGCCCTTTTTCTCCAGCTGCATCGCAAGGTTCAGGCCGGTCTGTCCGCCGATGCCGGGAACAATGGCGTCCGGGCGCTCATAGCGCAGGATTTTTGCAACGTATTCCAGCGTGAGCGGCTCCATATAAACCTTGTCGGCAATGGTGGTGTCCGTCATAATGGTGGCCGGATTGGAGTTTGCCAGCACCACCTCATATCCCTCCTCGCGAAGGGCGAGGCATGCCTGCGTGCCGGCATAGTCAAACTCGGCGGCCTGACCGATCACAATCGGTCCGGAGCCGATGATAAGCACCTTTTTGATATCTGTTCTCTTAGCCATAAATCCTGGTTCCTCCTTATCCGTAAACCACCTGACCGTTTTTCACGGTCAGCAAACATTTTGCAAAAACCGTTTCTCCCGCAAAGGGCGTTGCTCGCCCCATGGACAGAAATTCTTCCGGGTCCACGCGGTATTGCGCGTTGAGATCCCAAACGGAAAAATCGTTGCCGAGCGGTATGTTGAAGCGTTCTCTCGGATTGGCGCTGAGCAGCGCGGCAAGTTTTTCCTTTGTAATGATGTTTTTCTTCACCAAATGCGTATAAAGCACAGGCAGCGCCGTTTCCAGCCCAACGATGCCAAACGCACTGCCTGCCAGCCCGCGCGATTTTTCCTCCGCGGAGTGGGGAGCGTGATCCGTTGCGATCATGTCAATCGTTCCGTCAAGCACCCCTTCGATCAGCGCTTCACGGTCCGCGCGTCCGCGCAGAGGCGGGTTCATCTTAAACCGTCCGTCTTCCTGCAGATCGCCGTCATCCATCACAAGATAGTGCGGCGCCGTTTCGCAGGTAACGTCCACGCCCTCGGCCTTTGCGCTGCGGATAAGCGCAACGCTCTGCTTCGTTGAAATATGGCAGACATGGTAGGCGCATCCGGTTTCCCGGGCAAGGCGCAAATCGCGCTCGATCTGCTGCCATTCGCTCTCGGCGCAAATGCCCTTGTGTCCGTGGGCAGCGGCATAGTCGCCCGCATGAATATAGCCGCCGCGCAAAAGCTCGTTCACCTCGCAGTGCGCCACGATCATTTTTCCGAGCGCCCTCGCGCGCTCCATCGCCTCGCGCATCATGCTCTCGCTCTGAACGCCCTTTCCGTCATCGGAAAAGGCAATCACATCCGCCGCCACGCCTTCCATATCGGCAAGCGCTTCGCCCCGCTCGCCAACCGTGATGGCAGCGTAGGGAAAAACGTCGATGCAGGCGCTTTGTGCGATCAGCTCCGTCTGTACCCGAAGGTGCGCGGGACAGTCCGGCACGGGATCAAGATTCGGCATCGTGCAAACCGCGGTGTAGCCGCCGCGCGCCGCCGATTTTGTGCCGGTTCGGATGGTTTCTTTATAAGAAAAACCCGGCTCGCGAAAATGCACATGCACATCGCAAAAGCCGGGAAAGACAGTGTATTCAGGGGAATTGAGCGCAGAAACAGAACGCGCGGCAATCTCGGCGCAGAAAGGTGCGCCGGAAACGCCGGACAGGCCGATTTTTTCGCATTTGTCGAACACCGTCATCGCTGTTTCCTCCTCCGTTTTTTACATAATTGATATAATAAAAACCTTGTCGAAACCGGCAAGGATATATAAGAAAACCGGCAATGAAGCATTGCCCATTGCGCGCTCAACATATGTCCATCTTGCCGACCTCGCAGGATCGCCTTAAAGATTTATTGCTACAAGTATAGTCAGCCGCCCCCGGTTTGTCAACAGGCAATTCCGTCAAATCAGCAGCGCATTTTGTGCGCTGTTTCGGCAAAAAACACGCTTATTCCAAAGCGGCATACTCCTCCGGCGTGTTCACATTCGTGAGCATGCGCGAAATGCCCGCCGCACCCAGCCTGTCGAAGTTTACATAACGTACATCCAGCTGTTCAAACAGTGCTTTGAAAGAACGTTTTCCGGACGCAAGGCATGCCTGCGCCGCCGGAGCGCAGCTGCGGCCGTAAACCGCGAAAAGCGGCTCATCGCGCCCGTCCGCACCGCGGAGCACGCAGGCATCCGCAGCGCCGCGAAGCGCAGCCAGCCGCCGCGCCGCCGCAGGTTCGCCGCAGGGCAGGTCCGTCGCGGTAAGAAAAATCTCAGCTGCATCCGTTTGGGAAAAGGCAGCAACAATTCCGTTGAGCGGCCCCTCGCCGGGAAAGGGATCGGTCAATTCCAAAGCGCCGCGAAGCGGAAATCGCCCCGCCTCATTGACGGAAACCGCAACTTCACCCAGCACGGCATATTTGTCGATCAGATGCTGCAGCATGGTGGTGCCGCCATAGGGCAAAAGCGCCTTGTCCCGCCCCATGCGGCGCGAAGCGCCGCCGCTGAGTATCACCGTAAGCATCCGTTGCTCCGCCTCCTTTTCCCGCTGCAATTTCTGCGCTTTATTATACCACGCATCTGGGCGTATTTGCAATTTCTTTATAATATGGTATGATGTAACGGCAAAGAAAGCGGGGTGAACCAACCGTGGCAGAAACGGACAAAGAAGTAAGATACCTCAAAGGCGTTGGCGAAGCACGCGCAAAAGCGCTCGGCAAGCTCGGCATCCATACCCTGCGCGACCTGATCGTATATTTCCCCCGCAGCTATGAAGACCGCACGCAGTTTTCTCCCATTATGGCAGCACCGCTGGACACGCCCGTGTGCATCCGCGCCATGGTTGCAAACACCCCAACGCTCGCCCGCGTCAAGCGCGGCATGCATTTGGTGAAGCTGCGCGCCGTGGACGAAAGCGGCAGCGTGGACATCACATATTTCAACCAAACCTGGATTCGTGACCAGCTCAAACCCGGCGAGACCTATATTTTCTACGGCAAACTCTCCGGAACGCTTACCCACCGCAGCATGGCAAATCCGGACTGGGAGCCGGAAGTGCGCGAAGGACAGAAAACCGGCAGAATCCTGCCGAAATATCCGCTTTGCAGCGGCGTGAGCAACAAGCAGCTCATGGGCTATATCCGAACCGCGCTTGACGTATCGCAGGGCGATGTTCCCGACAGTCTGCCCGAGCGCATCCGGGAGCAGTTTGGCCTGGTTCAGGCTCGCTACGCCTACGAAAACATACACTTCCCTGCCGACTACGGCGCACTGGAGCTGGCGCGGCGGCGGCTGATTTTTGAGGAACTTTTCATTCTGGGCTGCGCTATGGGCCGCCTGCGCGGCGCGCGGCAGGGGTTGACCGGCGCGCTCATCCCCGCGCGCGATATGTCGGAATTCTATGCTGCGCTTCCCTTTGTTCCCACCGGCGCGCAGCGCCGGGCCGTGCATGACGCGCTGGACGACATGGCTTCCGGACGACCGATGAACCGTTTGGTGCAGGGCGATGTCGGCAGCGGAAAAACCCTCGTTGCCGCAGCCTGCGCCTGGGCAATCTGCGCTGCAGGAAAGCAAACGGCCTTCATGGCGCCAACGGAGATTCTCGCCGAGCAGCACCTTGAAACGCTGCGCGGCTTCACCGCCGTATTCGGGCTGCGGGTTGAAAAACTCACCGGCAGCATGACCGCGAAGGAAAAACGCGAAACAAAAGCCGCACTCGCCGCAGGCGAAATCGATATCATTGTCGGCACCCACGCACTCATCACCGGCGATGTGGAATTTTCCGATCTCGGGCTTGTCATCACCGACGAGCAGCACCGTTTCGGCGTGAACCAGCGAAGCGCGCTTGCCGCAAAATCGCAAACGCCGCATGTGCTTGTCATGTCCGCAACGCCAATCCCCCGCACGCTGGCGCTCATCATCTACGGCGATCTTGACGTTTCCGTAATCGACGAACTTCCGCCGGGACGGCAGAAAGTTGATACGTTCACCGTGGACGAAAGCTACCGCACAAGGCTTTACGGCTTCATCGAAAAGCTTGTTGCCGAAGGGCGGCAGGTGTTTGTCGTTTGTCCGATGGTGGAGGAAAACGAAGAATACGATCCCTCGCTCAAATCCGCCGTGGAGCATGCGCAGGAGCTGAGCGCAGCTTTTCCCTCGCTCAATGTCGGCTGCATCCACGGCAAAATGAAAGCCCGCGACAAGGACGCCGTAATGGCGGACACGCTGGCGGGCAAAATCAATATTCTTGTGTCTACAACGGTGATCGAAGTTGGCGTGGATGTTCCGAACGCCGCGCTGATGGTGATTGAAAACGCCGAGCGCTTCGGGTTGAGTCAGCTTCACCAGCTGCGCGGCCGCGTAGGACGCGGTCAGTTCAAAAGCTGGTGCATCCTTATCTCCAACGCAACCAACAAAGAAGCCAGGCAGCGTTTGCAGGCCATGTGCGACACCAACGACGGCTTCAAAATCAGCGAGGAGGACTTGCGCCTTCGCGGCCCCGGTGACTTCTTCGGACAGCGTCAGCACGGTCTGCCGGAGATGCACATCGCCGATCTCTGCGGCGATATGTCCACCCTGCAAACGGCGCAGGAGGCGGCAAAGCAGCTGCTTGCGCGCGATCCGGCGCTTGCGATGCCGGAAAACGCCCGTCTGGCAGCGCAGGTGGATCGGCTTCTGGAAAACAGTCTCGGCGCAATCAGTTGAGCTGCGCTCCCTGCAGCCAAATACCGCTTTCACAAAAAACAACCCCTGACAAGTTGTCAGGGGTTGTTTATTTACAATCAATAGAAACGCTTGTTCTTGTTCTTGCGGGCAGCTTCGCTCTTCTTGCGGCGCTTCACGCTGGGGCTCTGATAGAACTCCTTCTTGCGCAGATCGGCCAAGACGCCGGACTTTGCACAGCTGCGCTTGAAACGCTTCAGTGCGTTGTCCAGAGACTCGTTCTCTTTCACATAAATCTCAGACATATATTTTTCCCTCCCTCCAAATACGTCGTTAGACGCTTTCAGGACCATAAATCATGGCTTAACAAAGGCATTATAATTGTTTTATCCTGCTTTGTCAACAATTACTTTGCAGGTTTCAGGATCAAATTGACAAGTTTGTTCTTGACAATGATGGTCTTGACAACCTCCATGCCCTCTTTCATTTTTGCGATTTTCTCGTTTGCATAGACAATGCTCAGAACGGTTTCGTCATCGGCATCCATGGGGATCACAACCGTTGCACGGAGCTTGCCGTTAACCTGAACCGCAATCTCCTTCTCGCTTTCAACCGTCTTGCTCTCATCATACACGGGCCAGTCATTCTGCATTGCCATCTTGCCGGAAGCCGCAGCAAAACCGGTAAGTTCCCACATCTCCTCAACCATGTGCGGAGCAAAGGGAGAAAGCATCAGCATCAGATAGCGCAGATCGCCTTTCGTGCAGCCATTGGCATAGAACTCGTTCACCATCGTCATCAGTGCGGCAATGGCCGTGTTCATCTTCAGAGAGTCGATATCGTCGGTAACTTTCTTGATGGTCTTGTGGATGATGGGTTCGTTCTTTGCAGAGGGCTTGTCATCGTCCGCGCAGAGGTCCATCAGATTCCAGCAGCGGTCAAGGAACTTCTTGCAGCCGCGCACTGCATTGGTCGACCATGTCGCGGTCTTTTCAAAGTCGCCGATAAACATGATGTAAAGGCGCAGCGTGTCGGCGCCGAACTCGTTGACAACATCGTCGGGATTGACAACATTGCCCAGAGATTTGCTCATCTTAACGCTCTGGCGGGTTGCCATGGAGCCGTATTTTTCAATCAGAGCCTGCTTTTCCTCTTCGGTTTCCACATTGCCGATGTAGTGCGGGTTCTGGCCGAGGATCATGCCGTGGCTGGTGCGCTTGGCATAAGGCTCCTTGGTGTGGGCCACGCCGATATCGTAGAGGAACTTGTGCCAGAAACGGCTGTAGAGCAGATGCAGCGTGGTGTGCTCCATGCCGCCGTTGTACCAGTCAACGGGGCCCCAGTATTCTTCCGCTTCCTTGCTGACGAGCGCCTTGTCGTTGTCAGCGTCCATATAGCGAAGGAAATACCAGCTCGAGCCGGCCCAGTTGGGCATCGTGTCGGTTTCGCGCTTTGCCGGACCGCCGCAGCAGGGGCAAGTGGTGTTCACCCAGTCGGTCATCTTGGCAAGGGGGCTCTCACCGTCGTCCGTGGGCTCATAGCTCTCAACATTGGGCAGTTCCAGCGGCAGCTGGTCTTCGGGAATGGCAACCCAGCCGCATTTTTCGCAGTTGACAAGGGGAATCGGCTCGCCCCAGTAGCGCTGGCGGGAGAAAACCCAGTCACGCAGTTTGTAGTTGGTCTTGAGTTTGCCGAAGCCCTGCTCCACGCAATACTGCTTCATGGCGGGGATCGCTTCCTTCACGGTCATGCCGTTGAGGAAGCCGGAGTTCACCATGATCGCACTGTCATCTTTTGCAACAAAGGCTTCCTTCGTAATATCGCCGCCGGCAACAACCTCAACGATCGGCAGGCCAAACGCGGTTGCGAAGTCCCAGTCGCGCTGGTCGTGACCGGGAACGCCCATAACGATGCCGGTACCGTAGCCCATGAGGACATAGTCGGAAACAAACATCGGCAGCGCCTTGCCGGTTACGGGGTTGATGATCTCAATACCGTCGAGCTTAACGCCGGTCTTTTCCTTGTTCAGTTCGCCGCGCTCAAAGTCGCTCTTTTTGGAAGCGGCTTCCTTGTACGCCACAACGTCGGCCCAGTTGCCGATGCGGTCTTTCCACTTCTCAAGCAGCGGATGCTCCGGAGAAATGACCACATAGGTCGTACCGTAAAGCGTGTCGGCACGCGTGGTGTAAACGGTGATTTCATCGGGGGTGTTGGTTTTAAAGGTGATCTCGCAGCCGGTGGAACGGCCGATCCAGTTTTTCTGCTGGGTTTTCACACGCTCGATATAGTCAAGCTCATCCAGATCGTCGATCAGGCGGTCGGCATACTTGGTGATGGCGAGCATCCACTGGCTCTTCTCCTTGCGGACAACGGGAGCACCGCAGCGCTCGCAAACGCCTTCCACAACCTCTTCGTTTGCAAGAACAACCTTGCAGGAGGTGCACCAGTTCACGCTCATGGTTGCCTTATAGGCAAGGTCTCTCTTGAAAAACTGCAGGAAAATCCACTGCGTCCACTTATAGTAAGAGGGGTCGGAGGTGTTCACGCAGCGGTCCCAGTCAAAGCCGTAGCCCAGCATTTTGAGCTGACGGGTAAAGTTTTCAACGTTGTCGTGGGTAACTTTTGCGGGGTGGATGTGGTTTTTAATCGCGTAGTTCTCCGTCGGCAGTCCGAACGCATCGTAGCCGATGGGGTTGAGGACATTGAAGCCCTGCATGCGCTTTTTGCGGCAAATCACGTCCATCGCAGTAAAGGGGCGGGGATGGCCCACGTGCAAACCTGCGGCAGAGGGATACGGGAACTCGATCAGACCGTAAAACTTCGGCTTGTCGCTGCCGGTGATTGCTGCATAAGGCTTTGTTTCTTCCCAGTTAGCCTGCCATTTCTTTTCAATTTCGGAAAAATTGTACTTCATTTCAAACTCTCTCTTGTATTTTAAAATATATTTAAGCTGAAATCCGTAACTGCCCCACGGGCGAAAGCGCGCCGCTTATCCGCTGCACTTACTCGCCGGGGCAAAGCAGGGCAGAGATGTCGATTTCCTCTGCGTCCGCCCAAAGGCGCTCAAGATTATAAAATGCGCGCGTTTCGTCCATAAACAGATGAACCACCACGCAGCCAAAGTCCAGCAGCACCCAGCCGCCGCTGCGGTATCCTTCGCGATGGAGCTTTGGCTCGCCGTGCGCCTCCATAACCGCTTCCGTTTCGTCGGCAAGGGTTTTGATCTGGGTTGTGGAGGTTGCGGTGCAAAGCACAAAATAGTCTGCCAGCACGGTCACATCCGTGGTGCGGAGCAGCTTGATGTCATGCGCCATCTTGCGGTCAAGCGTTTTGACAATGAGTTCTGCAATTTCCTTCGGTGTCATATTGTGTCCTTTCATGTAGGTTTCTAACTATGATTTGTTATCCGACATACTCACTGAAATCGTAAAAAGAGGTCACCGGCAGCTCATCTCCCGAGGTGGAGGTGGCACCGCCGAGCTTGTTGGCCTGCAAAATATTCAGGTTGTCCGCCGTGATGATCCGATGATAGGGATTGAGATAATCGTTGACGATGCCAACCCATTCATCAATATCAACTTCCAGATACGAGCCGCCGCGAATGGAAATGCCCGTGCCCGGCAGGGTGTGGAAGCGGATGTTTTCCTTGTCCATCTGCAGGAATTCACGCACAAAAAACGCAATGTTGCTCGCGGTCAGGTCGGTGCGCACATTTTCACGGAAAATTTCTATGGCGTTGTCAAGATTTGGGATGTTGCCGAGCGTGAGGAACTGACCGGCCATGCACATCAGGAAATCCTGCTGCGTTGCTATTCTGCCCAAATCGCCGTTGGCGTAACCCGTGTTGTCGTTGCCCATGCGGAAACGCAGAACTTTCACCGCATTTTCACCGTTGAGCAACTGATATCCCTGCGGAATATGGATGCTGAGATCCTGCGTGGGATCATCATAGTCCATATCACGTGGAACATTGTAATACACGCCGCCAATGCAGTCAACCAGTTTTTGAACCACCTTGATGTCCACAATTGCATAGCAATCCGGCGTGAAACCAATCAGATTTCCGAGGTGAGGCAGGAATCGTTCCACCTCGTTTCGCTCGGAAGCAAGAACGGTGTTGAGCTTCTTCACGCCCCAGCTGACATTGACAAGCGTGTCGCGCGGGATATTGACAAGATCCAGCGTTCCTGCATCGGTATCCATGCGTCCCACAAGGATGGTGTCCGTATTGGCCTTGAACTGGTCATAAGCCAGCACAACAAAGGTGTAGCAATTTTCCTTGCGTCCGGTGGGCTGCTCGGTAGCCTCCGGCTGCGGCGTTTCTTCGGGCGTGTCCGTTTCTTCCGGCAGCACCGGTCCCGGTGTTTCCGGCACGGGGGTGGAAACGGCAGGCTTCACCGTGGGCTGCACGATGGGACCGTTGTCCGGCGTTTCGGGCGGCTTTTCCCAAATGGAATACACCAGCAGTCCGAGCAGCAGAAGCAAAATCAGCGACCCGACGATAATCAGCGGCAGGCGCAGTCGGCGCCAAATCGGCGCATTCAGCCACGCCAAAGGCATCTTATTCGGCTTTTCCGCCGCGGTTGTGCCTTTTTTCGGCACAGCAGCGGCCCGTTCGCGTTTTCCGGTATCTCCAAACAGTTTCATTCAAACGCTTCTTTCTTTATACCATTTCAGCGCGGCAAGCGTATTCTCATGCGCCTGCGTGCCCTGCGCGCGCACATCCTCAAGGCTCATCTCAAAGCCGAGGAGCATCGCGCGGTCAAGATCTTCATAAGCCAGCGCGCGCAGCGTTTCAACGCCTTCAAAAACTCGATTCGGCTCTATATAGTCCGCCATATACACGACTTTTTCCAGCAGCGTCATGTCTGCGCGTCCGGTGGTGTGCCAGCGGATTGCATCCACAACATCGCGATCCGCGCCGAATTTGCATTTTGCCGTCATCGCGCCGGTTTTCGCATGCAGCAGCTTTTCGCTCACGCGCTCCACCGCATCCACTTCGATGCCGTATTTCTCGCAAATCTTCAGCTGCTCCGCCAACGGCTTTTTCTTGGTGCAATCGTGCAAAATCGCCGCCTCCGCAGCCTTGTCGCGGTCCGCGCCCCAGCGGTCGGCCAGGCGGATTGCCTCCTCCTCGCAGCCCATAACATGCGGGATCCGCTTGGGCTTGAGCATCGCATAGGACTTGCTGCGCAGCCAGTCGAAATTCACCTTTACGCCGTAAAGCCGGTTTTTCACAATGAAGGCATACACCTCGTCGGTCAAAAGCTCCGTTCCGCCGCGGTTTTGCAGCGCGCGGCGAATATCCGTGGATGCTGCGGCAAGCGGCTGTGTTTCAATCAGCTCCACGCACGCGCCGAAGCTGCTTTTCAGTTCGGCCGCCTTTGCCAAAAGCAGCTCCAGTTCCTGCGCGCCGCGCTGAAACGGGGCAATAATCGCCTGCTGCATGATATACTCCGCGTCGTACCATTGCTCCAGGGTCAGGAACATATCCGTTCCGACCAGCAGCACAAGCTCCGCGTCGGGATATGTTTCGCGCAGGGCGCGCAGCGTGTCCGCCGTGTAGCTTTTGCCGCCGCGGCGGATTTCGATGTCCGAAACCTCGGCATTGGGTAGCGTTGCAAAATTCAGCCTGCACAGGCTCATACGCTGGCGCGGCGTCGGGCTGTTTTCCGCAAGATCCTTATGCGGCGGCTGCGCGTCGGGAATGATGAGAAATTTATCGGGCCGCAGCTGCTGCGCTGCATAGAGCGCGGAATTCAGATGTCCTTTGTGCGGCGGGTTAAAGCTGCCGCCAAAGATTGCAATTCTCATTTCTTTTTCTTCGCCGAGACCAGTTCGATCTTCGGCTCCTTTTCATTGCGTTTATAAAGCACAAATTTGCTGCCGATGGACTGCACCTGTTCGGCCTTGCAAGCTTCGGCAAGGGCCTCGCCCGCCTCTTTTGCGGTGAGCAGAGAGCTTTCCAGCACCTTGCCCTTGATCAGCTCGCGTGCTTTCAGCGCATCGGTAACCTGCGTGATCACATTTTCGGTAATGCCGCCCTTGCCCACGATGATGATCGTGTCCATCGTGGAGGCCATGCCGCGAAGCTGGGCGCGCTGTTTACTTGTCAGCATAATAATTCCTCAATTCTTCCTGAAATGCACGAATGGCACGTCCGCGATGCGCGATGCGGTTTTTCACATCCGCGCCAAGCTCTGCCATCGATTGTTCGTAGTTCTCCGGGATAAACACGGGATCGTAGCCAAATCCGCCGTTTCCGCTCGGGGCGTGGGCGATGCTGCCGCGGCATTCGCCGCGTGCGCGCAGAATATCGCCGTTCGGGAAAGTGCAGCAGATGCTGGAAACAAACTTTGCCGCACGGTTTTCCTCGCCCTGCAGCTTTTCCAGCAGGTAAAGGTAGCGCTGCTCATCGGTGTCTTCATGGTTGCCCGTGAAGCGCGCGGAATAAACGCCCGGCGCACCGTCGAGCGCATCCACCATCAGGCCGGAATCGTCCGCAATGGCAATCTCGCCCGTTGCCGCCGTCACGGCGCTGGCCTTGAGATAAGCGTTTTCCTCAAATGTTTCGCCGGTTTCTTCCACTTCGAAATCGCAGCCCGCGTCGCGCTGCGAAACCACATCAATCCCCAGTTCCGACAGCAGGGTCTGCATCTCGATCAACTTTTTCTTATTGTTGGAAGCAAGAATCATCTTCATTGCAGCAATTCCTCCACAAACGCCTGCGCTTCAAACGGCATCAAATCATCCTGCTGCTCGCCAACACCGACGAATTTCACCGGCAGTTCCAGTTCCTGCGCAATGGCAAACACAATGCCGCCCTTGGCGGTGCCGTCGAGTTTGGTGAGCACAACGCCGGTGAGGTCGGCCGCTTCCTTAAAGCTCTTGGCCTGCAGCAAACCGTTCTGTCCGGTTGTGGCATCGAGCACCAGCAGCGTTTCCACGCTGACATCCGGAAGCTCACGGCTGATGATGCGGCGGATTTTTGCCAGCTCGTTCATCAGATTCTGCTTGTTGTGCAGGCGGCCGGCCGTGTCGATAATCACAAGGTCCTTGCCGCGCGCTTTCGCCGCAGCAATGGAATCAAACACCACAGCGGCAGGATCGCTGCCCTCTTCATGGCGGACAATGTCCGCGCCGGAGCGCTGCGCCCAGATGCCCAGTTGCTCGGCCGCAGCGGCGCGGAACGTGTCGCCCGCGCAGAGCAAAATCTTTTTGCCCTCCGCGCCGAAGCGCGTGGCCAGCTTGCCGATGGTAGTGGTTTTTCCAACGCCGTTGACGCCGACCATCAGGATCACGGCGGGTTTCCCCTCCATTCGAAGCGACTGCTCGCCAACGCACAGCATTTCGGTCATAATTTCGGTCAGCGCCGCGCGAACTTCTTCACCGCCGCGCAGGCCGCGCTGCTTCGTCACCTCGCGCAGACGCTCCACGGCACCCGTTGCGGTTTCCACACCGGCGTCGGCAAGGATCAGCGTTTCCTCCAACTCGTCAAAAAACTCCTCGTTTTCGCCGGTGAAGGAGGCAAACATATTGTTCATGGAAACGGTCATGTTCTGCTTTGTGCGCGCAAGACCGCTCTTGATTTTTTCAAAAAAGCCCATAGTGAAATTTCCTCAGTTGATGGTTTTTTCCGCCTCGTCCAGATCAACGGAGAGAACGGTGGTAACGCCCTTTTCCTGCATGGTAACGCCGTAGAGCATGTCCGCTTCCTCCATCGTTGCGCGATGGTGGGTGATGACGATAAATTGCGTTTCTCCGATCATGGAGCGCATGTAGCCGGCGTAGCGCTCAACGTTCGCCTCATCCAGCGCAGCGTCAATCTCGTCCATAATGCAAAACGGCGTGGGACGCACTTTCATAATGGCAAAATACAGCGCAATGGCCACAAAGCTCTTTTCGCCGCCGGAGAGCAGCGAGATGGTTGTAACCGCCTTACCGGGCGGCTGCACCTTAATCTCGATGCCGCAGCCGAGCGGATCGTCGGGATCTTCCAGAATCAGCTGCGCCTTGCCGCCGCCGAACAGTTCAAGGAATACGGTTCGGAAGCTTTCGTCGATGGCGGTGAACTCGCGCACAAAAATTTCCTTCATCTCGCCGGTGATATCGCTGATAATCTTCTGCAAATCGCGCTTTGCCTTTTCAACATCGTCGCGCTGCTCGGTCAGGAAATTGTAGCGCTCGCTCACGCGGTCGTACTCCTCGATCGCACCGACGTTAACGGTGCCGAGTTTGGAGATCTCGCGGCGAAGTTCGGAGATGCGTTTGGTTGCCGCCGACATGCTTTCCACCGGCTGACGCAGCGCCTGCGCCGCCGTGCGGGAAAGCTCGTAGCTGTCCCAAAGCTTGTCGAGAATCTGCTTTTCTTCCATCTCGGCGGAAAGTTTCTTCTGCTCGCAGCGCGAGCAGGCAGCCTGCAGATCAAGGATTTCCCGGTTTTTGTCCTGCCCGAGTTTGTCGTTGCGGGTGCGGCGGCCTTCCATCTCCAGACGCACCGCGGTGATTTCCGCAATGCGGCTGCGATAGCCTTCCGCCTGCTGCCGGCGCGCTTCGATGTTTTTCTCCATCTCGGCCAGCTGCGTCTGCAGTGCGCTTTCCTGACGTTCCAGCTCGGCAATGCGGTTTTTGCGCTCCTCCCCGTCGCCGGACAGGGTTGCGATCAGTTCGTTCAGGCTTGCAACGGCGCGGCGAGCGCTCTCACGCTCGGCTTCCAGCGAGGCAGACTCGGCACGCAGCGCAGCAAGGCGCTCACCCAGTGCTTCGCGCTGCTTTTCAAAGTCCTCGCTTCCGGCCGTCTGCCGGCGGATTTCCTCACGCAGCTGCGCCAGCGCGGTTTCCAGCGTTTTCTGTTCCTGCGCCGTTGCGGCAATTCTCTGCTCATTTTCGCGCAAACCGGAGGCCAGTCCGTTTTTCTCGCGCTCAAGATCTTCAAGATTTTCGTCAATCGCCGTGCGCATCAGACGATACTGGCTCACGCCGCTTTCCGCCTTGTGCAGCGTTTCCGACGCGCCGGAAAGCTCGCTCGCGGCAACCTCCGCTTCATATTTCGCGCCGGAAAGCACGCGTTCGGCCTCGGCAAGATTGCCGGAGCATTCCTGCACACGCACTTCCAGCTCTTCCAGACGGGCACGCAGCGTTTTCAGTTCGTTTGCGCGCGACAAGATGCCCACATTGCGGGCCGCGCTGCCGCCCGTCATGGAGCCGCCGGCATTGATCATCTGACCGTCCAGTGTAACGATGCGGATGCGGTTTTCGTATTTGCGCGACATCTTCACCGCGTCGCCCAGCGTTTCCGCCACAACCGTGCGGCCCAGGAGATTTTCAAAAATGCCCTTGTAGCGGCTGTCGTATTTCACAAGCTCGCTCGCAATGCCGAGGTAGCCCGGCTCTCCGGTCAGCGGCTTTTGCGCCGCACCGGGGCGAACCGTGTCCAGCGGCAGGAATGTTGCACGCCCGCCGTCGCTGCGCTTGAGCATCTCGATGGCGGCTTTGCCGCAATCCTGATTGTCCACAACAATGTTCTGCATGGCAGCGCCCAGCGCCGTTTCCACGGCGATGGCGTAGCGCTCGTCCACGCTGAGAAGTCCCGCAACGGGGCCGTGCACACCGCGCAGCGTGCCGCGCGCGGAAGATTGCATCACAGACTTAACAGCCTTGCCCATGCCCTCGAATTCTTTTTCCATCTCGCTGAGCATATGGATGCGGCCCTCGGCGGAACGCTTTTCAACCGTAAGCGAATTGAGCTTGTCCGTCAGTTCCTTCACCGCGCTCTCGCGGGAAGACAGCAGCATGCGGTGGCCGTTGATCACATTGTTGATCTCGTCAACGCGGGTTTTCGCCGTGTCGTATTCTTTTTCCGCGGCATGCAGCGCTGCGGTGATTTCGTTGTATTTCTGCTCGGCTGCGTCAATGTCCGCGCCGATGCTGTTTCTGCGCTCGCACAGTTCCTCGCTTCTGTCCTGCAGCAACGTCAGTGTGGTGGCGCATTTGGTGATGCCGTCGCTCAGTTCGTTTTCTTTGGAAACCATCGCGGCAAGACCCTGTCGGGCATCGTCGGACGCAGCCGCGTTGCGCTCGGTCTCCTGCTGAACGCCGCGGATGGCAAGCGTGTTTTCCGCAAGCAAAACGCCGATATCGTCGATTCTGCGTTCCTGCTCCTGCGCCTGGCGGCGGATGTTCTCCGTGCGGTCGGTCTGCTCGTCCATCTCGCTTTTGAGCCGTTCAATGTTCTCGGCATTGTGCTGCAGATTGGTGCGCAGCACCGCCGCGGCAGACTCGCACTCCGCTGCCGCCGACTCACATTCGGCCTGACTGGCGCGCACAGCTTCGCTTTCCACATCGTATTCCTGCATACGCACGCTGAACTGCTCGGCGGCGGCATAGATGTTTCTGAGCTCCTCATTCGCCTTGTCCAGTTCTGCCTGCGCGGCGGAAAATTCGCTGTTGACCGTTTCACTCTGGACATGCAGACGGTCGAGCGTTTCCATCCATGCGGAAATCTCCAGCGTGCGCTGCTCATCGCGGAAAACGAGGAATTTCTTCGCCGTTTCCGCCTGCTTCTGCAGCGG
Source organism: Oscillospiraceae bacterium (assembly GCA_015067465.1). Classification (GTDB taxonomy): domain Bacteria; phylum Bacillota; class Clostridia; order Oscillospirales; family Oscillospiraceae; genus SVKR01. Next base: position 32,796 of record SVMK01000005.1, read on the forward strand.
CTCAACCTGCATTTCCAATTCGTCGATTTTATCGTTCACGCGCAGAAGATTGTCCTCCGTGCGCTCAAGTTTGCGTTCGGCCTCTTCCTTGCGGAAGCGGAAGCGGGCAATGCCCGCGGCTTCTTCAAAAATCTCGCGGCGGTCGGTGCTTTTCACGGAAACGATCTCCGAAATTCTGCCCTGTCCGATCACGCTGTAGCCGTCGCGTCCGAGGCCGGTGTCCATCAGCAGGCCCGTAATGTCTTTCAGTCGCACGGCTTCGCGGTTGAGGTAGTATTCACTCTCGCCGGTGCGGTAGTAGCGGCGGGTGATGGTGACCTCCTGCGTATCGATGCTGAAGGTGCCTTTGGAGTTATCCAGCACAAGGCTGACCTGCGCAAAGCCCAGCGGGCTGCGCTTTTCCGTGCCGCCGAAAATAACGTCTTCCATCTTTCCGCCGCGCAGCGCTTTGCTGCGCTGCTCGCCCATAACCCACAGCAGTGCGTCGGAAATATTCGATTTTCCGCTGCCGTTGGGGCCTACAATGGCGGTGATGTCCTTTTCAAAGGAAATCACCGTTTTTTCCGGGAAAGACTTAAACCCTTGTATTTCCAATGCTTTTAAGTACACAGGCTGCACTCCTCGCTTCTAAATCTCTATGACTTCGCCGCGCGGCACATCTGCCGGGACCACCTTCAGCGACCGAAGGGAGAATTCCCGGCACAGCGCGTCCGCATTGCAGCGGTGCTGGCCGATCATTTGCGAAATATCGCCCGGACAAACGCCCAAAACAACAGATTTCCCCTGCGGGGAACCTGCCAGCAGCGCACGGGCGCGCTTTAGATATATGCGGCTGCGAACCAGTTCGCCCAGCGCGGGATGATATGCCCCCGCCGCAGCGTCGCCGCCGCTGAGATCCTCCGTGGGGTTCAGGCCGAGCCGTATCACCGGGATCTTCGCCGCTTCAAAAACGGGCAAAATCTCCGCACACAGCTCCACCGCATCGGCCACGGTGTGCTCTCTGTAGTCTCCGCGCTGCCATAGCGCGTAAAGTTCCGTGTCCTTCAAAATCACCGTCGGATAAATCCGAACACCGTCCGGCCGCAGCTGCGCAAGTGCATGCGCCGTGGCCAGATCCCGCGCAGGGCTGCTCCCGGGCAGTCCGGTCATCATCTGCAAAATCAGATAAAAACCGCGCTGTCTGAGAAGCGATGCCGCAGTGCGCGTTTGTTCCGCCGTATGGCCTCTTCCGCAGCTGGCAAGCACCTCATCGCACATGGATTGTGCGCCGAGTTCCACAGTTTCCACGCCCGCTTCCGCCAAAACCGACAACACCTGTTCGTCCACGGCATCAGGCCGGGTGGAAACACGGATGGATGCAATGCGCCCGTCGGCCCGGTAAGGCTGCGCCGCTTTCAGCAGCGCCGTCATCTCGTCGCGGGGCAGGGCCGTGAAGCTGCCGCCGTAAAAGGCAAGCTCATATCCCGCCGCCGTTGGCAGACGCTCCAGCGCCGCGGCAACTTCGCGCGGCGTTACCGGCTCAGCAGCGCCGGAAATGCGCTTTTGATTGCAAAACACGCAGCTGTGGCTGCAGCCGAGATGCGGGATAAACAGCGGCAAAATCCGTCTTCTTGCGCTCACATAACCTCCAGCGCCGCCTTCGCGGCCATTTGCTCCGCTTCCTTCTTGGTGCGGCCTTCGCCGCTGCCGAGCACGCGTCCGTCCATCGCAACGGCAGCTTCAAAGCGCTTCATATGATCCGGGCCGCTCTCGCCCGTCAGCTCATAAACCAGCGTGTGGCCCGGCTGCTGCTGCACAAGCTCCTGCAATTCCGTTTTGTAGTCACGGATCTGAAGGCAGCTCTCGCCGTTGAGCTTAGAGATCACGTTGGCATCAATAAATGCCCGCGCCGCCGCCATGCCGCCGTCCAGATAGAGCGCCGCAATCACGGCCTCAACACAGTCGGCCAGAATGGAAAGACGCTCACGTCCGCCGGAGAGTTCCTCTCCTTTGCCAAGGCGCAGACTGGGACCGAGCGCAAGACGCTGCGCCACCTCGCCCAGGCTTTGCTCGCACACAAGCTCTGCGCGCAGCTTGGTCATCTTCCCCTCCGGCATATCCGGAAACGCACGGTAAAGATGCTCCGCCGTCACCATGCCGAGCACGCTGTCGCCCACGAATTCCAATCGTTCGTTGCTGCGGCAGTGGTGCTCGTTGGCATAGGACGAGTGGGTAAGCGCGGTTTGAAGCAGTGCACGGTTGCGGAAGCTGTAATTGAGTTTTTGCTCCAAAGCCTCCATTGCCGCTTACTCCGTTACGCTGATCACATACTCCACGAGGTCGCGGATGGTCTGGATGCCGCGGATCGTTTCTTCGCTGACTTCGGGAATGTCAAACGCGTCCTCAACGTTCATGGTAAGCTCCACGACGTCCAGGGAATCGGCGCCGAGGTCGGTCAGAAAATTTGTGTCCTCGGAAAGGCTCTCCGTTTCGATGTCAAACTGCGTGCTGATAATTTCCTTGATTTTCTCCAAAACCATTGTGTTTTCCTCCTGTTTTATTTGATTTGTTTCGCGCTTATGCCTCTTCGGCGAGGCTCATATAGCCGATGTTTTTCTCAATCTCCCCGGTCACGCCGGAATTCACAACCGCAATCGCCTGCTTCACCGCGCTGCGGATTGCACGCGCATCGCTGCTGCCGTGTGCCTTGATAACGGGCTTGGTGATGCCGATGAAGGCCGTTCCGCCAACTTCGGATGCATCGAGAAGCTTTTTCACCGTCGAAAGATCCTTCTTGATCAGCAGGGCGCCGATTTTTGCCTTCAGCGAACTCATCAGCGCGCTTTTGATATTTTTCATCAGGAATTTCGCCGTGCCCTCGATCGTTTTCAGCAGGATATTGCCGGAAAAGCCGTCCGCCACAATCACGTCCACCTCACCGGAAAATACGTCCGTGCCTTCGATGTTGCCGATAAAATTCAGTCTTCCGGCATCGTGCGCGGCCTTCAAAAGCGCATATGTAGCCTTGCACAGCTCCGTGCCCTTGCTCTCCTCGGTGCCGTTGCTGAGCAGGCCCACGCGCGGATTCTCGCAGCCGAGAATGCTGTGGGAATAGAAGTTGCCCATATAGGCAAACTGCAGCAGGTATTCCGGCGTGCATTCAACGTTGGCGCCGCAGTCGATCAAAACGGCACCTTTGCCGCCGTTCGGCACAACGGGAGCCATCGCCGCGCGGCGGATTCCCTTGACACGCTTCACCGTCAGCGTTGCGCCCGTGAGCAGTGCGCCCGTGCTTCCCGCCGAGATTGCCGCATCGCCCTCTCCGTCACGCAGGAGATTGAGCGCAACGGCCATAGAACTGCCTTTCTTGCGGCGCACCGCAGTTGCGGGGTCATCGTGCATATCTATGATCTCATCGGCATTCACAACTTCGATGTGCCGGTTGTTTTCCGCGCCGCATTCCGCAAGACAGGCACGAATCCGTTCCTCCATACCGGTAAGAACGATGTCCACGCCGAATTCCTGCTGCGCAGCCACCGCGCCCTGAACCACGGCCTGCGGCGCATGATCGCCGCCCATGGCGTCAATTATGATTTTCATATACCCTCCGCTTTCAATCTCTCAATCAGCTCCAGCGAGCGCTTGGAGATTTCCTCGTTTTTATTTCTCTTTCCCTTCACGCGGTAGCCCAGCGGCGCCACAATGCCGAAATTGATGTTCATCGGCTGGAAGTTTCCACTGACGGAACCGCCGGAGATGTAAAGCCCCAGCGCACCGATCGCCGTTTCCTGCGGGAAATTCACAGGCGGCTGCCCCAGAACGCGGTGCGCCGTTTCGATGCCGACCAGCATGCCCGAAGCGCAGGACTCCACATAGCCTTCCACGCCTGTCATCTGTCCCGCAAAGGAAATTCGCGGCTCGCTGATCAGGCGGTAGTAGCGGTCGAGCAGTCCGGGCGAATTGAGGTAGGTGTTGCGGTGCATCTTGCCGAATCTGACATATTCCGCGTTTCGCAGCGCCGGAATCATGGAAAACACTCTGCGCTGCTCGCCGAATTTCAAATGCGTCTGAAATCCGACGATGTTGTAAAGCGTTCCCTCCGCATTGTCCTTGCGCAGCTGCACAACGGCATAATTCTCCTCGCCGGTGCGCGGGTCGATCAGCCCGACAGGCTTCATCGGTCCGAAGCGCAGCGTGTCCTCTCCGCGGCGCGCCATCACTTCCACCGGCATGCAGCCCTCGAAAACGCCGCTGTCATCAAAGCCGTGAACGCTGGCCTCCTCGGCGCTGCACAGCGCTTTCCAGAATTCGGTGTACTCGTCCTTGTTCATCGGACAGTTTACATAATCCGGAGTTCCCTTGTCATAGCGGGAGGCAAAAAACGCACTGTTCATGTCGATGCTGTCAAACGTCACGATGGGCGCCGCAGCATCGTAAAAGTGGAGATCGCTGTCCGGGCAGCGGCGCGCAATGTCGTCGCTGAGGGCGTCGCTCGTCAGCGGCCCGGTGGCTACGATCACTTCGCCCTCCGGGATTACGGCTGCTTCCCGTTCCTCAACGGTGATGTTCGGATGGCTGCGGATCAGTTCCGTCACCATCTTTGCATAGGCCTCGCGGTCCACAGCAAGCGCGCCGCCCGCGGGAACGCGGTTTGCATCCGCGCAGCGCATAATCACGCTGTCCAACCGGCGCAGCTCTTCTTTCAGCAGGCCAACCGCGTTGGCAAGTTCATCCGAGCGAAAGGAGTTTGAGCAAACCAGCTCGGCAAAGTCCTCCGAAATATGCGCCGGCGTTTTTTTGTCGCGCTTCATTTCCACCAGCTTCACGCGGACGCCGCGCTGGGCCAGCTGCCATGCCGCCTCGCTTCCCGCAAGGCCCGCGCCGACAACAGTTACCTGACTATCCATTTATTTTTCCGCCTTTTTCGTTGTTTTTCGGGCGTCCGGCTTGGTGCCGGTGGTCTTTTTCTTGTAGCCGCGCTTTTCCTCGGGGAGGAAGTTTGCGCAGGCTTCGTTGATGCAGAAAGGTTTCTTCTGGCCTTTGCCGGAAAGCTTGAACATGGTTTTTCCGCATTCCGGGCAATTATCCTTCACAGGAACATTCCAGCTCATAAAGCCGCACTCCGCGCCTTTTTCGCAGGCATAGTAGGTGTAACCGCTCTTGCTGGTACGCTTGAGGATGCGGCCGGCGCACTTGGGGCATTTTCCGGGCATCTCGATCACGATGGGTTTGGTGAAGGTGCAGTCCGGGAATCCGGGACAGGCGAGGAACCGACCGAACCGGCCGTTTTTCACAACCATTTTCCGTCCGCAAACATCGCAAAGCTCATCGCTCTCCTCATCGGGGACCTTGATGCGAACGCCGTCGAGCGCCTTCTCCGCCTCGTTCAGTTCGGAATCAAAGCCGCCGTAGAACTCGCGGAGCACCTGCTTCCATTCTTTCTTGCCTTCTTCAATCTCGTCGAGCGAATCTTCCATGCGTGCGGTAAACTTCAGGTCAACAATGTCCTTGAAGTATTCGCCCATCAGGCTGCTCACGGTTTCGCCCAGCGGCGTCGGCTTGAGGTAGTGGCCTTCCTTGGCAACATACTCTCTGCCGGTAATGGTGCTGATGGTGGGCGCATAGGTGGAAGGACGGCCGATGCCCTTTTCTTCCAGCGCGCGGATCAGCGTGGCCTCGGTGTAGCGGGCAGGCGGCTGGGTGAAGCGCTGCTCGCGGCCGTATTTTTTCGCTTCCATTGCCTCGCCCTCGGTGAGGTCGGGCAGCGGCTTTTTCACTTCCTCATTTTCTTCGTCGCGGCTTTCCTCATAAACGGCGGTGTAGCCCGGGAACTTGATCTCAGAATAGTTCGCGCGGAACACATGGCCCTCGCAGGCTGCGTCGATCACAAGGTTGGAGTAAACGGCGTTGGACATCTGGCTTGCGGTAAAGCGGCCCCAGATCAGGCGATACAAGCGGTACTGCTCGCCCGTAAGGTCCTTTTTGATGCTCTCGGGTGTCAGCATAATGTTGCTCGGGCGAATTGCTTCGTGCGCATCCTGCGCGCCGGCGCGCGCTTTGAACGTGCGCGGTGCGCCGGGGTAAAACTCGCTGCCGTAGTGACCGGTGATAAACTCACGCGCCGAAGCCAGCGCCTCGTCGGAAACACGCAGAGAGTCGGTACGCATATAGGTAATCAAACCGATCGTGCCGTGATCGGTGATGTCGATGCCTTCGTAAAGCTGCTGCGCCACGCTCATGGTGCGAACGGGCGTCATGCCCAGGCGGCGGGAGGCTTCCTGCTGCAGCGTGGAGGTGATAAACGGGGGCGAGGGACTGCGCTGCTTTTCGCCGCGCTTCACGCTCTGCACGGTGAAGTGCTTGCCTTCCACATCGCGGACAATACCGTCCACCTCTTCCTCGGAGTGAAGCTCGCGCTTCTTTTCGCCGTCGCCGTAGTAGCGCGCCGTGAAGCTGCCTTCCTGCGTGCAGCGGTCAAGCAGAACGTCCAGCAGCCAATATTCCTCCGGAACAAATGCGCGGATTTCCTTCTCGCGGTCAACCACCATGCGCGTGGCAACCGACTGCACGCGGCCCGCGGAAAGGCGGGGCTTGCCCAGCTTTCTCCACAGCAGCGGGGAGAGCTTATAGCCCACAAGGCGGTCCAGCACGCGGCGTGCCTGCTGCGCGTTGACAAGGTCCATATCGATGTCGCGCGGCGCGCTGATGCTGTCCATAACAACGCGCTTGGTGATCTCGTTGAACGTAACGCGGCGTGCTTTTTCCTCGGGGATCTCAAGCAGTTCCTTCAGATGCCAGGAAATCGCTTCGCCTTCGCGGTCAGGGTCGGTTGCGAGATAAACTACTTTTGCTGCGGCAGCACTCTTTTTCAGGTCGGACACTATGCTCTCGCGCCCTTTAACCGGAATATACTCCGGCGTAAAATCGTTCGCAATGTCCACGCCGATGGTGCTGCGCGGCAGGTCGCGGAGATGGCCCATAGAGGCAATCACCTTGAAATCGCCGCCAAGATACTTTTCAATCGTCTTTGCCTTTGCGGGCGACTCGACGATCACGAGTTCGGTTTTTGCTTTTGCCATAAGGAAGTCCTCACTTCTCGATGTTCAATGTAAAGCGTTTGCCCTGCTCCTGCGTAACAAAGCCTTTGATCTGGAGCATGGTCAGTTCGCTGAGTACAGCGGAGGCGGGCAGACCGCACAGGTCGATGATATCGTCCACATGCATGCTTCTGTCGCTCATCACGCCGATAATTTTCAGTTGGTTCTCGCTCAGGTCCTTCAGCTGATCTTCCAGCTTCGGGCGCGCCTGCGCCTGTTCGCGGCGGCGCGTCGGGATGCGGAATTTCAAAAAGCCGCTGCCGGGTGCTTTCTCTTTCTCCGCATTCTGTGCATGCTGCGGTTCCTCCGGCACGGCAAGTTCCTCCGGCGGTTCGCCGCGTCCGTCCGGCAAAATGCGGTCCGGGAAACGGTCGGCATATTCCCGCAGCACATCCCAGCCGTTTTCCGCAATCGCCGCGCCTTCGCGCAGAAGATTGTTGCTGCCGGCGCTGTTTGGCGCATCGGCATTGGCGGGAACCGCAAACACATCGCGTCCGTAATCCAACGCACGGTGCGCCGTGATGAGCGCGCCGCTGCGCAGCGGCGCTTCCACAACCACAACGCCGAGGCTGAGTCCCGCCATAATGCGGTTTCGGCGCGGAAACCAGTTGCGGTTGCCCTTGACGTCCGGCGGATATTCGCTGATCAGCGCACCGCAGGCGCGAACATCGTCATAAAGCCGGGTGTTCCACGCAGGATACACCTCCGTGATTGCGCAGCCCAGCACGCCGATCACCGGCTTTTGCGCCATGAGTGCGCCTTCCGCCGCACGCGAATCAATGCCCGCGGCAAGTCCCGTAACCACAAGGCCGCCCTTGGAGGCAATTTCAAAGGCGATGTTTCGCGCCATCTTGTCGCCGTAGGGTGTGCTGCGGCGTGTTCCGACGATGCTCACAGCAATCTCCGCATCCACCGCGGGAAGATTGCCGCTGACATACAGCACATAAGGCGGATCCGGAATATTGCGAAGCCGCTCCGGGTAAGCCGCGTCCTGAAATGTCAGAATGCGGATATTCTCTTCCGTGCAGCGCCGAACAATGCGGTTCACCTCCGCAACGTCGCGCTCGGCAAGTTCGCTCAGTTCGTCCGGGAGAATATCGTCCAGTTTTTCCAATTCGCGCGGCTCGGCAAACCAGACCCCGCCCGGCGTGCCGAAGCGTTCGAGCAGTGCCCTGCGCGTGCGGCAGCGAAGACGCCGCAAAAGCGAAAACCATATCCAGTATTCAAGATCGGACATTCCACTCTGCCGCCTTTCTTCATTCGTATTGCACACGCTCGCGTTTCATTCCGTCAGCGTGTCAGTTCCCACATCACGATCGCCGCCGCAACGGCTGCGTTGAGCGATTCGCATTGCTCGCTCATGGGAATAATCAGTTCTCCGTCGCACAGCGCCAGCAGCGCATCGGAAAGGCCGCGGCCTTCGCTGCCGATGGCAACCGCCGCATTTTTCAGAGAAAGCTGCCGGATATCGCGCGAAGCGTCAGAGAGCGCCGCACCGTAAAGCTGCAGGCCGTGCGCCGTAAGATAATCGCGCATCGTCTGCCTGTCCATTTCATAAAAGCGCTGACGGAACACGGCCCCCATCGTGGCACGAACCGTTTTGGGGTTGTATACATCGGCGCAGTCGCCGGTGAGGATCACAGTGTCCATCCCCAGCGCATTTGCCGTGCGCAGAATTGTGCCCATATTGCCCGGATCCTGTATGGTTTCCACCACCAGCGTCCTACCGGGCGCGGCTTCGGGCCATGGCTTGATCCGAACGGAAAACACAACGCCCGCAGCGCTTTTCAGCGGCGACACATAGCCCAGCAAGTCCTCCGAAACGGCATACTGCGCGCCGCAGTCCACCCGAACGGAGGGTTCTTCGCTCCAGAGCACCGCCGTGATCTCCGCATGCCAAAGCAACGCCTCTTTCAGCAGCTTCACGCCGTCGCAAAGAAACTCGTTTTTCTCCCTGCGATATGCCCGGTCCGCACCAAGGGCGCGCATATGCGCTATCACCGGGTTTTTTCTGCTTGTCAATCGCTCCATCATGCTTCTCGTAACGCGCGGCCGGGGTCCATACCGATTTGCACGTTTTACCGCTCCCGACCGGATTTTTGTCCTATGAATTATTGTCGCTGCGCAGGATTTATATGCACAAAAATCCACCTGCACATAATACGACATACTTATAATAAATAACAATACCGAAAATTGCAAGAACTTTTGTGTGCGCTTCGCTTCGCTCCGGCAGGCGCCGCTTCCGCGCTTGCGCAAACAGATGTTGCAATTACAACTTTTTGGTGTTAAACTATTCTGCGTTCCCACGCCCGGCGCGGGAGCATTTTGCAATCACCTACCCCATTATCCGGCAAGGAAGGATGGCCCAACACATGAGCAAAAAAATCTCAACCGTATTATTCGATCTCGACGGCACGCTGCTGCCCATGGATCAGGACGTATTTGTCAAAACCTATTTCGGCTTTCTGGCGAAAAAGCTTGCCCCTCACGGCTACGACCCCGAAAAGCTGGTTCCCGCCATTTGGTCCGGAACCAAAGCCATGGTGAAAAACACAGGCGCCGTCACCAACGAGGACGCTTTCTGGAACGATTTTGTTCTGACATTCGGCGAGCAGGCCAGAAACGACATTCCGCTTTTTGATGAATTCTACAGAACCGACTTTGAAAATGCACGTGCTTCCTGCGGATTGAATCCCGCCGCCGCAAAAACCGTTGCTGAACTGAAAGCGCTGGGCCTGCGCGTGGCCCTGGCAACCAACCCGATCTTCCCCGCCGTTGCCACCCGCGCACGCATTCGCTGGGCAGGCATGGAGCCGGAAGATTTCGAGCACTTCACCACCTACGAAAACTCCTGCCACTGCAAGCCCAACCCCGACTATTACCGGGATGTTATCGCGCATCTGAACGCCGACCCCGAAACCTGCATCATGGTTGGAAACGATGTGACGGAGGATATGGTTGCCCAAACGCTCGGCATGCGCGTTTTCCTGCTGACCGATTGCCTGATCAACAAGGAGGGGGCGGACATCTCCGTTTATCCCAACGGCAGTTTTGACGCACTGATGGCGTATATCAAAGAGAATATCTGACCGCTCAACACCAACGATCCCCCGGAACCGCGCCCGCAGGCGCCCGTTCCGGGGGATTTGTCAATCCCTTTTCTGAAATTTTCTCAGTTTTTTCTCTCAAACCCCATAAAAGAACTCCGGATCCGGTAATTGCGCCTGTTCAAAAGGGATATGCGGAAATTCTGCAATCTCCGCATATCCCTTTGGTTATCGCTGCCCGGTTCGTCACCCGCCGCGCTTTTCGTTTGCCGAGAATTTCTTTCTCCAGAGCATCCCTGCCGCAAGGCCGCAAACGGAAACAACAATACCGACCGCCATATACATGAAGTTGGGGAAAATGAAGGTAAAGGTTGCCATCACCATTGATTCCGCATACGCCGTGTACGGAATCGTGAGAAATGTGGCTGCAGCGCCGATGACGCAAAACCAGTTTCCGTTTCCCCAGTAGTCATTCTTCGCCACCGTTACGCTCGCCGCAAACAGCAGCAGCGGCAGCAGAATCCATCTGAGCGCAATATCAAAGCCCGTTGTCAGCGGCCCGTTCACCTGCCAGAAAACCAGCATCGCCGCAAGCCACACAAGAAAGTATGCAGAGAGCAGTATCGTTTTCCCTAAATTCCGTTTGGCTTTCACCGTGTTTGTGCTTTCTTCCAGAAACTCCCGATAAGTCTGATTCACTGATTTTTCCTCCTTGAGCAGGCGGTCAAGACTTACGGAATAGACATCGCTCATTTTTATAACGCTGATAATATCGGGATACGACTTGTTGTTTTCCCAGTTGGAAACCGTTTGTCTGCTGACGCCAAGCAGCTCTGCCGCCTGTTCCTGCGTAATGCCCATTTCATTCCGCGCATTTTTGAGTTTGCTGCCTATTTCCATATGCTGTCCACCTCGTTTCGTTATGCCTCCGCAGAAGCATGCTCAATATAAAAAATCCATGAACGTTTTTCCATCGATTTCCTTTTACATCACGCAAAATGGATGTAAAAATCCTTTTACATTGCCGCAAAACAGGCCTTCGCCGGTCTTATAAACCGAGATTCGGGGGATTTGCTTTTTAAAGCAGATTTTCATCGTAGACGGCCCGCGCGCCGCCGATGAATTTCGGGCGGGTGCGCGCAGCAAGCACCATTGCCTCGCCAATGCGGTTATTGTTCAGGCGAAGCGGAACGGCAACCTGCTTCAGGTGCATCCCGATCAGCGTAAAGCCGATATCCAGTCCTGCGTCCGCCCGGATTTCTTCAAGCGCCACAGGCTCGTCAAACGCAGCATACGCCTGCGTTGCAAGCGAGCCTCCGGCCTTTGGCTGCGGAACCACATTTACAAACTCGGCAAACGGAACGGCTTTTCGCTCGATGATAATCGCGCGGTTGAGATGCTCGCAGCACTGCACGGCGAGGACCAAGCCACGGGGCTTTGTATAATCGAGCAGCGCTTGCAAAATCTCGCCCGCCACATCGGGGCTTGCGTTTGTTCCGATGCGGCAGCCCGTCACCTCGCTGGTTGAGCAGCCGACAACCACAATGCTGCCTGCTTTCAACTTCGCCGTTTCGCAAAACTCTGCAATCGCGGCAGCTGTTTGCTCATAAATTTCTCTGCGCATAATTATATCCTCATCAATATCCGCCCGCCGCTTCCGCATCAGTGCGTGTTTCCGGAGGGCATCTGATAAAACGCCGCAAACGCTTGCGTTGTAAGCGTTTGCGGCATATATATGTTATTCTGCGAGGGGCTTCATCGTGGGGAACAGAATCACATCGCGGATGGAATCGGTTCCGCAAAGCATCATGGCGCAGCGGTCAATGCCGAAGCCGAGACCGCCCGTGGGAGGCATACCGTATTCCAGAGCCAGAACAAAGTCGTCATCCATCATATCGGCTTCTTCATCGCCTTCCGCACGCTTTTCAGCCTGCTTCTTGAAGCGCTCGTACTGATCGATCGGGTCGTTCAGTTCGGAGAATGCATTGCCCATTTCGCAGCCGCAAATAAACATCTCGTAGCGCTCCGTCAGATGGGGATCTGCGGGGCTGCGCTTTGCAAGCGGGCTGACTTCAACGGGATACATGGTGATAAAGGTGGGCTGAATCAGCGTTTCCTCCACCTTCTGGTCGAAGGTTTCGTACAGGGCATTGCCCCAGGTCTTGTCCACGCCGTCCATATCCACGCCCACGCTCTTCGCCAGCGCAACGGCTGCTTCCGCGTCGCCTTCAATGGTCATAAAGTCCGCACCGGTGACTTCCTTGACAGCGTCTGCCATAGTCACGCGCTTCCAGGACGGGGTCAGGTCGATCTCGTTGCCGAGCCAGTTCACCTGATAGGTGCCGAGGATTTCCTTCGCCGCACCGGAGAGGATGCCTTCGAGGATGTCCATCATGCCGTCGAGGTTGGTGAAAGCCTGATACAGCTCGCAGGTGGTAAACTCGGGGTTATGCTTGGTGTCCATACCCTCGTTGCGGAAGATACGGCCAACTTCGTAAACGCGCTCCATACCGCCGACGATCAGACGCTTCAGGTGAAGCTCCGTGGCGATACGCATGTACATATCAATATCCAGCGTGTTGTGGTGGGTGATAAACGGACGTGCGTTTGCGCCGCCGGCGATGGGGCTGAGCACGGGCGTTTCAACCTCCATGAAGCCCAGGTCGTCGAGGTAGCGGCGAAGATAGGCAACAAACTTGCTGCGGATCTCAAAATTGCGCTTGCTCTCGGGATTCACAATCAGATCGACATAGCGCTGGCGGTAGCGCAGCTCCTTGTCGGTCAGGCCGTGAAACTTTTCAGGCAGAGGCTGGAGGGACTTGCTCAGGAGCTTGATATCCTTCACGCGGATGCTCATTTCGCCGCGCTGGGTGCGGAACACTTCGCCGCAAACGCCGACAATGTCGCCGATATCGTATTTCTTAAACTCGTCGTAGACCACTTCGTCCATCTCGTCGCGACGGGCATAAAGCTGAATGCGGCCGGATCTGTCCTGCAGGTCGCAGAAGCTGACCTTACCCATGCCGCGCTTGCTCATCAGACGGCCGCCGAGGGTGATGGTCCGGCCTTCCATCGCGTCGAAATTATCCTTCACTTCCTGCGCATGATGGCTCACATCATAACGGGTTTCAAAAAACGGATTCTTGCCCGCATCCTGCAGCGCTTTCAGCTTTTCGCGGCGAACGCGGAGAATCTCGCTGAGGTTCTGCTCTTCGCAGGGCTGCTGCTTATTGTTGTTTGCTTCACTCATTTTCTGTCTCTCCCCTGCTCAGTTTTCAACACTCAGAATCTCAAAACGGAACTGACCTGCGGGCGCTTCTACCGTAACGGTTTCGCCGGCTGCGTGACCAAGAAGACCGCGGCCGAAGGGACTGTCGCTGGAAATCTGGCCCTTCAGAGGGTTGGCCTCCTGGGAACCGACGATCTGATAGGTCAGTTCGCTGTTGTCCTCAAGATCGCGCACCTTCACCATGCTGCCGTGGCCAACCTTGCCGACGGCGGTGGTGGCTTCGATGATTTCTGCGTTTTCAATCAGATTTTTAACTTCTGCAATGCGGGAATAGAGCTTGCCCTGCTCCGTTTTTGCTTCGTCATATTCGCTGTTTTCGCTCAGGTCGCCGAAGCTGCGGGCTTCTTTGATCTGTTCGGCAACTTCCTTTTCGCGAACCGTCTGGAGATATTCCAGTTCCTGCTTAAGTTCATCCAGACGCGCCTGACTCATTTTGAATCTGTTTTCAGTACCCATTTCAGTCTCCCTTATAGAAAAATACTGGATATATACATATTTAATAGCAATTCCACTTGACGTATTATAAGTGGATTATCATCCCGTGTCAAGTTCAATCGGCGGCGGAGTTTTGTAATTGTTCGTCGCTGTCCGTCGCGTTCTGCGGTGCCCTGCCGTAGAGCTGCGTCCAGCGCGCCATCTCCGCTGCCAGCGCGGGGCGCAGGCGGCCACGCTTCAAGCGCCACTGCCAATTACCCTGCGGAATGCCGGGGGAATTGATGCGGCTGTCTGCCCCGGTACCGAGCCAGTCCTGCATTTGCGCAATAAACACATTCGCCACGCTTGCCATGCCGGCGCGCAGCAGCTGCCGGCGCAGACGACCAACATTTTTCCCGCGGGGCAGTCCGAGATATTCAGACGCAAATTCCCGCTCATCTTCCGGCGCTTCGGCGCACCACGCGCCGAGCGGCTGATTATCATGCGTGCCTGTGTAACAAATGCATTTTTTTGAATATTTATGCGGAAGATAGTCGCTGTCCGCCTGCGGTGCAAAGGCAAACTGCAGCACCTTCATGCCCGGCCAGCCGCATTCGTTGAGCAGCGCCCCGACATCGGGCCCAAGCATGCCCAAATCCTCCGCAATATACTGCAGCTGCGGAAACCAGTCATTGAGCACGCCGAGCAGCTGCATTCCGGGTCCCTCAACCCATGTTCCGCCGCGGGCTGTTTCCGCACCGTAAGGCACAGCCCAATAGCTCGCGAACGCGCGGAAATGGTCGATTCTTATGGCATCGCAGCGCTTTGCGGCTGCGGCAATGCGGCGAATCCACCAGCCGAATCCGTCCGCGCGCATGGCGTCCCAATCGTAAAGCGGGTTGCCCCAGAGCTGACCGTCTTCGCAGAAATAATCCGGCGGAACGCCTGCTACCGCGGTGGGGAAACCCTGCGCATCCAGACTGAAAAACTGCGGCTGCGCCCAAACATCGGCGCTGTCCAGCGCAGCATAAATCGGCAGATCTCCGATAATTCCAATGCCGTTTTCTTTCGCATAAGCATGCATCGCATCCCACTGCTTTGCAAAAAGAAACTGAATATAAATATAAAAATCAATGTCGTCAGCCAACAGCGCGCGGTATTTTTCCAGCGCCGCTCGGTCGCGCATGCGCACTTCATCCGGCCATTCCGTCCAGCTTTTCATGCCGAAATACTGCTTCAGCGCCATGAAAAACGCATAGTCCGCCAACCAGTCGGCATTTTCTGCGGCAAAGGCATCCACCTCCGCACGGTCGCGCGGCAGTCCCCGGCTCGCAGCAAGGCGGAGAATGGGGAAGCGATTTTCCCAAAGTTTGCCGTAGTCCACACGTTCGCTGTCTTCGCCCCAGTCCGCCGCAGTAAGCTCCTCAGGCCGCAGCAGTCCGTCCGCCGCAAGCATATCAAGGTCAATAAAATACGGGTTGCCGGCAAAAACGGACACGCTTTGATACGGCGAGTCGCCGAACCCGGTGGGGCTCAGCGGCAGCACCTGCCACCAGCGTTGCTTCGCCGCGGCAAGAAAATCGATGAATTCATAGGCGGCTTTGCCCATGGTTCCGATGCCGTAAGGCGACGGCAAACACGAAACAGGCAGAATCACACCGCAGCTTCTTTCCATCATAGCCAATGTTTCCTTTCACACGACCACATCGAAAACGGGGCGGGCGCTTTCCGCCCGCCCCCAGTTATCATATGGACGCAGTTTCTTTTTATGATTGTTCCGCTCAGGCATCGGCTGCGTAGCTGAAGCCAACGCCGGAGAAATAGCTCACGGGGTTCACACAGCTGCCGTTGACACGAACCTCGAAATGAAGATGCGGTCCGGTGGAATAGCCGGTGGAACCGACATAGCCGATGGTCTGTCCCGCATAAACGCTGTCGCCAACGGAGACGGAGGGCATGGCGTTCATATGGGCGTAGAGCGTGGTAGTACCGTTTGCATGGTAAATCACGCAATAGTAGCCGTAGGAATCGCTGTATTCGGAGATGCTGACCGTACCGCCGGCCGCCGCGTTGATGGAGGCACCGTAGCCTGCGCCGACGTCAACGCCGGAGTGGTATTTCGTGGTGCCGAAAATGGGATGGACACGATAGCCGAAGCGGGAGGTAATGTAGGTGCAGGAAGGCACGGGCCAGGTGTAGTATGTTCCGGCAGAGGATGTGCCCACGCCGGCCGCCGCCTGCTGACGCTTCTGCTCGGCAAGCTTGCGCTGGGATTCCTCCCAAGCCTTACGCGCGGCTTCTTCCGCCGCCTTCTGCGCTTTCAGTTCAGCAACTTTCTTGTCGATTTTCGCCTGAACTTCGCTTTCAAGTGCTTCGTTTTCTTCAAACACAGCAGTGTAAAGCTCAATGTCCTCTTCCAGTTCGGCAATCATGGTGTAAGCCACCTCGATCTGGTGCTCAAGACGCTCTTTCTCTTCAAGCAGTTCCTCGCGCTTGATTTCCTGATCGCGCTGGATTTCTTCATATTCCGCTTTTACCTGCTGAACATGCTCGCGCGCGGCGATATATTCATCTTTGATGTTGCGGTCGTTGCGGACAATGTCGAGCACATCGTTGAGTCGGCCGAGGAAATCTGTCAGGCTGGAGGCTTCAAACACAAAGGAAACATAGTTCCACTTGTTGGTTTCTTCCATGGTGCGGGCGCGGGCGCAATAGCGGGCAAACTGCTCTTCTTCCGCCGCAATCGCTTCCTCAACCTCAACGGCCTTATCCTCGATCATTTTGTCATAAAGTGCAATCTGTTCATTGATCAGTTCAATGTCCTGCCGATTCAGCTCATTTTGCTTGTCAAGCGCAACTTTTTTTTCGATGACGGCGTTCATCTCGCTTTTCAGCGCATCAATCTGTTCCTGAACATCCTTTTGCTGCTCGCGGATAGCGTCGCGCTGCGCCTGCAGCGCATCGATCTCTTTCTGGGTAACGGCATGAACGCCGACCGTTGCGATCATGGACGCAATACCGAGCACCAGCAGGACCGCCAGCGTCAGGCATACAACTCTTGTAAACTTTTTGGACATAAAAAATCTCCTTTGCTTCGACGCGGGCGTCGTGTAAAAAATCACACCTTCAGATAGTTGCGGATTGCAATGATGCTGCCAAATGTGCCGACAATGATGCCAACTGCAAGATAAACCACAAGAACAGAAAGCTGGAGCGAGCTGAAGGTGGGGATCACGAGAATGCTCGCAATCATGCCCGTTGCAATTTTATTGCACATGAACGAATAAACGCCCCAGATCAGGAAAAATGCGATTGCGCCGCCAAGCAGGCCGAGGATCAGCCCCTCAACAACGAAGGGGCAGCGAATAAACGCATTGTTTGCGCCGACCATTTTCATAATGCCAATCTCTTCGCGGCGGCTGAACGTGGCCAGCTTGATGGTGTTTTGCATGATGAAAACAGAAACAATAAACAGAATCAGAATCAAAATTGCAGACACAATGCTGACAACGTTGCGCAGCGCGATAAAGCCGCGGCTGAGTTCTCTCGCCGCACTGGTTTCCGCGATGCCGTTAACCGCTTTCACGGCCTCATCCGTGCGGTCAAGCAGGGCAAGGTCGTTCATATAAATCACATAGCGGTTGCGGAATACGGAGGGCGTCAGGTCGGAGAACATTTCTTCATCCTCTTCGCTGTATTGGGAAACGAAGTTGTTCATCGCTTCCTCGCGGGAAACAAATTCCACGGATTTCACATTTTCGATCGCTTCCAGACGCGCGCCGATCTCGCGTGCCTCGTCTTCGGGCAGATGCTCTTCCACAAACGCGAGAATTTCGTTTTGCTGCTCCAGATTATCAATGTTCAGATCAACAATATAAGCCAGAACGGAGAACACGCCCATAATCAGCAGACATGCCACAATCACCATAACGCAGGCGAAAGACATGAATCCGTGGGTAAAGATACTCAAAAAGCCCTCTTTGAGGAGGTATGCAAATCTGTTAAGCTTCATGACCGTAATACCCACCCGTTCTGTCGCTGACCACTTTGCCGTTTTCGATGGAGATAACTCTCTTTGCAAAGGCGTTGACAAGTTCTTTTTCATGGGTCACAACCAGAACGGTCGTTCCCAACTCGTTGATTTTCTGCAGCAGGAGCATCAGTTCCAGGCTCTTTGCAGGGTCCAGGTTACCGGTAGGCTCATCCGCAATGATCAGACGCGGCGAATTCACCAGCGCACGGGCAACCGCAACACGCTGCTGCTCGCCGCCGGAAAGTTCCTGCGGCAAACGCTTTTCGCGGCCTTCCAGACCCACAAGCTTCAGCACATAGGGCACGCGCTCGCGAATCTCGCGCTTGCTCGCACCGACAATATGCATGGCAAATGCAACATTTTCGTAAACAGACTTGTCCTCAATCAGGCGGAAGTCCTGGAAAATAACACCGAGCGTGCGGCGAAGCGCCGGCAAACGGCGGCGGCGAATGGTGCGAAGATCATAGCCGTTGATCTCCAGTTCGCCGGAGTCAGCCTGAACTTCACCCGTCAGGAGCTTGATAATGGTGGTTTTTCCGCTGCCGGAGGGGCCGACGAGGAAGACAAATTCGCCCTCTGCAATATCCAGGGAGAGATTGTCCGCCGCCAACGTGCCGCTGCTGCGGTACTGCATTGAAACATCTTTCAAATGAACCATAGGTTATTTCTCTTTTCTTGTTTCGTGTTTGCCTCGCAGTATCAGTACTGCTTGTTCTGAGAGTTGAGATATTTCTTAACCATCAGCGCAACCTTGAAAACGATTGCGTGGTCAAACTCACGCAGATCAAGGCCGGTGAGCTTCTTGATCTTTTCAAGGCGATAAACCAGCGTGTTTCTGTGAACGAACAGCTTGCGGCTCGTTTCGGAAACGTTCAGATTGTTCTCAAAGAACTTGTTGATGGTATAAAGCGTTTCCTGTCCCAGCGCTTCAATGGGGTTTTTCTTGAAAACTTCCTGCAGGAACATCTCGCAAAGCGTTGTGGGAAGCTGGTAAACGATGCGGCCGAGACCGAGATTTTCGTAGTTGATCACGCTCTTGTCATCGTCAAACACCTTGCCGACTTCGATGGCAACCTGTGCTTCCTTGTAGCGGTCAGCCAGCTCGCGCAGATGACGCGCCGTAGTGCCGATACCGATAACAACCTTAACGCCCAGCTCGCGTGCCAGCGCCTTTTCGATGCTTTCCGCGATGGCAAACAGTTCTGCCGTTTCGAATTCGGGCTGCATCTCCTTGGTGAGAACCAGATCGGTTTCGGAAATGCTGAGGACAAAGTCCTTCTGGCGGTCGGGGAACAGATTCTGCAAAACTTCGATCGCCGCAACGTCTGTTTTTTCAATCTGACGGATCAGAAATACCACGCGGGGAACATCGGCCGAGAAATGCAGTTCCTTCGCGCGAACATAAACGTCGCCCGGCAAAATATTGTCGGAAATAATGTTCTTGATAAAGGTAGACTTGTCGTGCTTTTCCTCATAGTTGGTCTTCGCCTCGTTCATTGCAACGGAGGCAAGAACACAAACGCAGCGGGCCGTTGCGTCCGTTCCGCCGACAAACACGGCATAGTCAAAGTGGCTGTCCGGTCCGCCGAGCAGCTTGTAGGAGCGTTCCGCAGTGGTAATCACCTGATCGCCGGTTTCGGCAGCAAGGCTCTGAACATCGTCGTGATAAGAGCCGATCATGGTAAGTTCACTGCAGGCAACAACGAAGCCCTGATCGTCAACAACGCCGATCACGCGATCCGTCGCGTCCTTCATCTGGATAATGACACTCTGAAAAATTCTGCTGGACATTTATATATCCTCCCTTAACATCATTTTTGCATCATATTCTGCGGAATGGTGCTATTTTCAGCGACATTTAATCATGCAAAATATATAATACATGATTTCTGTGCATATTTCAATAAAAAAAGCAAAATTCCTATCATTTTTTTATTTCCATCATGTGAATAATAATAATTTATTGCTGCTGTTTTGTATTATTTCCGCAAAACATGCCGTATTTTCCCGCTTCTCAATAAAAATGACGGAAACGCTCATTTTTCGTTTCCGTCATTTTCACATATATCCTCCGAAGCGAACACGGCAGCAATCTCCGCCTCCGTCAGTTCGCGGTAGTCACCGGGACGCAGCTCCTCATCGAGGTTCAACGCGCCGATGCGCTGACGGTGCAGCGCCGTTACATGCTTGCCACGCGAGGCAAACATGCGCTTGACCTGATGGTACTTCCCCTCAAACACGGTTACCAACCCCACCGAAGGCCGCAGGATGCGCAGCTGCGCCGGCATGCACTGCGTTCCGTCGCCAAGGGTCAGCCCCTCCGAAAAGGCCTGAACGTCCGCTTCATCCAAAACGCCGTCCACAGCCGCCCGGTAAAGCTTCGGCACACGCTTTTTCGGCGAAATCACGCGATGGGCAAAATCGCCGTCGTTCGTCAAAAGCAGCAGGCCGGTGGTGTCCTTGTCAAGCCGTCCGACAGGAAACAGCCCCTGACGCTGCAGCTGCGGCGACAGCAGGTCGATCACGGTTTCCTGTTTGGAGTCCTCCGTTGCAGAGAGAATTCCGCCGGGTTTGTGCAACATGATATAGCGATTTTTGCTGCAGGATATCTGTTCTCCGTCAATACAGATCACAGCTGTTTCCGAAGCATATTTTTCTTCCGCAAGGCGCGGCACCCGTCCGTTCACCGTTACGCGCCCGCTGCGAATCAGCGCTTTCGCCTCGCTGCGCGAAGCCACACCGCTGTCCGCGATCAGTTTGTCGAGCCTTGTCAGTGCCATTGTAAGTCCCTCCCGAAACCGGCACACCATACATGCCGACTGCTTTTTTCGTAATTATATCATATTTTGTCCGCTTTTTGAATAAGCATGTTGCAAAGAGGTGAAAGGAATTGTTTATCTGCACATTAAAATTCGACAGAAAAAAAGCGGCGTTTTGCATCGTAATCATCGGACTGATCCTCATCGGCATCATTCTGCTTGCAGGCGCCCACAGCCAAAAAACGGCGGCAAGCGGCGGTGTGCCCGAACCGAACGCAACAGTGAAAAACGAAAAAGCACGCGTGGCCTACCTTGCACAGTGCGGCTGGACAGTGGAATCCCCCGCGCTGCGCGAGGAATCCGCCGTGATCCCACGGTCGTTCAGCAGCGTTTTTGAAAAATACAATGAACTGCAAAAGCAGCAGGGCTTCGACCTCAGCCACTATTGCGGCATGGAACTGAAGCTCTATACTTACCGTGTGCTCGACAGCGGACTCGGCGACGATGTTCTCGCGGTTTTGTATGTTTATGATAACTGCGTTGTCGGCGGCGATGTTCATTCCACCGCGCTCAACGGCTTTATGTGCGGCCTGCGGCGCTGACCGAGGAAAACTGCAAATAAAAAAAATGCTCTGGCAAAAGCCAGAGCATTTTTTATTGGAAACTCAGAGAATTACTCCTCGATCTCGATAACAACGCCGGAACCGACGGTACGGCCGCCTTCGCGGATAGCGAAACGCAGACCCTGCTCGATAGCGATCGGGGTGATCAGTTCGACCTTCATGTCGACGTTATCGCCGGGCATGCACATCTCAACGCCGTCGGGCAGAGAGATAACGCCGGTAACGTCAGTGGTACGGAAATAGAACTGGGGACGATAGTTGTTGAAGAACGGGGTGTGACGGCCGCCTTCTTCCTTGGACAGAACGTAAACCTGGCCAATGAACTTGGTGAGGGGCTTGATGGACTTGGGAGCAGCCAGAACCTGACCACGCTCAACGCTCTTCTTGTCGATACCACGCAGCAGGCAGCCGACGTTGTCGCCAGCCTCAGCATACTCGAGGGTCTTGTGGAACATCTCGGTGCCGGTAACGGTGGTCTCGGTGGTCTCTTCCTGCAGGCCAACGATTTCAACCTTGTCGCCAACCTTGACGGTACCACGCTCAACACGACCGGTAACGACGGTGCCGCGGCCGGAGATGGTGAAAACGTCCTCGATGGGCATCAGGAAGGGCATGTCTGCCTTACGGTCGGGAGTGGGAATCCAGCTGTCAACAGCGTCCATGAGTTCCTTCATGCAGGCATACTCGGGAGCGTTGGGGTCGGTGGACTCGGAAACCAGAGCGTTCAGAGCGCTGCCGCGGATGATGGGGGTGTCATCGCCAGGGAAGCCGTAGAAGTCGAGCAGCTCGCGGACTTCCATCTCAACCAGCTCGAGGAGCTCTTCGTCGTCAACCTGGTCGCACTTGTTCAGGAATACCAGGATGGAGGGAACGTTAACCTGACGGGAGAGGAGAAGGTGCTCGCGGGTCTGAGCCATGGGGCCGTCGGAAGCTGCGATAACGAGG
>SVMK01000067.1 GCA_015067465.1 Oscillospiraceae bacterium
CGTGCCGCCGCCGCCCTGATCCACCTTGCCAAGCTCCGCCATCTGCCATACAACGCCGTTTTCGGAGAAAATGCTCCGCAGCTTGCCGACAGTTTCCGCGTCGGCGTCGTTGGTACCGGACTTGCCGCGGGCGCCGGTGTATTTGCAGATGCCCATACCGTAGTTGAGCTTTGCATTGTTGCGCTTTTCGCTCACTTCGGCATACAGCGGATCGAGCGCATTGCACACATCGGCGGAGATGCACAGGGAATTTTCAAAGCAGCGGCGCAGCGCAACGCCCTGTGCGGCGCAGAGGTCTTCCATAAAGCACTCAAACGCTTCGCTCTGCATGCCGCTGGTGCCCTCAGAGCCGATTTCTTCCTTGTCGGCAAGGATACACACCGCCGTGGTTTTCGGCGCGGAGAGTTCCAGAATCGCCTTGAGCTCGGCATAGGCGCAAACACGGTCGTCGTGGCCGTAGCCGCCGATGAGGCTGCGGTCCAGTCCGAGATCGCGCACATCAAACGCAGGCACAACCTCCAGCTCGGCGGAAAGAAAATCTTCCTCCGTGATGCCGTAGCTGTCGTTGAGCAGGCTCATAACCGCCAGCTTCACGCGATCGGTGCCTTCGGCTGCGTACGGCACGGAGCCGATGAGGATGTTGAGGTTTTCGCCCTTGACAAACTCGTTTGCCTTTTTCTGCATCTGGTCGGCGGCAAGGTGCGGGAGCAGGTCGGTGATCACAAACTGGGGATCACCGGGATCGCGGCCAATGACAATTTCAACCGTTTCGCCGCTGCGCAGCACAGCAACGCCGTGGAGCTCGAGCGGAATGGCAAGCCACTGATATTTTTTGATGCCGCCGTAATAGTGGGTGCGGAAAAAGGCCATCTCGCTGTCTTCATACAGCGGCAGCTGCTTGAGGTCGAGGCGCGGCGCGTCCACATGCGCGGCGGCAATGTTGCAGCCCTCGGCGAGCGATTTTTTGCCGACAACCGCCAGCATCAACGCCTTGCCGCGGTTGCTGCGGTAAAGCTTCATGCCGGGTTCGATTTTCATACCGGGGGTAAACGGCACAAAGCCCTTTTCCTCCGCCAGGGCAATCGCGTTGCGAACCGCTTCACGCTCCGTACGGGAATCGTTCAGGTAAGTCTTATATCCTTCGCAGTATTTTTCAAGCGCGATCTGCTCTTTTGCGTCGATCAGATCGTAGCCGTTTTTCTGCTCATAAAAAAGCTGCTCTTTCAGTTCTTTGCAATCGTTCTCAGCCATGATTCAATACCTCCGTAAACAAGTTTCTGCATTTTGCTTCAAATTCATCCAGCGTGCCGTCGTTGGAAAGTACGTGGTCGCAGTGGGTTGCAAAATATTCATCGCTGTGCTGCGCGGCAATGCGGGCACGGGCATATTCCGGCGTGATCCCCTCGCGCAAAAGCAGGCGCTGAATGCGCGCTTCCTCCGGCGCGGTAACGGCAATGTTGCACAGCGTTCTGCGCGCATGAGGAATATCAAGCAGGCCGATGGCGTCGATCACGGCAAGCGTTCCGCCCGACGCGGCATGCTCTGCAAGCAATCTTGTAAGCTCCGCGCCGACGCGGCTGTGGGTGATGGCGTTGAGATCAGCCAGCGCAGCGGGATCGGAAAACACGACAGCGCCGAGTTTTTTCCGGTTGAGCACTGTGCCTTCGTAAACATCGCCGAAGCGCGCCGTGAGCGCTTCGCGCAGCGCATCGTCGGTGCGCGTGAGGGTATGGTAGATTTCGTCACAGTCGAGCACAAGCGCACCCATTTCGCGCAAAACGCGCGTTGCGGTGGACTTTCCGCAGCCGCTGCCGCCCGTGATACCGATCACGTCAAGACTCTCCGCAAGCGCTTCAAACACCGATTCTGCGCTCAGCGCGCCCTGACGCAGAATGCGGTAAGGCGGCGCGGAGAGATCGACAATCGTGGATTCCACGCCCAATCCGCAAACGCCCCCATCGAGCACGGCTTCGATTTTTCCGTCGAAATACGTCAAAACATCCTGCGCGCTTTTCGGGCTCGGCGCCCCGCTGGGATTCGCCGACGGTGCGGCAAGCGGGAGCGCGGCACGGCGCAGAAGCGCCAGCGTCATCTCATGGTCCGGGCAGCGCAGTCCGACGGTTTCGCCGCCGGCGCGGACAATTTCCGGCACAGTGTCGCGCGATTTGAGAATGATCGTGAGCGGACCGGGCCAGAATTTTTCCGCCAGAACCTTCGCCGCACGCGGAACGCAACGGCAATAGCGCTCCATTGCACCGCTGTCCGCCACCATCAGGCTCAGCGGCTTCACCTCCGGGCGGTCTTTCACATCGTAGAGTTTCTGCACCGCATCGGCATCCAGGCCGTTTGCCGCAAGGCCGTAAACGGTTTCCGTCGGAACGGCGACAAGGCCGCCGAGTGCGAGAATTTCGGCCGCGCGGGCAATGCCGTCGCCGCGAAGCCGTTCGGTTTTCATTTTTTTATCTGCCTGCATATGCTGCGCTCCTCATTCCTCGGAACGGTTTTTCAGTTTTTCCGCCTCGTCGGCAAGCACCAGCCTGTCGATGAGGTCATCCAGCGCACCGCTCAGGATGCGCTCAAGCTGAAATGCACGCTCATCTCCGCTCAGGCGCTGGTCCACAACCTGTCCGCGCAGAAAGAAATATGTGCGGATTTTTTCGCTGCGCTCACCCATGCCGACCTGACTGCGGCGCTGCGCGGCAACGTCCGCCGTGCGGCGGGCCAGTTCCGCTTCATAAAGCCGGCTGCGCAGAATGCTGACGGCACGGTCCTTGTTTTTATACTGGCTGCGCTCATCCTGACATTCCACAACCGTGCCGGTGGGGATATGCGTCACGCGGATGGCGGAGGACGTTTTGTTTACCTTCTGTCCGCCGGCACCGGAGGCGCGGAACGTGTCGATCCGCAGGTCCTTTTCGTCAATGGCGAAATCCAGTTCGTCCGCTTCAGGCAGCACCGCCACCGTGGCGGTGGAGGTTTGAATGCGCCCGGACGATTCCGTTTCCGGAACACGCTTGACGCAGTGGGCGCCGGCTTCGAATTTCAGTCGGCTCCACGCACCTTCGCCCACAACGGTGAAAACGATCTCTTTCAGCCCGCCGAGCTCCGTTTCGTTCACACTCGCAATCTCAACGCCCCAGCCGCGGCGGTCGGCATACATGGAATACATGCGGAAAAGGTCCGCGGCAAACAGCGCCGCTTCTTCCCCGCCGGTTCCCGCGCGGATTTCAACAATCACATTGCGCGCATCGTTCGGGTCGCGCGGCAGGAGCAAACGCGTGAGCTCGCGCTCGGTTTCTTCCATACCGGTTTCCGCAGCGGTCAGCTCCGCACGGGCAAGCTCGCGCAGTTCCGGGTCGGACAAAAGCTGCTTTGCCGAAGCCGCGTCCGCACAAAAGCGGGCATAGCGCCTGTAAGCCTCCACAAGCGGGGCCAGTTCCTTTTGCTCGCGCGTCAGGCGCACGCACAGCGCCGGGTCGGCGTAGGTTTCGGGCGCATTGAGCTGCGCCGCGATGGACTCGTATCGGTTTTCAACGTCTCTGAGCTTTTCCAGCACGCCGCTGCGCCCCCTTTCGTCGTTTATTATCAACTTGGTATTTTATCACAGGTGCTCGGCTTTGTAAACGATAACAGCCCCGCAGGTTTCGCACTGCGGCGCGACGTTTTGACAAAATAAAACGGAAGTTTGCCGTTTTCTGCGGCGAACTTCCGTTTTTTCTGCATTTGATTGCTGCCGTCAGGTGCCGAGATAAGCGGCCTTGACTGCTTCGTCTTCCAGCAGGGATTTGCCGCTGCCGGACATGGTGATGGAACCGGTTTCCATGACATAGCCGACGTCGGCGATCTTGAGGGCCATGTTTGCGTTCTGCTCAATGAGCAAAACGGTAACGCCCTGCTTGTTTACCTCGCGGATAATGTCGAAAATGCCCTTAACGATCAGCGGCGCAAGGCCGAGCGAGGGCTCGTCCATCATGATCAGCTTGGGACGGCTCATCAGCGCTCGTCCAACCGCGAGCATCTGCTGCTCGCCGCCGGAAAGCGTGCCGCCCGCCTGCCAGGAACGCTCCTTCAGGCGCGGAAACAGGTCGTAAACCCAGTTGAGGTCGTCGGTGATGTCGTCATTGCGGAGGTAGGCGCCCACACGCAGGTTTTCCAGAACGGTGAGGTCCGGGAAAATGCGGCGGCCTTCGGGAACAAGGGTGATGCCCTGCTGCACAACGGCAGTGGGATCCTTGCCGGTAAGGTCTTCGCCGTTGAACTCGATTTTGCCGCTTGTAGGCTTCACAAGTCCCGCAATGGCGCGCAGCGTGGAGCTTTTGCCCGCGCCGTTTGCACCGATCAGCGTAACGATCTCGCCTTCGGTGACATCAAAGCTGATGCCCTTAACGGCTTCAATGCCGCCGTAGTTGACCTTCAGGTCGGAGATTTTCAGAATCGTATTACTCATCTTCGGCCACCCCCAGATATGCGTCAATGACACGCTGGTTCGCCTGAACGTCCTTGGGAACGCCCTCGGCAATCTTGCTGCCAAAGTCGATAACGTAGATATAATCGGAAATGCGCATGACAAGATCCATGTGGTGCTCAATGAGGAACACGGTCAGGTTGTACTTGTCGCGGATCTGCTTGATGAATGCGGCAAGTTCCTGCGTTTCCTGCGGGTTCATGCCGGCTGCGGGCTCATCAAGGAGCAGCAGCTTGGGATCGGTTGCCAGTGCGCGGGCGATCTCCAGACGGCGCTGGAGGCCGTAAGGCAGGCTGGTGGCAAGGTCGTCCTTGTATTTGTCAAGTCCCTGCTCTTCCAGCAGCGCCATGGTTTCATCGCGCATGCGCTTTTCTTCCTTTGCGTTACCGCGGAAGGTTGCGGAAAACACGTTCTGCTTTGCACGCATATGCTTCGCCAGAAGAACGTTTTCAAAAACGGTCATGCTCTTCCACAGGCGAATGTTCTGGAACGTGCGGGCAATGCCGCGCTGCGTGATTTCATCCGGCGTGGGGTTGATCAGACGGTTTTTGAGGTAAAGTTCGGCATTTTCGCCCTTGTACTGCGCTTTCATCTTTCCGGTGGGATGCGCGCTGACAATGGGCTCGCCCATGAATTCAACAACGCCGTTCGTGGGCTGGTATACGCCGGTGATGCAGTTGAACGCAGTGGTTTTTCCGGCACCGTTCGGGCCGATGAGCGCAACGATCTGATTTTCGGGAACGTCAATGTTGAGGTTGTTGACCGCAACAACGCCGCCGAACTGCATCGTAACATTTTCAACGTGGAGGACATTCTTGGTATCGCTCATTTACTCTGCCTCCTTCGTATTGTTTGCGTCGGTGTCAGCTGCTTCAACCGAAGCCGCCTTTGCCGCTTTGCGGCATTTGAATTTACGGACAAGGCCCGCGAAGCTCAGTTCCTTATCGCCCATGATGCCTCTGGAGAAGAACAGCACGATCACCATGATGATGACGGAGAAGACGACCTTGCGGAAACCGTCGCGGAAAAACGGCACGCTCATGCTGCCGATGTGACCGCTGTCGAGGAAGCGGAGCCACCACTCGTTGCACGCGGTGTAGAGGAACGCTGCGATGCACGAACCGGAGATGGAGCCGATGCCGCCGATAACGACCATCAGCAGGATTTCGTAGGTCATCGCGGTTTTGAATGCCGCCGCCTGAATGGTCGTCTGATACATGGCAAGCAGCGCGCCGCCGACACCTGCGAAGAAGCTGGAGATGACGAAACTCATCATTTTGTGCTTAAACAGGTTGATGCCCATTGCCTCCGCGGCGATTTCGTCGTCACGGATGGCCTTGAAAGCGCGGCCGTAGGAAGAGTTGATCAGCAGCACAATGATGCCGATACAGACCGTTGCGATCAGGAACGGGAACATGGTTGCAAAGCTCAGAGAGCCGATCTTCATGCTGGCAAGGTTGGTGTACTTACGCAGCAGGTTCGAGCCGTTGGTGATCACGCCGAGACCGGACCACTGGAACACGGCGCGGATGATCTCTGCGAAACCGAGGGTTGCGATTGCAAGATAGTCGCTCTTCAGGCGCAGCACGGGAATGCCGATGAGCGCTGCAAACACGGCAGCGACAATACCGGCAAGGATGATCGCAATGATCGCGCCGATCCAGGAACCGGCATTGTGACCGATCGCGGAGCCGATGGCTTCGGGAATGGAGAACTGGATCGCACCACCGTCGAAATACTGGTAGACGGTTGCGTGCTGGTCAACGGGAATGGTGAAGATGGCGTAAGTATAAGCGCCGAGGAGCATAAAGCCCGCCTGACCGAGGGAAAACAGGCCCGTGAAGCCGTTGAGCAGGTTCATGGAAACGCAAAGCAGCGAATAGATCGCGCCCTTTTTCAGGACGGGGATCATCATCAGCGTGAAAGAGTTCTGAGGCAGGAAATTGTCGAGCAGGAACAGGACAACATACAAAGCGGCAAGCAGCACAACGCCGACAAAGCGGTCGGTTCTCTTGTCGTCTTTCTGCAGCGGAGAACGTACAGATGCGTTGAGCGCATTGTTAATCTTTTTACCCATACGTTTCACCTCAAACCTTGTCCGTGGCCTTCTCACCGAAAATACCGGTGGGCTTGACCATGAGAATAACGATCAGGAGAACAAAGGTGAACGCATCGGAGAAGGTCGTGAGGCCGGCGCCCTTGATGATGTTCTCGCAGATACCGATGATAAATGCGCCGATGACAGCGCCGGGAATAGAGCCGATACCGCCAAACACCGCCGCAACGAAGGCCTTCAGGCCGGGCATGGCACCGGAGGTGGGGATAACGGACTGATAGTTCGTAAAATACAGCAGAGAGCCAACGGCCGCCAGGAAACAGCCGATCACGAAGGTGAAGCTGATGACGGAGTTGATCTTGATGCCCATGAGCTGGCTGGTTTCAAAGTCTCTGGAAACGGCACGCATTGCCATACCGATCTTGGTGTACTTGATCAGGAGAACAAGCACAACGACCAGGATGATGGTGAGAACGGGGGTGACAACGGTGACCATCTTGGTGGTGGCGCCGAAAATTTCAACAGAATTGCTCAGCCAGGGAATGCTGGGATAAGTCTGCGGCAGACCGCCGGTGAAATAAAGCGCGCAGTTTTGCAGCAGGTAGGAAACGCCGATGGCCGAAATCATAACGGACATACGCGGCGCGCTGCGCAGCGGCTTATACGCCACACGCTCGATCAAAAATCCGAGCAGCACGGTGGCAACCAGGACGATGGGAATGGACACATACATCGGCAGGGATGCCGTGGTGTAGATCATTACCAAACCTGCAACCATGAAAACATCGCCGTGGGCAAAGTTGATCAGACGCAGAATGCCGTAAACCATCGTGTAGCCGATGGCGATGAGCGCATACTGTCCGCCAACGGAAATGCCTGCGAGCAGATACGGCAGGTTGGCAGAGATGAAATCAGACATATTTCAGTCCTCCTCTTTCTAATATGCCGGGATAAAATAACAGAGCATATAAATCCGCTTCTTTTAGACCGGAAAGGAAGCGCATTTATACGCTCCGCTGTGGTTTATTCTGTGAATGCAAAAGGCAGCAAAACGCCAAGCATGGCGGGGGCGATTGCCCCCGCCATATTTGGCTAAAATAGCATAAACCTATTTTCTAAGCCCGTAAATCAGCCGACGGTTGCAACGGTAACAAAGTCCCAAATGACATCCGTGGTGTTGGCCTGCTTGATGTAAGCAGAATCACGAACAGCGTCGCCAATCTCGTCGAATGCGATAGCGCCGGAGATACCGTTGTAGGTGACGGAGGGCATAACAGCCAGAACGTCTGCCTTTGCGGTGCTGCCGGCCTTCTTCAGAGCCTCAAGAGCGGTGTAGTATGCGTCATAACCCATGGCGGTTACAGCTGCGATCATGTCGTTGCCGCCGTTGTTGGTCATAGCTTCGCTGTTGGAGTTCAGCCACTCCTTGATGCCCTTTTCG
>SVMK01000068.1 GCA_015067465.1 Oscillospiraceae bacterium
CGGCAGCGGTGAAGGAAATGGGCGGCATCGCCCTCAGCACCGCCGACCACGGCAATGCCGACTGTATGCGCGCCCCCAACGGCGAGCCCCACACCGCCCACACCACAAACCCCGTGCCGCTGATCGTCACGGGTGCGGATGTGAAGCTTCGCCCCGGCCGCCTTTGCGACCTTGCACCCACGCTGCTGGCACTGATGGGCTACGAAAAGCCGAAAGAGATGACCGGCGAGAGCCTGATCGTCACCTGACTTTTCCCATCCTCACCCCCGAACCGACGTGCCGCGGACATACCCCGCTTAGGCACCGGCAACCGAAAAAAAATAATACTATTGTATAAAAGGAGAACCATTTATGAAGCAGTATTTTGAGATCGTTGACGTTATGGCACGCGAGATTCTGGACTCCCGCGGCAACCCCACCGTTGAAGTTGAAGTCACTCTGGACGACGGCACCGTCGGCCGCGCTGACGTTCCCTCCGGCGCATCCACCGGCATGTATGAAGCCTGCGAACTGCGCGACGGCGACAAGAGCCGCTACCTCGGCAAGGGCGTTTCCAAGGCTGTTGACAATGTCAACGGTGAGATCTGCGAAGCACTCGTCGGCCTGAACGCTCTGGATCAGCCCTCCGTTGACCGCGTTCTCATTGAGCTTGACGGCACCCCCAACAAGTCCCGTCTCGGCGCAAACGCCATCCTCGGCGTTTCTCTGGCATGCGCAAGAGCCGCTGCCGAAGCTACCGGCGTCGGCCTTTACAACTATATCGGCGGCGTCAATGCCAAAACCCTGCCTGTTCCCATGATGAACGTTCTCAACGGCGGCGCACACGCCAACAACTCCGTTGACATTCAGGAATTCATGATTATGCCCGTTTCCGCTCCTTCCTTCAAGGAAGCTCTGCGTATGTGCGCAGAAGTGTTCCACGCTCTGAAGAAGGTCGTTCCCTCCTCCGGCGTTGGCGACGAAGGCGGCTACGCTCCCAACCTCGATTCCGACGAAGACGCTCTGAAGGCGCTCGTTGCCGCAATCGAAAAGGCCGGCTACAAGCCCGGCGAGGACTTCATGATCGCTATGGACGCTGCCGTTTCCGAGTGGTGGTCCGATGAAGACAAGGCATATCATCTGCCCAAGCGCGGCATCGTTATGAGCCGTCAGGAACTGGTTGACATGTGGGTTGGCTTCTGCGACAAGTATCCTATCATCTCTCTGGAAGACGGCATGGCCGAGGAAGACTGGGAAGGCTGGAAGATGCTCACCGACGCACTCGGCAAGCGCATCCAGCTCGTCGGCGACGACCTGTTTGTCACCAACACCGAGCGCCTGAAGAAGGGCATTGAGCTCGGCGTTGCCAACTCCATCCTCATCAAGGTGAACCAGATCGGCACCCTGACCGAAACCCTCGACGCCATCCAGATGGCACACCGCGCAGGCTACACCGCCGTTGTTTCTCACCGCTCCGGCGAGACCGAGGACACCACCATTGCCGACATCTCCGTTGCTGTCAACGCAGGCCAGATCAAAACCGGCGCTCCCTCCCGCACCGACCGCGTTGCCAAGTACAACCAGCTGCTGCGCATCGAAGACGAGCTCTACGACGTTCCCGTTTATCCCGGCAAGGACGCTTTCTTCTCCATCAAGAAGTAAGTTTTCCGCAGCCAGTCACATAAAAACCCCCGAACCGGAAAAATCCGGTTCGGGGGTTTTTGCTTGGGCTGCAACACACAAAAAAGTCCCCGCGCGACTCTGCCAAGAGGTCGCGCAGGGACTTTTTGATTTGCAGAAAAGCATTTTTTAGCGCGGTTGGAATGCTTATCTGCAAAGCGATTTTGTCAGCTTGATCGTACCGTCGGACTCAGCAAGGGCAAGGTTCTGGGCAAAGATCACCTCGTCCACATCGTATGCGTCAACAAAGGCTTTCAGGCCCATTTTGTTGTAGCTGCGATAGTCCAGCACGTAAAGCTGGCTGTAGTTTTGGGTGAAAAACGGCGCCAGCGGGTTGCCGAAAGAGTCCTTTACCAAAACGCACACGGGCGCGTCGGGCAGATCGTTGTTGCGGATGGACACCATCGGATAATCGCCCGCAAGGAACGTCATATATTTGCTGGAAGGCTTCGCTGCGGACATATCCGTCAGCACGGTCCACGGGAACGTATTGCCCTCCTGCGCGGTAATCTTCACTTCAAGATCACCCGGGGGATTGTAGGCATACACATTGTCCAGACGCAGACGGGAGTTTTGGTTGCAGCTGTAATAAAAGCTGCCCTTAAACTCGCCCTCATCCCATTCCTCAAAGCTATCCAGTGGTGCGGCGGTTTTTCCCGCTGCGGTGCAGAAAGCTTCATAAGCATAGTAAGCGCCCAGCGCCGTCCAGTGATGGTCGGTGCGGAAATAGATATACTCATCGTTGTGCGCAACAAGGTTGTTGAAAATATTCACCTTGTGCACATTTTCGCGCATGCAGGCCAGCGCATAGGTGATCGCCGCGCCCTGGTCGCTGCATTTGATCTTTTCCATATATTCCGACGAAACCATCACGCCCACGCTGGTCGGGATAAGCATGCTGTAAACGTCAATGTCTTTTTCCGCCATCGCATCGGCGAAATCGCTGATCACGGCGGCATAGCGGTCGCAGCCGGACTGCGAGAAACCAAAATATCCGTACGCCGCATCGCCGATCTGCAGCGTTGTGCCGAAGATCACTTCCGCATCCTCATCTACAAGGATGCCGCCCCACTCCTCAACAGAGGTTTCCGGCGGCGCGGTTTCCACAACGGGAACGGGCGTCGGCTCCGGGGTGGGTTCCGGCGTGGCGGTGGGTACCGGGGGCGCGGTTGGCACGGGCGTGGCCGTGGGCACTGCGCTCGGAATTTCGGGAATCTCGTCGGCTACGGGCAGGTCGCCGTAGATCGTCAGGTCGGAAATACCGTGGAGCTGCTCAAAGCGCGATGCCGCAGCAATCCATGTTTCACGGCCGGGAAACGTGTCCGAAAACCATGCGCAAATCCCGTCGAAATATGCCCCGTCGGCAAGCGTCTGCACGGAAAATTCCGGAAACTTTGCCAGTTCGCGCTTTTCCTCGTACGAGCGCGTGGGACGCAGCGGCAGGATGAACGCAACCACAGTCAGCACGGCAAGCGCAACGAAAAACGGCACGGCAAACCCGGCGCTGACGTGATTTTCGTCACGCGGCTCGGGTTTTTTATAATGTTTATACTCCCGTCTTTTCATAACAGCCTCAGAATTGGAAATAGATAAACGGATTGTAGCTCGCGCCAACCAGCGCGGCCGTGGAAACCAGCAGCAGCACCACGGGAATCACCGCAAAGCGCACGCAGGTCCAAAGGCGGCTGCCCGTGCGGTCCAGCCAGGCGCCAATGTTTTTTGCCAGCGGTGTGCACGCCAGTGCGCACACAATCAGAAGAAACATCTTGTTTTTCGCCAGCGTTTCCGCCGTAAAGCCGAAAAGTCCGCCGCTGCCCGCGCCGAACAGGCACTTGCACAGCGTCCATGCCACGCTCATATTTGAATAGCGGAACAGCACCCAACCCAGCAGCACCACCAGCAGCAAATACAGATTGCTCAGCACCGGCACTTTTTCCAGCACCTTGCCGAGAAACGCGCGCTCCAGCAAGAGAAATACGAAAAACCACAGTCCCCACAGAACAAAGTTCCAGCTCGCGCCGTGCCAAAGCCCCGTAAGCGCCCATACGGCAAAGGTGTTGAACATCCAGCGCGGCACGCTGCAGCGGTTGCCGCCCAGTGGGATGTAGACATAGTCGGCGAAAAACGAGCCGAGCGTCATATGCCAGCGGCGCCAAAATTCCTTGACCGAACGGGAAATATAGGGGTAGTTGAAGTTTTCGGGATAGTGCAGGCCAAGCATCTTGCCCATGCCGATCGCCATGTCGGAATAGGCGGAAAAATCCAGATAAATCTGCAGCGCATAGGCCGCAACGCCCAGCCAAAGCCCGAGCACGGGCTGGCTTTGCAGCGCCGCCACCGCCGTTTCCGCCGCTGCCGCGTTCATGCCGGGATCGGTCATGATCAAGGTGTCCGCCAGCGCGCCGCAGGGATTTGCCAGCAGCACCTTTTTGGCAAGGCCGGCGCTGAAGCGGGAAACGCCGGCTGCCAGCTCCGCGCGCACGGGCGCTTCGCCAAACAGTTCACCGCCGATATCCTTATAGCGGACGATCGGCCCGGCGATGCACTGGTGGAACAGCGCAGCATACAGCAGCACATCGCAGTAGCGTTTCTGCGCGGGTGCTTCGCCGCGATATACGTCCACAACATAGGTCAGCAGCTGGAAAGTATAAAACGAAATGCCGATGGGCAGCGCGATGCTCCGCACCGCCGCAGGAACCGGTCCGAACAGGGAGCAGATCATTCCCGCATACTTGAAAAATCCGATCAGCGCAATGTCAATGACGCAGGAAACC
The DNA here is from genome assembly GCA_015067465.1 of Oscillospiraceae bacterium. GTDB lineage: Bacteria > Bacillota > Clostridia > Oscillospirales > Oscillospiraceae > SVKR01. The sequence continues at coordinate 4,434 of SVMK01000068.1, forward strand.
GCCACCCAAATGCGGCGGCAGCGCTCTGTTTGCGCGGCGAGCACACGCAGCGCACAAAACCATGCCACAAGCGCCATGAACATCAGAAGCAAAACATAAACGGGCTCGCCCCACGCATAAAACGCCAGCGAGAAAATCAGCAAAACGACGTTTCGCTGCGACTTTTTCCGGAACAGAAGGCAGCCGACGAGCGACAGCGGGAAAAATGCATATAAAAATATCAGGCTTGAAAAAACCATGTTTGATTCTCTTTCCGATTATTTTCGACAAAATACGATAACATCTTATTTTACACTATATCGCCCAAAAAATCAAAGCTGTTTTTCGCATTCCTGCGGCTGCGCGGTTTCCGAGGCGCGGGCATAAAAAACGAGAGATTCGGGATAAGAAATATCCCGAATCTCTCGTTTATCGTTTCAGGGTGGTATGAGTTTTCGCCGAACGGTGTCCGGGCGGAATAACTCACTTCTTGCCCATGTTCATCTGTGCTGCAACTTCAGCTGCGAAGTCCTCTTCCTTCTTCTCAATGCCTTCGCCGGTTGCGAAGCGGACTGCGTCAACGAACTTGACGGTGCCGCCGAGGGCCTTGGCTGCGGAAGCGATGTACTTCTCAACGGAGAAGCTGTTGTCCTTGACGAACTCCTGCTGGAGCAGGCAGTTTTCTTCATAGAACTTGTTCATCTTACCCATGACGATCTTTTCCTTGACAGCCTCGGGCTTGCCGGCCATCTTGGGATCCTGATCCATCAGAGCCAGAGCAATCTTCTTCTCTTCTTCCAGAACGTCCTCGGTAACCTGAGTCTTGTCCCAGAAGCGGGGATTGAGGGCTGCGATCTGCATGGCAACGTCCTTACCGATGGTGGTGGCGTCAATGCCGCCTTCAACAACGAGGTTGACCAGAACGCCGATCTTGCCGCCTGCGTGAACGTAGGAAACGGAGGTGTTCTCGGTGTAGCGGACAAAACGACGGACCTGCAGGTTCTCGCCGATGGACATAACCTTCTCGGGGAGGGTTTCGGAAATGGTGAGGTCGGAGCCGGGGTACTTGCAGTTCATGAGAGCGTCAACATCAGCAACATCATTTGCAAGAACAGCAGCGGCAATGTCCTTAACGAAAGCCACGAACAGCTCGCTCTTGGCACAGAAGTCGGTCTCGCAGTTCACTTCAACAACAACGCCGACGTTGCCTTCAACAAGAGCATAGCTCATGCCTTCGGCAGCAATGCGGCTGGCCTTCTTTGCGGCCTTGGCCAGGCCCTTTTCACGCAGCCATTCAACTGCCTTGTCCATATCGCCGTCGGTTTCGGTCAGGGCCTTCTTGCAGTCCATCATGCCGACGTTGGTCATCTCACGGAGAGTCTTAACATCCTGAGCGGTAAATGCCATGATTTTATCCTCCTGTAATATTATTCAGCTTATTCAGCGGCTTCTTCGGTGGCTTCCACAGCGGCCTCGGCGGGAGCTTCGGCGTCTTCGCCCTGGCGGCCTTCGATCACGGCGTTTGCCATGGTGGCGCTGATCAGGCGGATTGCGCGGATTGCGTCATCGTTGCCGGGAATCACATAGTCAACCTCATCGGGATCGCAGTTGGTGTCAACGATTGCAACGATGGGGATGTGCAGCTTGCGTGCTTCGGAAACAGCGTTGTGCTCCTTGCGGGGGTCAACGACGAACAGAGCGCCGGGGAGCTTCTTCATGTCCTTCACGCCGCCGAGGTACTTGTCCAGCTTTTCCATCTCGTGGAGCAGCTTGACAACTTCCTTCTTGGGCAGCATGTCGAAGGTGCCGTCTTCCTGCATCTTCTTCAGCTGAGCCATGCGGTCAACGCGGGTGCGCATGGTTTTGAAGTTGGTGAGCATGCCGCCGAGCCAGCGGGCATTGACGTAGAACTGACCGACGCGCTCGGCCTCTTCCTTCACGGCTTCCTGAGCCTGCTTCTTGGTGCCGACAAACAGAACGGACTGGCCGTTTTCCGCAACGGAACGAACGAAGCTGTATGCTTCCTCGATCTTCTTCACGGTTTTCTGAAGGTCAATGATATAGATACCATTTCTCTCCATGAAGATGTACTCTGCCATCTTCGGGTTCCAACGACGGGTCTGGTGACCAAAGTGCACACCGGCCTCCAGAAGCTGCTTCATAGATACGACTGCCATTACGTTTTTTCCTCCAAATCATTTAGTTTTTTACCTCTGGAAACTTCATCCCCCCGGCCAAGCAAGTCGCCACCGACCGAAAGTCCGCTTCCATGCGTAATGCCTTGGTATTATAGCAAATATTCCCCGCCAATGCAAGAGAAATATTACTGAAATACCATACTTTTTGAAATATTTTGCGCTGCTGCGCCGCATCGGGCGCGCAGCGCATCAGCCGTATTCCTGTTTTCCCCGCCTGCTCCGCCCGCAGCTGCCCTGAATTTCCACCAGAATGATGTCCTTCCCGATCTTCGTGATGCAGCTGAGCGGAATCAAAAAGTCCGGCTCCCTGCCGAACAAACCGAAAAAGCGGCATGGCCCCGGCACAATCAGCGCCTTGAGCATGCCGCCCGGCATTTCCACATCCGCATCGCAGACATAGCCAAGCCGCTGTCCGCTGCAAATATTGATGATTTCCTTACTCCGCAGTTCCGACAATCGCACGCCGCATCTCCCCCTTTTGCAACAGCTTATGCTACCCGCCCGGGAAAAAGACCTGCATTACGACGCAAAAATCTGCTTTTTGATCTGACCGATGGCGTTTTTCTCCAGCCGCGACACCTGCGCCTGCGATATGCCGATCTCGCCCGCCACCTCCATCTGCGTTCTTCCGTCGAAAAAACGCAGGGCGAGAATGTGCTTTTCTCGCTCCGTCAGGCTGTGCATGGCCTGATCCAGCGCAATCTGCATCAGCCATTGGTCGTCCGTGTTTTTTGTATCGCCCACCTGATCCATCACGGTGATGCTCTCGCCGCTTTCGGTATACACCGGCTCATACAGGCTGACAGGATCGCAGATGGCGTCCATTGCAAACACAACCTCGCTGCGCGCAACGCCCAGCGCCTGCGCGATCTCCTCCACGGTCGGTTCCCGTCCGTGCTCGGCCGTAAGCTTTTCTTTCACCTGCAAAACGCGGTAGGCGGTGTCGCGCATACTGCGGGAAACGCGCATGGCGCTGTTGTCGCGCAGATAGCGCCGGATTTCGCCCGCAATCATGGGAACGGCTATCGAATGTAGAGAATACCGAAAGGAGTCTCTACAATGACAAGAAAACAGGCACTTATAAAGGCGATCGAAGCCTTATCCTCTAACTCAGAGTATAGCGAAACAATTCAACTCCT